>VMDK01000095.1 GCA_008080835.1 Sphingobacteriia bacterium | reverse complement strand
ATCTGGAAGGTATAGGCCAATGCCCCGACCCAGGCGGTGGCGGTGGTCACCTCCTCGGCTCCCTGGTAGAAGATCTCGTCGGCGGTTTGTCCGAGCACATTGGCGATCAGTACCTTCTTGGCCAGTCCCAGTGTGAAGCGCAATACGCCCCATTGAATGCTCGACAAGCGATGTTCGCGTTTTTCGATGCTATCGGCCACTTCGTGGAAGCGCACGATCGGACCGGCAATGAGCTGCGGGAACATCAGGATATACATCATATAATCCGACGGCTTGCGCAGCGGATCATGGGTGCCGCGATACACATCCACGGCATAGGTGATGGTCTGGAATGTATAGAACGAGATCCCGATCGGGAGCATGACCTCCATCCAGTGGAAGCTGCCCATGCCGAATTCGGTCATCAGCACCTTGATATTCTCTGCGAAGAAATTGGCGTACTTGAACCAGGCGAGCAATCCCAGGTTGATGATCAGAGAGGCGGTCAGCCACTTTCGTTTTTCCTGTTTCTCCTCACAGCGATGCATGCGTTTCACGATGTGAAAATCCACCCAGGTGGAGGCCAGGATCACAAAGACGAACCACGGCGCACCCCATTGATAGAACAGGATACTGCCCATGAGCAGCACGATGTTCCGGTATTTTTCATGCGCGAGAAAATAGACCAGCAGGAAGCACGGCAGGAAGAAGAAGAGGAAGGTTGCCCCACTAAATACCATGGTGGTACAATGCTAGGAAATTTTGATGACAGCTATTGCTAGCTTCAAGCTTTTCCGATCATCGCCTTTAGAGTATTGTACAACAACTCCTTCTGCACCTCCAGCGTCGCACCGTTGCGGAATACCATCACCCCGCGATCGCTTTTGCTGCGGTCGATCCAGTTTGAGTTGACCAGTAGTCCTTCGCCTACTGGGATGAAATCCTTGGTGATGAAAACCTCCCGGAATTTGGAGAGATCCTTAATGCTGCGGGTCACATGCCCGTCTGTGGTATGGAGCTCCACACCTTTGTCCAGGCTGCGCAAATAGAGGATGTTCTCTACGCCTACGAAGGTCAGTCCCGTGGGAGTGATGATCGGAACTTTGCTGAATTTGCTGCGCAACAAGCCATCCACCATTTCATAGGCAGTGTGCATGTCGAGGTGTTTTTCGCGGAGCGAGGAAATGGCCTGTACGAGTTCGTCTACGTCGATGGGTTTGAACAGACAAGTGATGCCGGTGAACTTCAGCGCCTTGACCGAATATTCGTCGTAGGCTGTCACGAAGATGATGTCGAAGTTCAGGTCGTCCAGCCCTTTCAGGATCTGAAAGGAGTCGCCGTTCTTTAAATGGATGTCCAGGAATACCAGATCCGGCTTTTCCCTTTTAATGGCTGCAATGCTGTCGTCGATATCCTCGCAGGTGCATACCACCTCGATGTCGTCGCAGAAGGTCTCCACCAGGGTGCGGAGCACTTCGCGGCTCTTCAGTTCATCGTCGACTATGATCGCTCTCATTCGCTCGGTTTTACGTCCTGCGCCTTCAGGATCGGCAGTTCAATGATCACTTGCGTACCCAGTACATTTCCTTCGTCATCCTGCAGGTCGCGGATCTCCATCTTCGCCCGCGATTTGCCCGGTACGCTCATCATTTCCAGTCGCTCGCCGGTAAGGCGCAAGCCTTGTGAACGATGCTTTTTAGTTCGCTCGGCGTTCAGTTCCGCACTGCGCTTCCGACCGATACCGTTGTCCTGCACGATGCAGATCAGCTTTTTATTTTCCGTATGAAAGGAGATGGTGAGTTCGCGGTCTGTTTCCTTGGGCAGCAGTCCGTGTATGATGGCATTCTCCACATAAGGTTGAAGGATCATGCTCGGGATAAAGATGTTCTCCCGGTCGAGTCCCGGATCGATGTGGATGATGTATTCCATCTCATTCTCCATGCGCAGTTTCTCCAGATCGAGGTAGGTCTGCAGCCAGCTTACCTCGGCTTCCAGACTGATATACCGCATGCGGCTGTTCTGCAGGATCATGCGCATGAGGTTGGAGAATTTGGTCAGATAGCCATAAGCTTGCTTGGGCTCATTTTTTAGCACGAAGTACTGGATCGAATTCAAGCTGTTAAAAATAAAATGCGGGTTCATCTGACTCCGCAGGGCGCGCAGTTCCAGATCCACCAGGCGGTGTCGAAGTTCCCTGCTAATAGCTCGCGTGCGGACCTTGAAGATGATCAGGATGATCAACAGGAGCACCAGGCCCGTCAGACCGATGAACCACCACGTGCTCCAGAATGGTCGCTTTACGATCACGCTCATGGCGCTGAGCTCCGGGCCGTATTCACCGTTCGGACCAGCCGCCTTCACTTTGAACGTATAGGTGCCCGGCGATAAGCGGGTATAGTAGGCCGTTCGGTTCTTACCGGTATAGATCCACTCGCCGTCGTAGCCTTCGAGCTTATAGGCGTAACTGTTTTCCTGAGAGTAATTCAGGGCCACGAAGTCGAAGCTGATCAGGTTTTCGTTAAACTCGATCTCCACCTGCTCGGTGTACATGATCGACTGCCCCAGATCCACCTCGTCGTTCAGTTTCTTGAATTTCGTGATGACGATATTCCGTGGTTGTTCAAAAACCGGGAAGTCGGCCGGTTTGAAGGTGTTGAAGCCACCCGGTCCGCCGAAATAGTAGGTGCCGTCAGATGACTTGCAATAGGCGCCCTCGTTGAATTCCAGTCCCTGCAGGTAGTAATTGAGGTCGAAGCGACGGAACTTTCCCTTCATCAGATCGTAGCGCACGATGCCGTCGTTGGTACTCAGCCAGTAGATATGATCGCCCTGCGGGAGTATTCCGTAAATCACATTATTCGGCAATCCTGCCAAATTGGTCATGGCGGTGAATTTGTATTTATCGCGCTCGAAGATGTTCACCCCGCCGCCATAGGTCCCAATCAGGAAGGAGTCCTTCCCAATGGCTTCGATGCACATGAGGGCATTCGCACTCGGACTCGAGGAATCCTCCGCATGTCTCAGCACTGTGAACGCTTCTTTCTTGATGTCAAACAAGTGCAGTCCTGAGCGGAATGTGCACAAAATGAGCTCTCCGCGCGTTACGTCTTCGTAGATCTGGTAAATGGGGTTATTGCGCTGGTAGCGACTGGCGTATACCGCGTATTTCTCGTTCCGTTTGTCGTAGCGGAACAGTCCCCAGTTCGATCCCACCCAAAGTCGTTTCTTGCTGTCCTCATAAATACAGCGGATCGTTTTCAGGTTCACATCTTCACCCGCCGGATGGTGTTTGAAGATCTCCGACCTTCGGTCAAATGAGAACAGTCCTTCGTCTCGTGAACCGATCCAAAGGGTTCCTCCACTGTCCTCGAAAATGGCGCGTACGGCCTTGGTCTCCACATTGCCATCACGAAGAATAGGATAGACCCTCCGTTCTCCGGTTTTGGGATCGAAACGCACCAGTCCTCCGCTCAAGGTTCCGAGCCAAACGATGCCTCGTCGGTCTTCGTAAATGCAATACACATTGCTATTGGTGGATTCTCCCTCGTACTCAAAACTTCGGTACAGGTTGAACAAGTGGTAGGAGGGATCGTAATGGCTCAGTCCGTTCACACAGCCGAACCAGAGCATGCCTCGACTGTCGGTACAACCTGTGCGTACATTATCGCCCACCAGGGAGCGGTTATCGTAGGCATCGTTACGAAATCGCTCGAAATGGCCTTCGTGCAGTCGCAGCAATCCGGCACCTTCCGTCCCGATCCACATATCGCCGCTGCGGTCTTTCACGATGAAGTTCATGAATCGCGCACCGCGGTAATTGGGCGGCTGTATGGAACGTAGCTCTTCGGTCTTGCTATTCCAGATCTGCAGGCCTTGTCCGATCGTAGTGATGTATAGGTAGGCTCCATCGTGCAGTACATCGCTCACGAACTGGTTGTCGAATACGCGCAGCGATTCAAAGGTCTTGAACTGTCCGCTTTTGAACAGACTCAGTCCCTGCACCGTCCCGATCCAGAAACCCAGGTCATTGGCCTCGGTATTGAAACTCTTGATGAAATCGTTGGTCAGCTCGGAATTTTCCGTGCTGAAATGCTCTTGCTCACCGGTATGCTCGTCAATGGTGACCACACCTCCTCCGTCTAGTCCTACCAGGATGCTCCCGTCCTTATCATAGGCGATACACGTGATCGGATATCGGTTGGCAGCGCCATCTTTGTCGGTGATCTCGAATCGTTCGAAGGTCTCGGTGCGTTTGTCGAAGCGGTTGAGTTGTCCCACAAAGGTCCCGACCCAAAGGTGGTCGGTCGAGTCTTCGCAAAGTGCCGTCACGTGATCGTTCGACAGCGAATTGCTGTCGCGCAAGCTATGCTTGTAGATCTTGAATTCGTAGCCATCGTACCGGTGCAGACCTTCGGCCGTCCCCATCCACATGAAGCCTTTGCGCCCTTCAAGCACGCTGGTGACCGTAGCTTGTGCCAGGCCATTTTCCCGGGTGCTATTGTAAAAATGCGGGGTACCGTGATCCGCCTGGATGGGCGAAACGAGAAGTAAAAATAGGAGGGAGAGCAGGGTCGACCGCATAGGGTCACAATTTACTCAAAGTTGCCATAAACCCTTCCTTTCTACGCTTGCTTACGTTGACGTTGTCTCCATTCGACATAACCACGTAGCCACCATCTCCTCGTACGTATTTGGTCATTTCAGGTAGGTGGATCAGGAAGGACTTATGGACACGAAAGAACTCATAGGATTCCAGTTGTCGCTCGTACTCTTTCAAGTTCTTGGAAACCGTGAGTTTCTTTCCGCTTTTTAAGAAAAAGTGTGTGTAAGCCCCATCTCCGCGGAGATATATGATATCGTCGATCTTCACGAATATCAATCCGGAAGAGCTCGACAATGCGATCTGCCTTTGCTGGTCGTCGGCTTCTTTGACCGATTCCACAAAAGCTTCAAAATTTTCATTCATTTTATCCTTCTTCCTGCGATCGTCCACTCGTGCAATGGCTTGCTTGAGTTGATCCAGGCCGATAGGTTTCATCAGGTAGTCCACGGCATTGGTTCTAAATGCCTGAATAGCGTACTGATCGTGACCGGTGGTGAAGACCACCTCAAAGGCGAAAGGTTTTAGTTCGTCCAGAAGCTGGAACCCGTCGCGCCGCGGCATTTCCACGTCGAGGAAGACCACATCCGGGTTGGTCTTGTTGATGAGGCGGATCCCCGAACTCACCGAATCTGCCGTTCCGCACACGATCATCCCGTCTACCAGATCCCGGAGCAATGTTTCCATTACTTCACGGCTTTTCAATTCGTCGTCGATAACTACTGCTTTGATCATAGTGGTAGGGTTTTAGGTGTTTAGGTTTACAAAATTTGACCAACAGTAACAGCGCGCTGCACCCCGACAACTATCGGGAAGCAATTTATTAACGGAGGATCACCCGTTTGGTGTATACTTCGCGATCCAATTTCACGATAGCTATATATTGTCCGGCAGCCAAACCGACCGT
Organism: Sphingobacteriia bacterium; assembly: GCA_008080835.1. GTDB lineage: Bacteria > Bacteroidota > Bacteroidia > NS11-12g > UBA9320 > VMDK01. The sequence goes on along the minus strand of VMDK01000095.1, from coordinate 34,691 downwards.
CGATATCGCATTATCGACCAACGACACGGCTATTTGCTCACCGAGCATATTCACCAGGGTGACACTTGCATTTTTTGGTGCATCAGGCAGGTTTAAAAACAAGTTTTCTCCGGTTACAGCAGGATTCGGATAAATGGCGAATTCGCTTTTAAGGAAAACCGGTGGAGGTGCTGCGATCATTCCGGTTTGTTTTTCGAGGGTCTGCACTTTGCGTGGCAGTTTGGCCAGGCACTCAATGGTAATGGTCTTCGCACCGGCGTCGCGGTGAACCATCTGCTGCCCGCCACCGCCGATCGGATGATCGTCGTCGTAATCGCCAAAGACCAGCGTGTCCTCGGTGGAGACGTCGTTCACTTCGATCGAGTCGACCTTTTCGATCTTTGAGTTGGGTTCTTTTTCCTTTTTGACGTCGTCGTCCTTGTCGGCGAACGCCATAGCTCCCTGACTACAGAGCAGGAAAATAAGTGCGGTGATATATGTGTTGTACTTCTTCATTTTCGATTTCAACTTCAAGATAGTATCTGATTTTTCGTTTTCATTTTTTGGTTGATAAGCGGCAGGGATCGATTCACAAACGGTGCCTCCGCGTTTGGAGACACCGTTAAATAGACAGTGTATATGAAACGTTGCTGCATATCAGCGTCTTTATCCTACATCAATTCAAAGGAGAATTTCTGTATGAAATAGGAGTTCACTTTATTGCCTTTGTAGTAGCCCGGCACCCATTTGGGCATGAGCTTCATCACGCGCAGGGCTTCGCGCGCTCCATCCTGGCCCAGATCGGACGAAAGAACGCGCACATCGATGATGTTTCCATTCACGTCCACTACGAATTTTACGACTACGCGTCCGGTCAGTCCGGCATCGAGGGCGTACTCCGGGTAGCGAAGATTTTGCTCAAGGAAGGATTTCAAGGCGGCATTCCCTTCGGGAAAAGATGGCAAGACGTCGGGAACAACGATGTTGGATGCATCTGCCAGGGGAAGGACCAATTTGGTCGGGCCTGAATCGGGCTTGCGCAAATGGAGCATGGGCATCCTTCGCGGTTTCGGAGCGAAATCGGCGACCTTGAGTCGGGTCCGCTCAGAGAACTCTTCGTTCTTTTTGTCGGGTTCCTCTTGCTTTTCTTCTTTTTGCTCCTCCTGTTTGGGTGGAGTGAAGGTGGCCACGATCTGGATCTCATCCGGAGTATGGACGGTGGCTTCGATGAGAGAGTTGCGCTCGGGTGCTTTCCATTGAAAAGCCCACAACACGAATGAACATGAAATGATCAGTCCTACGTTGAAAAATAAAAAGCGATTTCGATTGATCTGTTTTCGGGTTTCCATAACTGCCTCCTTTCTGATTTCAACCAGAATATCGCACCGAATCTTGTGCCGCGTAGCGGATCATTGGACAACGGGCTGTTTGGGATTAGGAACGGTCTTGAAATTACACCGAACACTGTCCGTAGTCTTGAATGAGCGCAGCGAATGGTGACTACGGACCATCCATTATCAAACAGGAGAATCTGATCACGATAATGCCGAAAGCCTAAAGATATATCTTTAGGCTTTCAAGCTCTGTGTCCTCCGTGCCTCCGTGGTAAAGAAATCAAAAAGTCCAAAAACGAAACGCCTCCCCTTTCTGAAAATCGCTCCGATCGATCGGGAGTTCAAGAAAGCCATCCGCATCGGAGAGGTTGGCCAGGTCACCCGAACCATGCCCGGGACGAGGGGCTCCATAAAGCTGACCATCCTTCATATGCGTTTTGACCGGCAGGAAGTATTGTAAGGTAGGACGGAAGTGAAAATCTTCGCTCAGGATGGCGCTCATCTCCGGGATATCTCTCTGCTCGAGTGTCGTGTTCAGCCACGGAATGAAATAGCGGATCGCGCACATAAAGGTCGATACCGGATTGCCCGGAAAGGCAAAGATCAAAGTCCCGGAAGGATGCTTCCCGAACCAGAATGGCTTACCCGGACGCTGCTGGATCTTGTGGAACACCTTCTCAACTCCGAGTTCATCAAAGACCGACGGCAGATGGTCGAATTTCCCCATGGAAACACCACCGCTCATCAGCAGCACGTCGAAGTCCTGGAGGAGTTGTTCCACATGTTCGCGGATCAATTCTCGATCATCCGAGATGTGACGCGTTTCGGCATCTACGTGTCGGCTTTTGAGCAAGTTCGACAGCGCATGCACATTCGAGCGCCTGATCTGATGTGGCTCGGGTGTTTCGTGCACCTGCACGAGTTCGTCGCCATTGCTCAAAATGCAAACCCGCGGATTTTTTCGCACGAGCACTTCTGCCTTCCCGACCGTGGCCATGATGGCGATGTCGGCTGCGTTGATGAGCTTGCCTACTTTGATCAGGATGTCGCCGGCTGTGCGGTCGATACCTTGATTGTGCACGTTTTGCGTGTGACGGATATCGTCGATCATAATGCGGGCAACCCCGCCATTGATCTCTAGGTCTTCATAGCGGATCACCGTATCGCAGCCCTCCGGGCAAACGGCACCCGTCATGACCTCCATGCAGTTGTCCTTATTTTTCAGCGTAGCGATCGGTTCTCCCGCCGCAATGGTCTGCTCGATCCTGAACTCCGTGCGCCCATTCTCGAACGCCGTGTAGTCGATGGCGATGCCATCCATACTCACCCGATCAAAAGGAGGGAAGTCACGATCCGCGGCAACATCCTCGGCAAGGACCCGCCCTACAGTTTCATCCAACGCGATGCGCTCCGATCCATAGTCGCGGACCTGTGCATTGATGAGTCGGGTTGCTTCTTCTACTTTTAGCATTTGGCTAGTTCTTGTTCACTTGCACTTCGTACTTACACTTCCGCCGCAGGCGGACAAGCTCCATGTTCTCCGTGTCTCGGTGGTTCAAATTCCTGTTCATCCGCCAGAGGCGAACAAGCTCACACTTCACACTCACCCTCCTATTGTAGCCATACTCTCCCTGTGCTCGCCCGAGGTTTCGGCAAGCTTCTCGGCTTCAAATCCGTCTTTCGGTTTGGCTGCTACCACGGCCCGTATACGTGCTTCGATCTCGGCATCCGTGCTGCCGTCGCGCAACAATTCGCGGAGATCCAGCACCCCGTTGTCGTACAAACACACTTTCAGTTGCCCTGTAGGCGTAATGCGCAATCGGTTGCACGTGCCACAAAACGTTCTGCTGAACGCGGCGATAATTCCGACATTGCCTTTCCATGAATCATCGGAGAATGTATAGGCTGTAGCTCCGGGGAACATTTCATCTTTTTGGAGTTCCGGGAAGTTCATCGCAATGGATTCTTCCAACTTGCGGAAGTTCCAGTGCGGTTTTAGGTCGTGACTGGAGCCGTTGAACGGCATCTCTTCGATCAACCGTACTTCGATCGGTTTGTTGCGTGCCAATTCCAGCATCGAAGCGATGTCCATATCGTTCACGCCGTACATTACCACCATGTTCAACTTAACACGAATTCCTTTCTCCAGGAACGCATCGATGGATGCAAGCACCTGGTCCAACCCTTCTCGTTTGGTGATGGCCAGGAAGCGTGCTTCGTCCAGCGTATCCAGACTGATATTCACCGAGCTCAAACCCATTTCTGCGAGCCGGTCGATATGTGGGTAGGTAAGTGTTGCGTTTGTTGTAAGGTGCATACTTTCAACGCCTTCCGTAGCTTTCAGACGTTCCATGAATTCCGGCGAACCCTTGCGTACCAGTGGTTCTCCACCCGTTATTCGCACTTTGTGAACGCCCATTCCGGCCATGATGGCCATGAGTCGTTCGAGCTCCTCATAGCTCAGCAATTCACGTCGTTTGACGAAGTCGATCCCGCACTCCGGCATGCAATAGTAGCAGCGCAGATTGCAACGATCGGTGATCGCCATCCGAACGTATTCTATCGTTCTTCCGTATTTATCAATGAGCGGCTGAGACATGTGTCGTTTGGAGTTGGTCTGTTCCTTTTTCAGAGCATTCAAATGTACAATTGCGCGGTAGCTTTCTCAATCATCATGCTGTAAAGCATTTTCGTCGATCACCACGGACCCGTTTGCGGTAGTTTCTCGGTACGCGTCGATGGCTTCCTGGATCCGAAGTCTGAAGTGACTTTCACCCAGGATCTCTGTAAATTCTGCCTGCGACATCTTATCGCGCACGGGTCCTTTCACCGAAGTGAAATACATCTGAATATTGCGGTCGTCCAGACTGCTTTTCAGATCCACCAAGGCGTGCATTCCACTGGAGTCAATATCGTTGATGCTTTCGGTGTCGACCACGATCAGCTTAAGCGCATCTCCTTTCCGTTCGATCTCCTCGAAGATGGAATCGGTAAAGTATTGCACGTTGGCAAAGTACAGGCGAGCATCGAACCGGAAAATGAGGATCTCAGGATCTATTTCTGCATCCGTGAATCGTTTCACATTCCGATACACTCCGGTGGACGGAAGCTTGCCGAGTATGGCATAATGTGGTCGGGTCGTTTTCAATATGATGAGCAGGACCGACAATCCTACACCAAGTAGGATCCCGTTTTCAATACCCAGCGCAAGTGTAGCTACAAAAGTGATGAGCAAGAGTACCAGATCGTGCCGGTCAGTTTTCCATAGATGTTTGACCTCTTGTATATCGATGAGTCCAAATACAGCAACCATGATGATGGAGGCCAGTATGGCTTTTGGCAAATAGTAAAATAAAGGGGTGAGGAACAACAGAGAGAGCGCGATCAAAATGGCGCTGATGATGGCAGCCATTCCTGTCTTGGCTCCGGCCTGGTCGTTCACCGCAGTTCTGCTGAATCCACCGGTACTCGGAAATGCCTGGAAGAACGAACCTGCGATATTGGCCAGGCCCAATCCGATCAGCTCCTGATTGGCATCTACCCGATAATCCTTGTGCTTCTTTTGGATCGCCTTTGCGACCGCAATGGATTCCATGAATGCGATCAGCGAAATGGTGACAGCCATGGGCATGAGTCGTTCGATCAAACTCCATTCGAGGTTCGGGATCTGAAAGGATGGAAGCCCTTCCGGAATGGTCCCGACGATCTTCACGCCGGAGGCGTCCAGTTGGAACGAGGAGACCACCACGATGCCCAGTGTCACTGCTACAAGCGGACCGGGTATGGAGCGGTTGATCTTTTTCAGCAAAATGATCAAGGCAATGGCGACCGCCCCGATGGCCAGAGCATAGGCGTTGAGGTCGCCCAAATTCTTGGCGGTGTCGATGAGTATTTGGTGCACGTAGTGCGTCTTCTTAATGGAGATCCCGAAGAGATGTTTGAGTTGATTCAATCCGATTATCAATGCCGCCGCCGACGTAAATCCACTGATGACCGGATGCGACAGGAAGTTCACCAGGAAGCCCGCCCGAATGACCCCGAGCAGGAACTGTATGGCTCCGATCATGAACGAAAGCAGCAGGGCAGCCGCCACATACTCCGAAGGTTCCGTGATCCCCAATGATGCTATGGACGCGGAAACAAGCAGCGATACCATAGCCACAGGTCCAACCGCAAGTTGCCTTGACGTCCCGAAGATCGCATACACGATCAGCGGAGTGATCGAGGCGTATAATCCATAGATCGGCTCCAGTCCAGCAAGCATGGCATAAGCCATCCCCTGTGGGATGAGCATCATGCCTACGGTGAGCCCGGCAATGAGGTCGCCCCGGAAAGACGACTTCCCATAATTCGGCAACCATTTGAGGATCGGTAAGAATCGCTTCATTCTGTATGCAAATGTACGTGAGTATGAGGCGTATTGGGAGTGATGTGAATCACATTGAAGATGAGTGTGAGTGAACAGTGAACAGGGAAAAGTATCGTGGTCTTTTCTCCACACTGGGCGTAGTCTTTAGCAAGCAAAGTGAGCGGTAACTACGTCCTAATGTTTAAACTTCATCCTAAAACCAGTCACGGGTAACATACCCGCGACAGTGTAGGTGCGCAACCTTTGTGCTCCTCCGCCAAAGGCGGACAGGTTATGTCCTGCCAGAGGCTGGCACGTTTTACGGTATAAACGAATACTTCCAACAACCAGACGACCGCCTAAGAGCTAGGAGCTAACAGCCAAAAGCCAAAAGCCAACAGCCAATCAGTAGTCCAGCTTCTCCTTCAGATCCACCAGAATATCAATGCTGTTCCGCCCGAGTTTGATCCATTCTTTTTGCTCCAGCTTTTTGAGGAGTCTGGAGATCACTTCCCGACTGGAATTGAGCTCATAGGCGATGTCCTGGTGTGTGAGGTGCAGTTGGTTGCTCCCGGAAGCGCGCTGGTTCTTGAGTAGATATTGCATCAGGCGCTCGTCCATCTTATGGAACGCGATATTGTCGACCGTTTTGAGTACCTCTTCGAGCCTTGCTCGATACGTACTCAGTACATAATAGTACCAGGAGCGGTATTCCCGCATCCAACTGTCCATGTATTTCACCGGCACATTCAGCATTGTGCACTCTTCGAGTGTTTCAGCACGCACATTACTCTTTCCCGTTGAGGCGCTACACACCAAACTCAGTGCACAGGCATCCCCAGGGTAGAGGAAGTATAGAAAGAGCTCATTGCCGCGCTCGTCCGGACGGTAAACCTTGATCTTTCCTTTTAACAGCAGGGGAACTTCATTGATGTGTCGTCCCACGTCCATGATCTGTTCGCCGGGTGGAACCGATTTCAGCACACCCGCCTCCACGATCTCGTCGATCAGAGGTTTGGAGAATTCCGGGAACACTCGCTTGATCTCCAGTTCCAGTTCACCTTTGTCCATTGAAATACCTTCCATAGAGCTGCTTTGTCTTCGTTTCAAAGTTAACCAACAATCGACGGCAATCAAATGATAGTTCTCGGTCGTTTCCCTGAGGAATCCCACCGACAAAACACCCATATTGATATTCTCATTTTCGTTTTTTATCTTTGCCTAACGAATGTTCGTTAGATGACCGAAAGAAAGAAGGAGATCTTAGAATTGGCGCGAAGTCTGTTCCGCGAAAAAGGATACACATCCACATCGATCAGAGACATTGCAGCCGCAGCACAGGTCGAACCGGCCAGTCTGTATTCCCATTTCAAGGGCAAGGAAGAATTGCTCGATGCGATCTGCTTTGACATGGCCGACCGATTCCTTCTGGCCATCAAGGAGGTGAATGATATTTACTTCGACGCAGTTCAGCGATTGGCGATGGCAGTGAAGAACCACATCGGCATTTTGACCAGCTATCCCGATGCGGCTATGGTCTTTCAGCACGACTGGAGATTTTTGAACGACGAGCGCAAAGCGGATTTCATTGCTCTTCGCGACCAATATGAAGAAGGCATTCGCGATATCATCCGAGGAGGGATCGACGAAGGTTCTTTCAACGAGGTCGACGTGAAATTCTCTACGCTTACCATCCTGTCTTCCCTGAATTGGGTCGTGGAATGGTATCGCGAAGACGGTCGACTTTCACCCGATGAGATCGCCGAGAATCTGACGAAGTTCATTTTAATAGGATTGAAAAAAGAGTTGCCGCCGAGTTACGACATTGTAACAGATTGAGGCTGATGCAACATATTTATAATATATAATAACAGAGACAAATAACAGAACGACATGTACGGAAACGCTTACATCGACCCTAAAGATCAGAAAGGTAAAACCGTAGAAGGAGAAGATCCGGTAAAACTCGCTGAGTTTGAAGCACGGATTCTCGCCGGAGAGAAGATCGAACCTCAGGATTGGATGCCTGCACTTTACCGAAAGCAGCTCATCCGAATGATCGAGCAACATGCGCACTCCGAGATCATTGGAGCATTGCCGGAAGGAACGTGGATCACACGTGCTCCGGGATTTCGTCGCAAGCTCGCTCTCATGGCGAAGGTACAGGATGAAGTAGGTCATGCTCAATTGCTGTATTCTGCAGCAGAGACCCTGGGTAAACCTCGTGAGGACATGATCAACGACCTGATCACAGGGAAATCGAAGTACTCTAACGTATTCAACTATCCGGCCATTACCTGGGCGGATTCAGCCATCATCGCATGGTTGATCGATGCAGGAGCGATCGTGAACCAGCTCGCTAATTCCAAAGGATCCTATGGTCCTTATTGCCGCGCACTGGAGCGTATCTGTTATGAAGAATCATTCCACCTGAAATACGGTCACGACAACGTAGTGCACCTGGCAACCGGAACGGCCAAACAGCGCCAAATGGTTCAGGAAGCGCTCACACGCTGGTGGCAGCCGATCATGCATTTCTTCGGCCCTCCCGACCGCGTGAGTGTGCACACGGAAGTGTTGATGAAATGGAAGGTCAAGATGATGTCCAACGACGATATGCGTCAGCAGTATCTCGACATGTATGTTCCTAAGATCTGGGACCTGGGACTGGAACTCCCCGACCCGAATCTTCGCAAAAATGAGGAAACCGGTAAATGGGAATATACAGAACCCGATTGGGATGAATTCAAACGCGTCATCAACGGTGACGGTCCGTGTAATGCGGAGCGCCTGGCCGTAAGACGAATGGCTGAGGAGAAGGGAAGATGGGTACGTCGAGCCATTCTTGGAGAGGACGCTAAATACAGTGTACCGTTCGCATAAGATTAAATTGTTCAGTGCACGCCCGAATGACTACCGATCATATATCTATTAGAATCATGAAACACATCACATTGATTATCGTGTTATTGGGAAGCGTTCTTTTTACAACTGCACAGAACATTCCATCAGGAGACTTTGAGTCCTGGTCAAAAAGAACCAAAGTCACTCTCGATAGCTTTTTGACAGGCGGCCTCGTCACTCGCTCATCAGATGCCCATTCGGGCTCCTATGCTGTGCGCATGGAGAACAAAAGGGTGGAAGGTGACAATGACATCAGCTCCATCGTGACCAACGGGATTCTGGCCAATAACGGAATTTCCGGAGGACAAGCATACGATGAAGCGCCGATGAGTATGCGCTTCTTTGCGAAGTTTGATCTGGCGGCAGGAGACCACGCGGATATCGTTGCCATTTTCAAATTGAACGGGACTCCGATCGCGATCGCCAATGTGGAAGTGGAAGGAAATTCGGCCGACACATTTGTTCGCTATTCCATACCGATCAACTGGCAGGTTTCGGCAATTCCCGATACGCTCATCATGCTGATCTCGTCAAAGGACCTGGATACAGACACGGTGAACGGCGATGGATACCTTATCGTAGATGACATTCATTTCGTGAACATCGGTACCAGAAAGAAACCGCTGGCAAATGGCGACTTCGAACATTGGGTAGAAAGAGACCGTGAAGTCCCAACCGGATGGTACACGGTAGATGATGTTTTCGAAGAAGCAGCCGTGCCGGGTATTCCACAACTCGTGGAGAAAACATCGAATGCACATGGCGGAAGCAGCGCCTTGTCGCTGTCAAACGCCGGTTCAGGACGAGACGTGATCCCTGGAGTTGCCCTTACCGGAAATAGCCAAAACGATTTCGAAAAGCCTGCATTTCGCGTGAGCAAGAATTGGAAATTCATCGAAGGATGGTATAAGTACAATTCCGATAACGGAGATTCCGCGCTTGTAATGGCCGGACTCTTCACACTTGGAGTGCCTTTGGCCATCGTTCGCTGGGGAACCCCGACTTCAGCCAGCGACTGGACCTATTTCAGTGCTAAGCTGCAATACCTTACCAACATCGTGACTGCCGACAGTGCAACAGTCGCCGTAGCAGCATGTAACCCCGATGCACCAAGAGGCGGTGGCTCGAACATGGTGATCGACGACCTGAAATTCACGGATCATCCCGTTGGCATTTCCGATATCGAATCGCCAACTATGGCCGTTTATCCAACGCCATTCCGATCTGAGCTCCATATTGCTCTGCCTAGCGGGGTTGGTGCGAACGCATACAGCATCATCGATATCCAGGGAAAAGTTGTTGCTGGCGGAATGCTGAATGGTGCGAACAAGATAGCGATCAATGAAGATCTCGCCTCCAGCGCATACATACTTCGTGTGAGAGGAGAAGCTCACATTTTCGAACAAAAGATCATTAAAGAATAAACGCAATTACAAATGCACAAATCACTAGATCCAAGAGTAAACCGTGCAGCGCTCGACGTAGAACAACAGATCGAGCCGTTGGGTGAGTTGGACCAGTTCCAGACCTTCGAGGTATTTCACCAGAAAAAACGTGGCCAGCAACACGTCCACGTTGGAATCGTACACGCACCGAACGCCAATATGGCATTGTTGTACGCCAAGGAGCAATACAGCCGTAGAGGAACCACTGCGAACCTGTGGGTTTGTCCGTCGTCCTGTGTAACGGCAACCGAATATTTCGATGAGGACATATTCGAGACGACCAACGAGAAGACATATCGCGACCCGGCAGTGTACAAGGTCATGGATCGCATTAAAGCATATAAAGAACGACAAGGGAAATAATCACTATGGACTTTTTCAACGAAGCACACGTAGATGCGGCCAAGGAGCTGCTTTATAAAATGGCGGATGATCAATTGATCATCGGACACCGAAATTCAGAGTGGACCGGTTTCGGACCGCTGCTTGAGGAGGATATTGCCTTCAGTTCCATGGCTCAGGACAAGATTGGACAAAGCGAGCACCTGTATGGTCTGTTGCACGAATTGGGAGAAGCAGAACCGGACACCGTTGCGTTCACCAGAAACGCGCCACAATTCCACTGCTGCCATCTCGTTGAATTGCCGATCGGTGAATACGATTTCAGTTTGATCCGTCACTTCCTATTCGACATGGCCGAAGCGATCCGTTTCGAGATGTTGGCCAACAGCACCTACGAAGGATTGGCACAGATCGCCAGAAAGTATAAAGGTGAGATCAAGTATCACACCATGCACGCCAATACCTGGGTCAAGCAACTCGGTACCGGAAATGAAGAGAGTAATACACGCATGCAGAACAGCCTGAACGATAGCTGGAATCTCGCACTGGGCATCTTCGAACCGGGTCCACACGAAACCACGCTGAAAGAAGCCGGCATCTTTGAAGGTGAAGCAGTGCTCAAGGAAAAATGGCTTGAGCTGGTGACTCCTTTGCTGGAAAAAGCAAACCTCCAGATCCCGGATGAGAGCACCTGGGAACCTTTTTATGGTGGTCGTACCGGAGAGCATACTGAGCATCTGCAACCTCTGCTCGACGAGATGACGGAAGTGTATAGCATAGATCCAACTGCCGACTGGTAGGAATATCCATGACAGAAAGCGAGATCAGAGAAATACTGAAAGAGGTTAAGGATCCTGAGATCCCAACCATCAGTGTGGTCGACCTTGGGATCGTCACCGACATCAAGGTAGATGGCAATGATGTGTTCGTGGAACTTACCCCGACCTTTGCCGGCTGTCCTGCGCTCAAGATCATGGAGACGATGGTCTCGGATCGTATCAAGCAGGAAGATGGCATCGGTGAAGTGGAGGTAAAGACTTCCTTCGAAAAACAATGGAGCACGGATCTCATCACGGAGGAAGGGCACAAAGCACTTTTACAACACGGATTGGCACCGCCAAAACGCAATTGCTCTGCGCTCAATATGGAGATCCTCGAGGATACTAAATGCCCTTATTGCGGAAGTGACGACACGACTTTGAACAGTCCGTTCGGTCCGACGTTATGCCGCAGTCTGCACTATTGTAATTCTTGTAAGCAGGCCTTTGAAGGATTCAAGCCTGTGGTCAATTGATCTCGAAAGAACCCGAAGCCTGCTGCACCACTCTAGCGTCGTCTGAGTAGCGGAATACGAATTCCCCATCTCGATGATGACTACCGAATGTTCCGTAATTGACTTCCGTGGAGATCAGACGCATGTGGTCCACGAAATCCACCAGCGTCAGGTAACCTTTGTCGCTGCCATTTTTCAGTGTCTCAATGAATTTTCCGGCAAATGGACTATGAGCACCCGGTGTTCCGTCCGGAACATATTCGTTGGTCCCGCTGGTCAGGAATTGGCGTGACTTGTACTTCAGTTTGCGTTGAATGAACTGATCCACGCCAATGCGCTCGATATCCGAATCGACGTATTTCGGTGCGAAGGTCTGATCGAAATAAGCACCCCCGAAACACACATCAAATGCCAGGAACACATGCTTGCAATTGTTCCGATCGAAGTTGTCGGTAATGAAGCTGAAAGGTACGTAGGTTGGTAAGCTCTGTCGATCCTCCAGCTTGGTGTCGGTACATACCAACTGACCGGCAAGCGTCTTGTCGTTTATGCCGTGTCCGGCAAAAAAGAGGAACAACTGATCGTTTGGAGAGTACTCTTTGGTCAAGTAATTCAACAGAACCTTTTCCATCTCTTCTTTGGTCGGATTCCGGACGATCTTCACCTCAAAATTGTAGAAGCGCTGCAGAAGTGAGCCTATCTCTTCCGCATCGTTGATCGGATTGTTCAGATCGCTCCATTCTTCATAGTCGTCGGTCGCAAAAAGAACTGCGTAATTCTTGCCTGCTTTGTCTTGTGCGGTAGATGACCCACGTACGTCACTGGTCGAAGTCAGATCGAACCTTGAGAAGCTCTCATTCCCGGCCACATCACGGACCTTGATGCGCACATCTTCCAGAATGGCTGCGGGCACCTTCACTGCAAATCGTCCGTTTGCCGCAAGGGCAGTACTCACTCCGTTCACTTCCACCATGGCGATCGGACTTTCATCCAATACCCGACCTTCTATTACCGGTTCCTGGTCCATTGTGGTGGACTTGCCTCCTCGGGTTCCATACGTAAAACTGCTCTGGTACAGCTCGATCCTCGGTGGGATCGTATCGGTCGATGTGCGTGTCATCCCGGGATAGCGTGCGATATTGAAATCGAGTCCTGAACTATAGGTGTTCAGCTGCAATGGCTCGTTGCGCTCGCGTATGGAAGCAAAGATGTAGCTCTCGAGCTTTTTGGCACTGAGATCTACGCTATTGGTGCCAGGCACAGCTTCGCCCGAAATAGCTCGGATCACCCATTTCGAAAGCAGACCGTGCTTGTCGTCTTCGATCTCGATCCGGCTTCCGTTGTTGGTAATGATGTTCAGGTCTCTTTTACTTTCTCCGGAATTGAATGCAGCATCCTTGGCATTGAGCTCATGGATGAGTCGACAATCAGGAGCATCGAGTATGATATATTGCTTTTGCGCTCGCATGGTGTGCAGCCAATCATAAAGCTCCCAGGTCGCAATGGAATTATCTCCCAGCGATAGTTCACCAGCCTGAGCATATCCGCTGAAATACAACACGAAGCAATCTCCGTATCGCGATTCGCGCTTGATCTTCTGAATCACTTTTCGGATTTCGGAAGGGTCGGCATTATTCCCGATGAATGAAGAAGAGTATACGGTGTCGAAGACGGTCTTTCCTACTTTCCCCAGATCAGCAGCCAGGTCTTTGGCATCAGATTCAGCATATAAGTAGGAGCCGCCCTGGTAATCGTTTTTACCGATGGCTACCACGTAGAGGTTGTTGCTGCCTTCATTCTCGTCAATGCGGCGGTCCACAAAGTGGTGCAGCTGCTGAAACATGCTTGTGGAAAGTTCGTCTTCCATGTACTGGTACACGACTCTGATATCGCGCAGATCGTCCAACTGGTCATCCAGATCTCGCAAGCGGTCCGAACTCAACTTCCAGGCGTTGCGATAATGATTGACAGAACGCTCGTAATTCTTGACGGAGAAGTAGCTGGCTCCGGCAAATCGCTCGTAGTGGCGAAGTCGACCGTAATTGACGTGGTCTCCCTTGAGCACATTATTGATGGCCGAGTCGAAGTAGCGGCATGCCGTTTCATGCTGGCTCGCATTTCGGGCATCCAGACCTTTGTTGTAGTATTCCTTGGCTCTTGCTTTATACTTATAGTGACGGTTCCATTCCTGCTCCGCAAATGCCATATGTCGGAGCACGGCATCTTCTTTCCAGCCATTTTCCATGAACAATTCAAAGTCCGCGATGATGCCTTCTTTGAAACCAGATTCGTAATTGATCGCATCGAGCGTTTTCGAATAGAAAAGGCGAGCTGAATCGTCTCTTCCCAGGAGAAGGTGACAATGTCCCAGATTGACCGTCCAGGCCATTTCAGAGCTATCCAATTCGTAAGCTTTTCGGCAGTATTGATCTGCCTCTTTGAACTTGCCCATCTTTAGTAGGGTCCAGCCAAGCGAGCCATAGCCGGCTGCATAAAATGGCGCACCTTCGATCACGATCTCAAAATCCTTCCTTGCATTTCCGTAGGAACCGATCTTTTCGTACTGACCCGCACGCCACCAATGTGCATTGAGCACATCCACCCCGAGGTTCAGGGCTTCGGTGTAATGTTCAATGGCCTTTTCCGCCTCATTCTGCGAGGCTTGATAGTGGCCGGATCCGTAGGCGATCGCACTGAGGATCGATGTATCATTCAACTCGCGCGCAAAGGATCCAAACTGATCGAGTAAGCGCTTGCAGGTGTCGTATTTGTGTTCGGATAAATAGCCGTTCACAGCTTCCGTGAGATTCGATTGCAAGAATTTGGCATGGCTCAAGTAGTATTTGTTCTCCTCCGACCAATTGGCAAAGTCTGCGGCGCCAAACTCATTGTAATCACGCATCAAATAGGTCGCCTCGTTGTTCGTCGCCTCGTCGTTGTAATAATCCGAGGAGGGAGAATTATTGATGATCCATGTTGCGTAAGTCTCATCTAGACGGAACGAGCGTCCCATGTATTTTGCAGGATACTTGGATACGAAACGGAAGAATGCACGGATGTCACTCGTTGTGCTGTTGAGCATCGCTTCCCACATGTTCAAACCTTCGAATCGTCCAGATTTTATGGTTCGCTGCAGCGTGTCTTGTTCATCGTTAGGGTCGTACAAACTCTTTGCCGTTGAGATCACATCAGCGAGCATTACATCGTAGAAGATGTTCTCGTCAGACGGGTCATCCACCAGTCGCACTTGTAGCGGATGATAGAAATCCTTTCGATAGCTGTTCTTGAAAAAGATATTCAGCGTTGCGAGTTCGTAAAGCAGGCCTTTATAAAGGCGGTCGGGCATGTTCAGTTGTACCCATGCATTGTCGCCGGCCAACAGATCCACCGCTATTTTGGGATCTCTTACGGCGATACATTTTGCAAAAGACGGACTGACCCGAATGATCTCGAGAGACCCAAATACTTTGTTGCCCCGATCCTTATCCAGCTTGTTGGATGCAGTCAGGATCCCACCTCGTTGTCCGACACTGAGTCCCAGTGCCGAGCCGGCATTGATCACGATCTCAAATGAATCGGAGTTCAGCTTGCGCACACTTCGTATGCCTACATATTGATAATCTTTCTTGCCTTCCGTGGCGGGAATATTGAACGGATCGAACCGATAATTCGAATCGGTCATTCGTCCAATGTGTTCAGCCACATCTTGAAGCATGAGACCGGTGCGGTCCATTTGATCTTCGCGATAGGTGTAGACCGCCGACTTCCAAAGGTTTCGGTATTTCTTGTTGCCTTCCGTGTTCAGGTCGGTATACAATTCGGCGAGCTGGAGATGGCATTTTGCCAGAAAGGTGTTGTCAGGTGCAGCCGTGGCCAGCTCCGTGTCGATGCATTTTTCGAGCAATCGTTCCGCCTTTTTCTCATTGATCTCCGGGCCCTGAAGGACGGATTCTACTTCGGAGAATGTGCGTTGCGCCACCTCGGAGGATTGAGCAAAGACCCGGGATCCGTTAAAAAGAACAAGGATCCCCCAGAGACAGGTGAAGATTACCTTCTTGCTATTTGGTCCTGAACTGAACAAGATGCTTTGGGTTACTGCTATCTATATGATCCGGGTGGATTAAGGTAAACGATCAAAAATACGAAATGGTATGCATTGGAAATGCAGAGGGCTCAACGGCAGAGTGTAAATTTGCCCACATGGATTTGAAACCGTATTCGGAGAAAGTAGAGGACGCACTGGAGACCATAGGGGTAGAACCCGCAAATGCACGTTGCGAAGGAGAAGGACAATGGCTGGTACATAGAAATACCGTTGAGATCTATGTCGACATATGGCAACCCGAGGAGCATCAGCAGTGGGAATACTTCAAGGGTCCGGAGCCGGCGGCCATCTTTCAGGTCGTATCACCGGTTTGTTTTCTGCCCGATGAACCTGCCTTGCGGCAAAAATTCCTGGAGGAGATCCTGTACATGAACTTCCACATGTTCTATGGAAGTTTTACCGTAAATTTCGAGGAGAATATGGCCGCGATCCAGTACCGAAGATTGCTCGATGGGATCAATAGGGTGGAGATCATCGAACCCATAGAGAGCATCGGTTTTTATGCCGAATCACTCGTGCCGTATCTCAGCGAAAAATACGGAGCGAAAAAAATTCAATAAAAAAGTACATCTCAGGCAACCCATGGGGGCAAAGTCCCATCTTTAGGGAAAAGTCTGTCAAATGATCATTCTTAATGACCTCGAAAAATCGAGATATAGAAAACCGGCTGATTCAGGAGAGTCTGGCCGGGGATCAATTGGCATTCAGGACCTTATACGAACAACTATCGCCTAAAATGTACACGGTTGCACTTCGATATATGAATTCAGATCACGATGCTCAGGACGTGTTGCAAGACGCGTTCATCCGCATTTACAGAAAACTGAGTTCATTCCGTTTTGCCGGTTCCTTTGAGGGATGGTGTCGCAGGATCGTTGTTCATACTGCGATCGAGCATCTGCGAAAATCGAAGTCGGCCCAGTTTGGCGACATTGAGGATATTCAGGAAGGGGTCGACCCGAAAAGTCTGAGTAACCTGCAACTCGCGGACCTTATGAAAGCGATCGCGGCTCTGCCTGATGGGTACCGTACCGTATTCAACATGTACGTGATCGAAGGTTATTCGCACAAGGAGATCGCCGAGCAATTGGAGATCTCAGAGAGTACGAGTAAAACGCAGCTGTTCAAAGCGCGTAATCAATTGCAGAAAGTGATCAAAGCACAAAAGTGAGCACAGAGAAGCACATACAGGAATTCGACGAACTGATCCGCGAGATGGCGAGTGGGGCTGAGACCCCTGTGCCTCCTTCCGTTTGGGAGGGAGTTGGATCCGGTACTTCCGGTGCAGCGGGAACCGGTGCTGCAGGAGTGGCCGGTAAAGCCATCATCGGGAAATGGGCAGCTATTGTTGCCGGTGCAGCGATCGTAGTTACAGCTGCAGTGACCCTTCTCAATAAAGAGCCGGAAACTCCGGTATCTGAGGAGACGGTGATCACCCAGACCGAAGATCAGGTTACGACTGATCAGGAAAGTCCATCAGAAACTATTGGCGAGAAAGATGCGATCGAAGTATCTCCAGAGACTGGTGAAGCTTCGAGTCAACGCAACACAGAATCGAACGGTTCTGATATCACCGTGCAGAGTGCGACTTCAGGTTCGGCCGAAGCCGGATATACAGAAGCGACAGATGGTGGGTCCACTGAGACACCGACCATGACCGATGATACTCAGGATGGATCTGCCGATACACCGGATGACGAACATGTCCGCGTTCCACATACCATTGAGATGTCGAATGTGGTCTGTGAAGGAAACACATCCGAAGCGGTGCTCAGAAGTGAGAATAGCGAGAATATTTACGCTGACGGCGTACAGTGGTGGTTGGACGACAAACTGGTTGCCGTCGGTGGAGTGCGCTACAATTTCTACTTCCCTCGTGCCGGAAAGCATGTGTTGAAACTACGTTTTACGGAGGATGGCCATCCGGTCCAGATCGAGCATATCATTGACGTTCAGCGAACCAACGCATCCATCGTTAGCGAATCCGAAAAGGGTCGATTGATCCTCAGAGCTCAGGGAGATGTGGCGCAGCAGTCCTGGTTCGTGAACAATATCGAAGTAACGGCCATTGACGGAGTTGTGGAATACGAATGTGAGAACTACAGCGACCACGATGTAGTAATGATCGCAGTGAATGACAAAGGATGTAAGGACACGATCGAAGAGACTGTCGAATGCTCCTGGGAAGACAAGATAGATTTTGATGCAGGAGACATCTTCTCACCATATATCAAGGACGGCAAGAACGATGTGTTCGAGGTCCGTCTTGATCCGGTCAAGAGTTACCACATGCAAATACGCAGTAACAGTGGCCGATTGGTGTTCGAAACGACCGACCAGAACGAGTACTGGAACGGTCAGTTGATGAATGAAGGAGAGATGTTACCGGAAGGAAGATACAACTACGTGCTGAAGTACAGCAATGGTGGGAAAGAAGAAACTAAATACGGGCGACTTATCCTCGTAAAGTAAAGACATGTTTAATTACTTGAAAAAGACAGATTATAACTCTATTTTGGCGGGCTTTAGCGAGCTAAAGGGCCGCCTGATAATTACAGGCATTAACCGAAATCAAAGATCAATGAAAATGATTAAGAACACAGGCAAGTCGTTGGCATTCGTGCTCACGACATTACTCATGCTATTTTGGCATGTGGACGCCTCTGCACAGTGTAACCCGAAGTATACGGGTTCTGAGTGTGTGGGAGCGGCTATTTCGTTTACATCCAACGCACCGGGATACGATACCTGGGCATGGGATTTTGGGGATTCCAAAGGAACCTCGAATCAACGTGACCCGTCGTATACGTATGGTGCACCGGGTACGTACGACGTGAAGTTGAAAGTAACGGATTCAAGAGGATTCCTTGACCCATGTGAAAAGACCATTCAGGTGGTTGTCAAGCCAAGTCCGATTGTGAAATTCCAGTTGCTCAACAACGCTCAACAATGTTTCAAAGGGAACAATTTCTGTTACGCGGACAGCAGTTTGCCTGCTCCGGGTAGCCAGATCGTTCGTGCCACTTATCTCTTTAGCGATGGTGGACTGATCGAGGAGATCAACCCTGCACTTCCTTACACATTCTGTTACGAGATCAAGGATCCAAAAGGTGGATTCTTCGATGTTACTGTGGAATTGGAAGATGCGAATGGTTGTGTGACCAAGATCAAGTACGACAGTATGATCCGTGTTTGGCCGAAGATGGGGGTACTCCTTAACAGTAACGCGCCAACGGGTTGTGATTCTACTTTGGCCACGATCACCAACGTGACTTACCAGAACTGGTTAAATGATCCTACTACTACCATCGGGCTTAAAGACGTCGCCCAGTTTATCTTTGATTTCGGAGATGGTAACAAGATCATCGGTGACTCTGTAACCAACACCCAGTACTGGACCGGCAAGAACAACGACGGTAAAGTAGAATACTGGTACAAGCAAAATGGTACGTTCAACGCGACACTGACGGTGTATTCACGCTTTGGATGTTCCGAGACATTCACGTACAAAGCTGCAGCGACCAACATCAAGATCGATCCGGTCATCCTGGCCGATAAAGACAGTGCATGTACCAGCGATCCTGAAGTGTGCTTCAGATTACGTGATGGAGCTATCCCTGGAGCATCATTCATCTGGTGGTTCGGTGATCCTCCTTCCGGAAATGATAACTTCAGTGATGACGATTGGACTCCTTGCCATAATTATGGAGGTGGACCTTGGATGATCTCGCTGAGAATTGTGGTTGGACCATGTGATGTGACGGTATTTGACACGATCACTAAAGTGGGTCCTTCATCTACGATCGAAGTACCTTTTGTTCGTGTACCTCAAGAAGAGAAATACCAATGTACCATCCGTGATTCGATCCACTTCGTGAACAACTCTACCTTCTATCACGATGACCCGAATTACAACGATGAGGACTCAGTAGTTTATGAGTATATCAACATTGCCGGAGTCAGAAAGAACAAAAGAACCGGATTGGATTCTTTGCTATTGTTCGACAAGAATGGTGGTTACGATGCGTACAAGCTCACTGATACGATCAAAGCTCGTGGTTATGTGATCTGGTATGACGCCGGTAAAGACAGTCTGGTGGTTGTTTATAATGGTAATACTACGTATCACGAGAAGTCCTTCTACGGACTGGATGGTACCAAGCGTTATGTATTCAACTATCCACCATCTAATGATCAAACAGCTGTACCTAGAGTGCCTTCTATCCGAAGAAAAGATCACGTACTGCGTATCTGGACCTTGGGTGACCAATATGCACCTCAGTGTACTACAGACACCTATGCCAATAAGAACGTTGATCTGAACTGTAACTTCACCATTGATTCCCTGCCGGTTCACTGGTATACTCCATGGGAAGAGATCTATCGCTATTATCAGCGTGGACAGAACTATACTCGTCCGGTTCGTCAAACTCGTTTCAGCAGAAACAGCCGTACTTGTTATCAAGTAAATGTCTACCCGGATAGCATCATGGTCGTTCCTCGTGAGATCAACTTGTTCGTGCCATGGGACTCAACCTATACGGCATTGATCCCGTATATCAACGACAGCAATCAAGCTGCAACGGACACATTCGTTGTGGATGCACAAACCGAATATCCCGAGATCATTGACAGTGCGCATTACAGGATCTACCTGTGGAGACCACGCACCGTATACAAAGGTGAAGTGATCTCTACTGTGATCAAGGATGATCAGAAATTCTTCGTGCCTTCCGGTGTGACGGTGCGAGTGAAAGATATCAGCAAGAACCCACCAACGTACGAATGGGTGACCGGTCCTAAGACCGTAGAATGGGAGGTTGACAAGCAATTTGAGATAGAGGAAGGTGATTCGATCATCTCTCTGGTCCGAATGGAAGTCACTCCTGAAGATACGGTTCCGGCACAGCTCAGTACTGTATTGGTGGACACTACGATCAACGGTATTCCAACAACGATCCAACGTCAGGTGTACGTGATCGATTCAGCGGTTCACCGTCAGTGGTTCTTCGAGAACATCGCTCAGTGTAACACTGTAGTGCTTTGGCACAAGGATACAGTGCACCCACTGCGATGTGAGAGCAGCAACACTATTTCCCTTGCCCTGATCCCGCCAAGCGCGAAAGGTCTGGAATGGGAAAGTGGTATCCCTTGTCCGATCGACGGGGATAAGACCCAATACTTCCTCACCTTCAGTATGGCCGAGACGAAACCCGGTTGTACGCAGCAATGGTTCGAGGTTAACTACGACTCACTTACCGGTCCTAATAACTGGATCCCATACAATAGCGGTGGCGTACTAGCGCCTCCACCTCCTGGTATTCCAATTCCGTTCGTATTGCCATACGATATCGTTGGAGCCTGGGGAACAAGCTGGGTGAAAGGTTATACTTCCGGTGAGATCGGATCAGATCCTAGCAAGCGTCCTAACGGATCGTTCACTATCGGTTTGATCATCGGTAACGGACCTCCACGTACCAATTCAAACGGTGATCCTATCGCTCCTGAGTGTACGGATACTGCTTGGTACAGCGACATGTTCCGTTATATGTACTTGAATGCGGACTTCGAGATCCTCGTTCCTAATAACGATCCTCTTGCGATCTGTGCGGGTGAAACTGCATGGTTCCGCTTCATCAATCCGATCCAGGATAGTATCGAATTCCTGCGTTGGAACTGGGGTTACCAGGATCGTCTCCTGGGATACTTCGAGGAGCACAAATACTTCCAGGATTACAATGGTCCTGTGAACGGACGTAACGATGAAGATGTTGACTGGAGTCCTAGCGACAATTGGTTGGCTAATACATTGGTACGCTACACCATCGACGACGTGTTCGGAATTCAACCGGTAGACACCATCGTAAAACGCATTTACCGTCAATGGACAGTGAAAGCAAATACAGAGCGTGCCGGTGACATCATTAAAGATGCATTTGAGCAACTCGGACTGGATATTCAGGATATTCCACCGGAGGATGTTGCACTCTACCTGGGTGACGGTACATTCGGTTGTATTGATACAACAGGTATCAGTCAGTACTTTACCTTCAGTAAGGTGGGTATCACGGAGAATACCGTAGAGCATGGTCAGTACAAATACTTGTACACCAACGATGCTCAGACAGACTCTGTGATCATCGAAGAAGTGCTTCACTTCAGAGATTCTTCTATCCAAGGTTTCGACACATTGCTGGCACCTTATGCCATCACTACTGGTCGTGGAACACAGTGGGAGAAAAACTGGAAGCGCGGTGAGTATATCCCTGGTTGCTATAAGTTCACTTATCAGCATCCTGAGGTACGCGAAACGAAATACTGTGACAGATCAGAATTTGATACTGTTTGGGTGAATTCGAACGGGCCTATGATCCCGGGTGTATTCCTCAACAATACTGTGGGTTGTGAGAAATCCGATGCCAAGCTGCTCAATGTTGGATTCTTGAATCAGTTCAAAATGATCGATGATGCCGTGTGTAAAGGCATGTGGCATGAGATCTATGATAGTATCCGCTACTGGCAGTACGGTGATGATTTCGATCCGTTGGCTTACCCAATCGACCCTCGTAAATTCTGGGAAGACCCAACTCGATATGCCAATAACATCGAGACCAAAGCGGTTGACTGGGATTGGAACGATTCGATCGTTGACTTTGAACGTTCTATCCGATTCTCTCACATCTATGATGAGCCGGGAGAATACACCATCGCTGTAGCAATGAAAGATAGTATCGGTTGTCGCGATACTGCATTCCTCTCAGCAATGGTAACAGGTATCAAGGCGAACTTCGAGCACAACGCTCAGTTGCTGTCTTGTAAGAACATTGTATCGTTCTTCGATTCTACAGTAGTATTTGACCCATGTCCGGTTGATTCATGTGACCAGCCATGTGATAGTATCGTATGGTACGAGTGGGACTTCGGTGATGGTTCTAGAAGAAGTATCCTGAAGGATCCATCTCACGACTATACATCCAGTGGATGGTTCACTGTGAAACTCAAGGTACACTCGTTACTGGGTTGTGTGGACTCTATAGAGAAACAGATCTTCGTACCGGGACCACAACCTGAGTTTGCATTCAGTGGAAACAACCCATGGGGTGAAGATTCGATCGTGATCTGTGTGGGTGACTCTGTAACTCTCGAGAACTTGAGTAAAGAGCCTATCTACGATCCTGACTGGATCTTCTACTGGGGTGATAGCTCAAGCAACAACACTTACTCTACTAAGGATAAGAATGAATTGGTTGGACATACGTACAACACTGTGGGAACCTACTATCTCCACTTGATACAGATCGATGAGATCGAGGGGACCAATATCAGATGTTCACGCCTCTTCCCTGACACGAGTACGATCGATGGTAAGACACCGCGTGAGATCAAGGTGATCGTTCGTCCGATCACTCCTGCGGGAATTGAGATCGTCGACACGATCGTTTGTCCGCATGATATCGTGAACTACACGACCAAGTCGGATTCGATCTATACGCGATTCACCTGGGACTTCGGTGATACCGATACGCTGACAGCTACTTATCCGGATACTACCGTACAGCATAGCTACTCTTCACCGGGTACTTATAATGTGCGCATGATCCCGGATTATGACCTGGATGCAGGTGACTTCGGACCGAAGTGTGTGGACACAGCCACCGGACGAGTGATCGTTCAGGAAGTGATCGCAGACTTTGAGATCGATGAAGAAGATAAACCGGAATTCTGCTTCGAGAATACGTCACAGAATGCAACTAAGTACTTCTGGACATTCGAGGACGCAGATGGAACTTCTACCAGTTCTGAAGAGAACCCATGTTACAACTGGGGTGAAAGAATCGGTGAGTGGGAGGTTTGTCTTGTAGCTGAGAATGATCTCGGATGTAAGGATACCACTTGTAAGGTGATCAATAATAACTTCATTAAGAAGATCATCCCTTACAACGTCTTCACTCCTGATGCTGAAGGTGATGCCTTCAACAAATACTTCGAGATCGAAGTAGAAGGTGCAACGGAGTATGAGATCAAGATCTACAACAGATGGGGTGAGCTCGTATTTGAGAGCACGGATCCTGACCTGCACTGGGATGGTACCATCATGAATGAAGGTCTGAAGGAATGTCCGGAAGGAACATACTTCTACATCATCAACTACACCCTCAAAAATGAGGAACCAAATGGTGGAGGAGAACCGATCTCAGGTACAGTTACTCTGATCAGAGATTAATTCCACTTCTGAATAAACGAAAAGGCTGCTCCCAGAGCAGCCTTTTTTGTTTCATGCCTTTCGGATTCTTTCCCTTTTTTTGTTCTTGAAATGGCTTTAGCCCGGAGAAAATTCATCCTTCTACTGAGCGCGATCGGAATTGCACTGTTCCTGGTCTATGTCCCATTTTTCCTGCACCTGGATGGTCTGACCCTTAGGATCTGGGATGAAGCACGAATGGCTTCCAACTCCCTGCATATGTACTTGACAGGGGAGCTACTGGTGCCGCATTTTGAAGGACGACCGGATATGTGGTGCACCAAGCCCCCGGTTCTACTGTGGTTGCAACTGGGCTTTATGAAACTACTGGGTATTGAAGAAGTGGCCCTACGACTACCTTCGGCTCTTTCCGGATTGTTTATCTGTGTCCTGCTGATCTATATGTCGAGAAACGAGCTGCATACCTATTACCCAGGGATACTGGCAACCCTGATCTTAGCTACTTCTATGGGTTTTGTAGGATGGCATGGTGTCCGTACAGGAGACTACGATATCCTGTTGAGCTTTTCCACCCTCTTTTATCTGTATCAATTCTATCTGTACCTCAGTGAATATGATCCGAGGCGTATGTCGAAGTATTTCTATCTCTTCCTCGGAGGTGTGGCATTTGCATTTTGGGTCAAAGGAGTGGCTGCATTGATATTTCTGCCGGTTTTGGTCCCCTTCGTTGCTATAAAGAAGCCACGGGAATTCGGATCACTCCGATTTTGGGTAGCATGCATTGTGACCGGATTGGTGGCGATATCATACTACTTCATACGTGAAGCAGTGAATCCGGGCTATTTGGAAGCTGTATATCAGAATGAGATCGGCGGCAGACTTCTGGACGCCGTTGAAGGTCATGGTCATCCGTTCGGATACTATATTTCAGCCTTGCCTGCCCGTTTGGGAGGCTGGGTTTGGTTCTTCATACCTGCTGCAGCATATCTGATGTTCTTTGGTACCGGTAAAGAACCCATGATCAGCGCATTGTTCACTTCAGCTGCCGTTTGGTACCTACTTGTGGTCAGTTCCGCTCAAACCAAATTGCCATGGTACGATATCCCAACATTTCCTCTCATCGCGTTTGTGACCAGCCTCGGTGTTTTCAGGATCTTCAGTGATTTCTTGTTAAAGGTTCATTTGAGAAAATATCTGATACCTTTTATGGCTTTGTTCATCCTTGGAACAGGATTCAAGCCTTATTCAAGAATGTACGACACGGTGTTTAAGCCTAAGGAATACTCATGGGACAGAGACTATTACCGATTGACATATTTCCTGCGGGATAAGATCCGAAACGATGAGAAACTGGAGGATCACATTCTGGTAGATACTGTGTATTGCGCACATAACAAGTTCTACATGAACTGGATGAATCATGAAGGGAGCAGTATTGACTTCGCGCACAGGATGAAATACATCGTTCCCGGGAAAAAATATATCATCCATCAGGGCAATGTGAACGACTACATCCAAACTCAATTCAGGGTTCGTTTGTTGGAGGAAGATCACAATGTGAAACGCTACGAGATCCTCGAGCGAAAGGATCCCTGAGCCTCTTTTATATTTGCACCACTTTCTCGGAAGGCAATGAAGCCGGACTGAAGGACAACCGAACCCAAACCATGAATTCGAACCGATCGGAAAATTTACGACTTAGCGGACTGGAAGCGTTCAATGCCAGCTCCGATAAGAACTTCATCAATATCGGTGAAAGAACGAATGTGACGGGGTCCAAACGATTTGCCCGTCTGATCCTTAACGACAATTACGAAGAAGCATTGGATGTGGCTCGTGATCAAGTGGAGAACGGAGCTCAGATCATCGATGTGAATATGGACGAAGGGATGCTCGATGGTATTGCTGCCATGGAGAAATTCCTTAACCTCATTGCCTCTGAACCCGATATCAGTCGGGTCCCGGTGATGATCGATTCATCCAAGTGGGAGATCATCGAAAAAGGTCTGCAATGTATTCAAGGTAAAGGCATCGTGAATTCCATTAGTCTGAAAGATGGAGAAGAGGCTTTCCTCGAACGGGCCCGACGTATTCGAATGTATGGCGCTGCAGTGGTGGTCATGGCGTTCGATGAAACAGGTCAGGCCGACACATACGAGCGACGCATAGAGATCTGTGAGCGATCCTATAAATTACTTACCGAAAAGGCCGGGTTCCCTGCGTCCGACATCATATTCGATCCGAATATTCTGGCCATTGCTACCGGGATCGAAGAACACCGAAACTATGCGGTCGATTTTATCCAGGCGACCAAATGGATAAAAGAGAATCTCCCGGGTGCTAGTGTGAGCGGTGGAGTGAGCAACCTATCCTTTTCGTTCCGAGGCAATAATACCGTGCGTGAGGCCATGCACTCAGTATTCCTTTATCATGCCATCAAGGCCGGAATGGACATGGGGATCGTGAATCCCGGTATGATCACCGTTTATGACGACATCCCGAAGGATCTGCTCAAATTGGTGGAGGACGTAGTACTCAACAAAAGGGAAGAAGCAACCGACGAACTGATCGAATACGCTGAGAAGCACAATACCAAAACCGAAAAGGCAGAGGTGATCGAGGAGTGGAGATCATGGACGGTAGAGAAACGCTTGGAGTATTCTCTCGTAAAAGGGATCACGAAGTTCATCGAATCAGATACCGAGGAAGCACGACAAAAGCTTGGACAACCACTACTGGTGATCGAAGGCCCGTTAATGGACGGTATGAATATCGTTGGGGATCTGTTCGGTTCCGGAAAGATGTTCCTCCCTCAGGTGGTGAAAAGCGCCCGTGTAATGAAAAAATCCGTGGCCTACCTGACGCCCTATCTCGAAGCGGAGAAGAAGGCAGGGAGTGCTAAAGGAAAGGTACTCCTCGCAACGGTTAAAGGTGACGTACACGACATCGGGAAGAACATCGTAGGAGTCGTTCTGGGTTGTAACAATTATCAGATCATCGACCTCGGTGTGATGGTTCCTGCCGAAAAGATCCTTCAAGTGGCCAAGGAGGAACAAGTGGACATCATCGGTCTAAGCGGACTGATCACTCCGAGCTTGGATGAAATGGTCCATGTGGCGGCGGAAATGCAGCGTCTTGACTTTAAGGTGCCTCTGCTCATAGGTGGAGCTACCACGAGTAAGATGCACACCGCAGTAAAGATCAACCCCCAATACGAGAATCCGGTGGTTCACGTCCTGGATGCATCCAGAAGTGTGACCGTGGCCGGTAAACTGATCTCAGAGGAGCATCGCGGAGCATATGCCGATATCATTCAGACCGAATATGTAGAAATGGCCAGGTCATATGCGGAAAGGAACAGCCAAAAGAAACTGGCACCATACGAATCTGTGGTAGAGCACAAGGCTATTGAAGATCGCAGTGTTGCCTCCGCTCCTGCACCTGCTGAACCGGGGATTCATGAGATCAGTGATATGGACCTTTCTACGTTGCGTGATTATATCGACTGGACGCCATTTTTCAGAACCTGGCAACTGAAGGGTAAATACCCGAACATACTCGAAGATGAGGAGCAAGGAACGGAGGCGAGAAAGTTGTTTGAGGATGCCAAAGAAATGCTGGATCGCATCATCAGCGAGAAATGGCTACGTGCCAAGGCGATCTTTGGTCTGTTTCCGGCTAACGAACAGGACGGGGATGTGATCGTGAAGACTGACCAGGGAGAAGAGACACTCTACTTCTTGCGACAGCAGAAGGATCCTAAACCAAATGTTCCAAATTACTCATTGGCCGACTACATAGCTTCCAAAGAAAGCGGTACGGTTGATCATATAGGGTTGTTTGCAGTGACTGCTGGAATCGGGATCGAAGATCATCTCAGAGAATTCGAGGCACATCACGACGACTATAATTCGATCATGTTGAAAGCTTTGGCAGACCGACTCGCCGAAGCTTTCGCCGAGTATTTGCACCGAGAGGTGCGCATCAAGCATTGGGGATACGCGAGCGAAGAAGCACTCGACAACGAATCACTGATCCGTGAGGAATATCGTGGCATCCGTCCGGCACCCGGCTATCCAGCGTGCCCTGACCATAGCGAGAAGCTTACGATCTGGGACATTCTAGACGTCGAGAACAGGATAAGTATGAAGCTTACAGAAAGTTGTGCGATGTACCCGGCGGCAAGTGTCTCAGGATACTATTTTGCACATCCTGAAGCGCGTTATTTCGGAGTAGGGAAGATCGATTCCACTCAAGTAAAGGCTTACGCAAAGCGCAAAGGAATTTCTGAAAGCGAGGCGGCCAAGTGGCTCGCACCTTACATCGTTTAAAGGACCTCATAAATTTTCTATTCTGTGTCAAAGAGGAATGAACCACGGAGAGACGGAGGACACAAAGAAATAGACACGAAGCAATCAAATAAACACTGTCCGTAGTCTTGAGAGAGCACTCACATACTGTCGCGGGTATTTACCCGTGACTGATACTTATACAAGTATTCGAAGCCGTTCGGCGATCACCTTGTGCGTCACGCCGGCATTTCGCATCACCAACAGGAGTTGTGATTCTTTCTGCTTCAAACTGAAGATGTCGGGATGCTGATTGATCTTGCTGATGATCATTCCGAATTCAGCCGATTTGTAGTAGCTCTCGTTGCTTTCGGGAGGGAAATAGGCGAGGAGCTGACTCTTCTTGATCTTGATCCTTGGAAGGCCGAGTTGAATACCTAAATGCTTGATCCGCATGGTGTCGACCAGTTCTCGGACCATAAGCGGCAGAGGTCCGAACCGATCCTGAAGTTCCTTCTCAAATTCGATCAAACCACTCTCATCTCTGATATTGCTCAAAGTGGAATACAAGCTCAATCGCTCCGATATGTTCTGGACATAGTCGTCCGGCAGACGTGCATCCAAATCGGTGTCCACCTGGCACTCGCGCTTGGCCGGTTGTTCGTCAAACAAGTCACTGAATTCACCTTCGCGGAGTTCCTGAATGGCCTCGTCGAGGATCTTATGATACATGTCAAAACCGATCTCGGAAATGAAGCCGCTTTGCTCACTTCCCAACAGGTTTCCTGCTCCGCGGATATCGAGGTCGCGCATGGCCACGTTGAAACCACTTCCCAGGTCACTGAATTCCTCTATTGCTTGTAGTCTTCTGCGTGCATCCTCCGTCAGGGAGTACAGAGGCGGACAAAACAAATGACAGAATGCTTTTCGGTTGGATCTTCCCACCCGACCGCGCATTTGGTGAAGGTCACTCAATCCAAAGTAATGCGCGTTATTGATAATGATCGTATTGGCATTTGGAATGTCCAGACCACTTTCAATGATCGTGGTCGCCACCAGCACATCGTATTCGTGCTCTATGAACTGAAGCATGACGTTCTCCAGTTCATCTCCTTTCATTTGACCATGTCCAACGGCCACTCGAGCTTCCGGACAAAGATCCTCGATGGTAGCTGCCAGATCATAAATGTCTCGCACGCGATTATGAACCACGAAAATCTGACCGTCACGCTTCAATTCCTGGCGGATCGCCGTTTTCAGAATGTCCGTGTCAAATACGTGCAACTCCGTGCGGATCGGTTGACGATTCGGTGGTGGTGTATTGATGATCGACAGGTCTCGTGCTCCCATCAAACTGAAATGAAGCGTTCTTGGGATCGGAGTTGCAGTGAGAGTAAGTGAATCAACATTCACACGGAGTTTCTTCAGTTTCTCTTTGGCCGAAACCCCAAACTTCTGCTCTTCATCGATCACCATCAGTCCGAGATCCTTGAACTGTATCTTTTCGTTCAGGAGTTTGTGCGTACCGATCACGATGTCGACCTTGCCTTCTTTCAACTTGGCTATGGTGCTGTTCTGCTGCTTGGTAGTGCGGAATCGGTTGATGTAGTCGACCGTTACCGGGAATCCTTCCAAACGGCTTCGGAATGTATGGTAGTGCTGCTGCGCAAGGATCGTGGTTGGGACAAGCACCGCCACTTGTTTGCTGTCGCAAACTGCCTTGAAAGCTGCGCGGATCGCAACTTCTGTTTTCCCGAATCCTACGTCTCCACAAACGAGTCTATCCATCGGATGAGGTGATTCCATATCGGCTTTCACGTCGTCTGTGGCCTTGCTTTGATCAGGTGTGTCCTCGTATAGGAAGCTGGCCTCCAGCTCGACTTGCAAGTAGGTGTCCGGACTGAAATTGAAACCCGGTTTTGCCTTTCGTTTTGCATACAACTTGATCAAGTCGCGCGCAATGTCTTTGACCTTTTTCTTGGTCTTGCGTTTCAGGTTTTGCCAGGCGTCACTGCCGAGTTTGTTCAAGCGAGGTTCAAAACCTTCTTTCCCGGTGTATCGGCTCACTTTGTGCAGCGAACCAATGTTCACATATAGAAGGTCACCGTTCTTATACTTGAGTCGGACCGCTTCCTGGATCCGACCGCCCATTTCCATTTTTTGAAGGCCTTCGAAAGTTCCAACACCATGGTCTATGTGCACGACGTAGTCACCTTGTTTGAGGTGACTCAATTCTTTGATCGTGAGCGCCTGATTCTTGGAAAATTTCCGCTTACCGGAGAACTGGTAGTGTCGTCCGAATATTTGATGCTCTGTATAGACCGCAAGCTTGTTCTCTTCGTCGCGGAACCCACTTTCGATCCCGTGGTAGAGCGGACTGAAGCGAACATGAGCGCCAAGGTCATCGAAGATGGTTTGCAGTCTCTCGATCTGTTTATTCGTCTCTGATAAAACGAGGATCTGCGTTCCTTTTTCCTGAAGTTCCTGGAAATGCCCAATGAGCAGATCGAATTGTTTGCCGAACGAAGGCTGTGCCTGCATCCCGTATTCGATGCTGAAATCCGGTGTCTTGTACGGACTGCTGCCTCCACCGATAAGTCGGCGATAGGCGATGCGTTTCTTCAATGCCATGGTGTCATCGAACATAGCAGGGTCCGGGTCTTCCCCTTCCGGGCCTGCCTTCAGCGTTTCAAGGAACAGCTTCAATGCAGGACTGAAAAAGATCCCATCCTTGTCGAGATAATCGAACAGAGGAACTTTCTCTCCGCTGATAGATTCTTCGCGGATATTGGGAACGATCGAAGTGAATTTGACTTCTTCTACCGAAAGCTGGGTGACCGGATCGAATGACCGGATCGACTCGATCTCCCTTCCGTCAAGCTCTATTCGAAAAGGATACTCATGAGCAAAGCTGAAAATATCAATGATGCCTCCCCGCAACGAGAACTGCCCCGGCTCGTATACGAAATCCTCGCGCTCGAATGCAAACTCGTGTAGCATTTCTAATAGAAATTCGATGTCGAGTGTTGCACCGATCTGCAGTTCGAAGCTGCTCTTGCGCAGCTTTTCTTCCTGAATCACCTTTTCGGCGATCGAATCCGGTGTGAGAATGAGAAGGTGTTTCTCATCACTCCGTTGCAGGCGCATGAGTACCTCCGAACGCTCCTGAACCAGATTCGAATCGACCATCCCAGTGTGGAAGGGTTTGGAAAAAGAGGAAGGGAGTAACCATACATCTTCTTTACCCAGAAAGTGTTTCAGGTCCTGAAGGGCATATCTGGCCTGTTCGATGTAGGGTACAAGGAAGTAGACGCTTTGTTCTGATTCTTGAAAGAGTAATGCCGCCAGAAGTGTGTAGAATGACCCTACTCCTCCTTTCAAATGGACATAGGTCCGCTCCGATTGTAGCTCTCGCAACAGATCTGAAGTGCTTTGTTTCTCTGTATAGAACTGGAGTAACTCGCGGGTATTCATGGAAGGGGCGCAAAAATACGCAACCTTAGAGTTGATAGGGGATAGGTATTAAGAGATAGTGTGAAAAATCACTACTCAAGGCCACTATTCCTTTTTACCATCCCATTTCACTGTCGCGGATTACATCCCGAATACCTTCAGGACCGCGACAGTAGTAGAAGTGATGGTTACCTGTCTACTTCAAAAATGGCATTTTTACGACCTCTGCTTTCAAGCGTTTGTTTCGGATCTCGATGTAGATCTCCGTTCCCGCTTTTGCATAGGCACTTTCTACATATCCCATTCCGATCGCTTTGCCTAGAGAAGGTGACTGTGTTCCGCTTGTTACTTCACCAATGATCGTGTCGTCGGCATTACGGATGATATAATGCTGGCGAGGTATTCCTCGATCGAGCATGTCAAATCCCACCAAACGGCGAGCAGGTTTGTTCTCTTTGATCGCCTGGTGATATTCCCAATTCACGAATGGGTTGTTGAATTTGGTGATCCAACCCAATCCCGCCTCTATAGGAGAAGTGGTGGCGTTGATGTCGTTTCCGTACAGGCAGTATCCTTTTTCGAGTCGAAGGGTGTCGCGGCATCCCAATCCGCATGGGATGATCCCAAACTCAGCTCCGGCTTCCATCACGGCGTCCCAGACTTTGCGAACATCCTTGTTCCAAACATAGAGTTCGAATCCACCTGAACCGGTATATCCGGTGGCGGAGATGATCACATCTTCGACTCCTGCCACAGCACCTGCATCGAAATGATAGAATTCGATGGCATCGAGGTTGACCTCGGTGAGTTTTTGAACGACTTTGGTCGCATTCGGCCCCTGGATCGCTAAAAGCGAAAGGTCTTCAGACATGTTGCTGAGTTCGCAATCAAAGTCTTTCGCATCTTTCTGAGCCTGGATCCAGTTCCAGTCTTTTTCAATATTGGATGCATTTACCACGAGATAGAACTCGTTGCTGTCCCATTTGTAAATGATCAAGTCATCCACAATACCGCCATCCTCATTGGGCATACAGCTGTATTGGGCCTGTTTGTCGATGAGCTTGCTCACGTCATTGGAACTGATCCACTCTACTAATGCTTCTGCATCCGGACCAGTCACAGAGAATTCACCCATATGCGACACATCGAACATCCCAACGGAGTCTCGAACGGCCATATGTTCTTCCCGAAGATTCGTGTATTGAACAGGCATATTGTAGCCTGCGAAAGGAACCATCTTCGCACCCAATTCGATGTGAAGATCTGTGAGGGCCGTGGATTTCAATGCGTCTGTGCTCATAGCTTGAATTTTAAGGACGACAAAAATAGTACAAAAGGGTGTCGGGTGTCAGGTTTCCGGTATCGGAAAGTCTGCGTCGACGGCTACTTGTTGTACTTACTCAAATGCTTGTACTTCTCCAGTACCGGAGATGGGATCGGCGTAGGGTCACCGGCCTCGTCTAGTCTCACAAAGGTGACCAGCGTAGACAGAACAACTTCTTCTTCCCCGCTGTAGACACTACCCTTACGCGCTTCGATACCAAGTGTGATAGAAGAGCGCCCGATGGAGACGACTTCAGCGTAGATCTTGATCAAAAATCCCACACGTACCTTCTTCTTGAAAATGACCTCATTCACTTTTACCGTGACCATATTTGGGGTATGGCAGACCAGACAGGCGTGAGCCGCTGCTGCTTCGTCCACCCATGACATCATCACACCTCCGAAAAGATTTCCGTGAACCCCGATATCCCGGGTCATACATACGTGTGTAGTTACCAGATCCATGTATTATTCTGCGGGCAAAGATACACCGCTATTCCCCAGACTTACGCTACAAGGTCTAAAACTGTTGTCGGCCTGATAGCACCGTGAGAGCTGTGATGCACCACGACTCCGTTACGAAGCACGATCATTTGAGGACTTTCATGCCTTACCTCGAACAACTCTTCGATCTTGTTACTGAGATTCCTGAACTTGAGGAGGTCAAGGTAGTATAGTCCGGCATCCTTTTCGTTCAGAGCCGACTCACCATTCATACGATCCAAGGCCATGAAGCTGATGCTACAGCGCGTCGAATGCTTGAATAAGACCACCGGCCTGTCGTGCGACTCTTCGATCGCAGCCTGCAATTGCTCTTCCGATTCCAGGTGACTCCAATTGAGCGTGGCCATACTTTTCTTGTTCCAACTGAACATATCAATGCGTTATGCTCAGGTAACAAAGGTTCTTTCGCTTTGTTTGGAGCGAAGGTATGACGCTTGTCAAATACATATATCGCGGACGCGAACATCCACATCGAAAACGTAGCGCACCGGCAGATCGAGCGTGAATCCTGTCACTTCACGTGGATTCAGAAATACATCGACCATCATCAAGTCCCTGGTGATGACAAAACCCATGTCATCGTAAGTGACCACTTCCAGCTGTACGGATGTGATGAAGGTGTTCCCATCGTTGAAGATCTCACCGTCTATTTCCAAAAAGCGGGGACCTGCCCAAAAGTCGTAAAACACATCTGCATCCGGTTGAGCCGGAGCCACCACGACGGTCTCCTCATAGACACATGATTGTAATAGGAATCCGAAGGATAGTGCCATCAATAAGAGAGTAACTGTTCTTTTCATAGCCTGCATATTTGGTTGGTTTCTTTTCATACAGGGATGTTCAAAGTTCAATCCAGCCTATGTCTAGGGGTCGCGAATGGTGAAATCAGGAGATAAGATATGTCTGTAAATTACAGATTATCAACGAATTACTAATTCGTAGAAAGTTCACATTTCGCAAAAGGGAATCAGACGGAGCGTGAAGACTACATTCTACACAGTGTTTGGAATTGAGTGCATTTAGTAAAAGGCTTCTCGGGCGGATAGCCAGATCCCGCTGAATTCTGTCGAGGGAATTTGCTCAAATATTCCAAACCTTGCCTTCCTTTGATCGTTGATTCAAGAACCACATGAAGCACAACTATCACGTTTCCGGAATGTCTTGCAACGGCTGCAAAAGTCATGTAGAG
>VMDK01000006.1 GCA_008080835.1 Sphingobacteriia bacterium | reverse complement strand
TTCCTCACCATCACTCCTGACGCACGTGCGGCCGGGATGGGTGATATCGGAGTTGCCACGGATCCGGACGCGAACAGCGTACACTGGAACCCTGGAAAGCTCTCCTTCGTTGAGAAGCAAGGCGGTATGTCGCTTAGCGCTGCCCCTTGGCTCAAGCAGCTTGTTCCGGATATTTGGTTCTACCATTTGTCGGGATATATGAAGGTTGGGCAGAACGATCGAAGTGCCATTGCAGCATCACTGAGATATTTCAGTTTAGGTACGATCGAGTTTACAGACGAAGAAGGGAACTCCACAGGAAGCGATGAGCCCCGTGAATTCTCGTTCGACGTGGCATACTCACTCAACTTGTCTGACAATCTTGGTCTGGGTATCGGACTGAGATATATCAATAGTCGTTTGGTCTCCAGAGGAGTCTATAACGGTGTCGATATCAAGCCTGGTCAAGCCGTTGCCGGTGACATCGGTGCTTACTGGAACGACGAAGCTGAATTGGGTAACCGTGATTGGAAATATGCCATTGGTGCAGCCATCACGAATATGGGTTCCAAGATCACCTATACATCTGATATTCAGAGAGATTTCATCCCTATCAACCTTCGTTTAGGTACATACTGGCAAACAGAGATCGACGAGCATAACAAGATCGGTTTCGGTGTGGATTTCAACAAACTCATGGTTCCTACCCCTCAGCCAGTTTACATTCAGAACAGCCAGGGACAAGATTCGATATTCGACGATGGTAGTCGCGTGATCGATACTTGGCAAACGGCTGATGATCCAGTACTTTCAGGGATGTTCAGCTCTTTGGGAGATGCTCCCGGAGGATTCCAGGAAGAGCTCAAAGAGTGGATCTGGAGCGTTGGAATGGAATACTGGTATCAGGATCAACTCGCTATCCGTGCGGGATACTTCAATGAAGCCGACACCAAAGGAGGCCGTAAATACATGACACTCGGAGTTGGACTCCGTTACAATGTATTTGGACTCGATATGGCGTACTTGCGTTCATTTGAGCAACAACACCCATTGCAGAATACTCTGCGCTTCACATTGTTGTTTGACATGGATGCGTTCAGCAACCAGAATACAGAAGCAAACTGATAAGAATCAGTTTAACTAAAAAGGCTCGTGAAAATCACGAGCCTTTTTTATTGGATCTAGTTCCGGATTCAGCCGATCATTTCTTCTCAGGGATCTCCAGATTGAGTGGGTTTTTAACCTTGGAATTCAACAGCGCATAGTCCAGTACATCCATCATGTTTTCTACGTAGATGAAGTTGAGTCCGTCGACGTATCGCTTCTCGATGTCTTTCACATCCTTTTCATTGCTCTTCGACAACACCACGTTCTTCACACCTGCCCTCTTTGCAGCGAGCATTTTCTCTTTGATCCCTCCTACCGGCAATACCTTGCCTCGAAGAGTGATCTCACCTGTCATTGCCATTTTTGAACGCACTTTGCGTTGAGTGAACAAAGAAGCCAACGATGTCAGGATCGTGATCCCGGCACTCGGTCCGTCCTTTGGAACAGCCCCTGCAGGGAAATGCACGTGAACATCGTAGTTGTCGAACAGACGATGATCGATGCCGAGTTTATCACTATGAGCTTTGAGATATGTGGTTGCCGTCATCGCTGATTCCTTCATCACATCGCCAAGCTGTCCCGTGAGGGTCAACTTACCTTTTCCTTTGGTAAGAGTGCTCTCTACGTATAGGATCTCTCCTCCCACAGATGTCCAGGCTAGTCCGGTGACCACACCGGCCACATCCACGTCCTGATGTACCTCTTTTTCGAGGCGCTTACTTCCAAGAACATCCAGAACCACTTCAAGAGACATTTGTTTTTTATAGTCATCCTTCCACACTACCTGCTGCGCTCTGTGGCGAGCGAGAGCTGCTATCCTTTTCTCTAAACCACGAACGCCCGATTCTCGTGTGTATTCATCGACAATGCGGGCAATGACCTTATCGCTCAATCCGAACTGGGTGGCTTTGAGACCATGTGCTTTGCGCTGTTTCGGGATGAGGAATTTCTTGGCGATCTGCACCTTTTCCTCCTGGGTATAACCATTGATCTCGATGATCTCCATTCGGTCGCGCAGTGCCGGCTGTATGGTATCCAGTCGGTTCGCGGTAGCGATGAACATGATGCGACTCAGATCATAATCGAGGTCCACATAGTTGTCGTGAAATGCGTTGTTCTGCTCCGGATCCAGGATCTCGAGCAAAGCTGAAGAAGGATCTCCGCGAAAATCACTTCCGATCTTATCGATCTCATCCAAGACGAAAACCGGATTGCTCGTTTGAGCTTTCTTTAAGGATTGGATGATACGTCCGGGCATGGCACCGATGTAAGTCTTTCTGTGACCACGCAATTCGGATTCGTCATGCAAGCCACCTAAAGACATCCTCACATATTTACGACCAACCGCTTCGGCAATGGATTTACCCAAAGAGGTCTTACCAACACCCGGAGGTCCGAACAGACAAAGGATCGGGCTTTTCATATCCCCCTTTAGTTTGAGCACCGCCAGGTACTCAAGTATGCGCTGTTTGACCTTTTCCAATCCAAAATGATCGGAGTCGAGTATCTCTTCCGCTTTCTTCAGGTCGAAGTTATCCTTGGAGAATTCATTCCATGGTAGTTCCAGCAGAAGCTCAGCATAGTTCATGCTCACCGAATAATCCGGAGTGGCGGGATTCATTCGTCCGAGTTTGTCTAGTTCTTTGTTGAAGGCTTTGGCTATATCCTTGCTCCAGTTCTTCTTGGCTCCTCTCGCCCTCAGCTCTTCGATCTCTTGATCCGGACTATCCTGACCAAGTTCTTCCTGAATGGCTCTGATCTGCTGATGCAAGAAGTACTCTCTTTGTTGTTTGTCAATGTCTGTACGAACCTTCGAGTGTATCTGTTGCTTGACTTCAAGTCTTTGCAGTTCATTCACCAAGTGCTGCTTTACCAAAACCGCTCGTTCTTCCAATCCGGTCTTTTCGAGCAATTGCTGCTTTTCGTCGGGATCGATGTTGAGGTTGCTCGAAATGAAGTTCATCAGAAAGTTCGGACTCTCAATGGACTTCAAGGCTAGGTTTGCTTCAGTTGGGATGTTCGGTGATAATTCCACGATCCGTTCAGCCATTGCCCGCACATCCGTTACCATTTCTTCCAGAACAGGAGTTAATTCTTCCTCCTTCTTGAGAATTGGTGTAACAGTAGCCTTGAAGAAAGGCTCATCCTGAGTGAATTCGTCGAGATGAAATCGGCTTTTACCCTGTATGATGGCAGTTGTGTTCCCATCAGGCAATTTGATCATTTTGATGATGCGAGCCATGGTCCCGATATCATACAGATCTTCACGTTCCGGTTCTTCAATGGACGCATCCTTTTGAGACACTACACCGATGAGCTTTGAGCCGGCATTGGCTTCGTTGATGAGTTTGATCGATTTGGATCTTCCTACAGATATAGGAATGACCACTCCCGGGAAAAGAACTGTATTTCTCAAAGGGAGTATCGGCAAGTCCTTCGGTGCCTTTTTCCACTCCTCTTTCTCGTCTTCATCGATTCCCAGGGTCACGAACTCTGCATTGTCCATTCCCTTCTCGTCGAGTAGACCCATATTTATGAATTGATCTTCGCTGTTTTCGAACATGTGCTTGTTTGTCAGTTTGGCAGACCTCTCTCGTAAAAAGAGGTCTGCTCACATAATGTCAATAGCTATGCCAAGAGCGATCAACGGAATAACTCACCCTTTCCGGCAAAGTATCGGAACCCAATGAATCCCACAACTGATGCGATGATATATGGTATGGAATCGGATAATGTGAACAAGATGATCTTGCCAAAAGCGAAGAGCATGGCATAGATCATTACCACTGCGCATATCCATGCGATGATCAACGGAAATACATTGCTATTATCAGCAGTGCCAAACTCTCCCCAAGAACCCGCCGGGCGCACTTTTGCGAAGAAACTACGCAGTTTCTCAGGATCGGTTTGTGGAGTCAAATAGGCAACACTCACCCAAACGATGGTCGTGACCAAAACTGAAAGGAGCACCCCACTTCCAAAATCAAAATACCACATCTCGTTTTGGAGAGATTGCAGTTCTTCACTGGCAAGGCCCTCGTGGAGAGCATTGAATTGAAGTCGCTTCAAGTATATGCCTCCATAAACAACGAAAGGTGCCAAGGTGGCAGAGATCTCTGCCCACACATTCACTTTGTACCAAAACCATCTCACGATCAAGACCAGTCCCAGACCGGCTCCACATTGAAATATGAACTCCCACACGCCCGTGATGGTCTCGACAAAGCTGGTAATATATACTCCTAAGACTCCTAGGATCACAGTAGCAATACGGCTAATGGCAACATCCCCGAGTCCTGAGCTTTTCACCGAAGGTTTGATGAACGGGTTGTACAGGTCATTTACAACATAACTCGCACCCCAGTTCAGTTGAGTGGATATCGTACTCATATACGCACCGAGAAAAGCGACCAATAACATGCCGCGTAGTCCCGAAGGTAAGAAATCCTTCATAGCCATCACGAATCCGAACTTCTGCTCGCTTCCATCAAGATCAGGGTATAGAACAAGTGCACAAAGCGCAACGATGATCCATGGCCAGGGGCGCAAACAGTAGTGTGCAAACTGGAAGAACAAAGTCGCAAAAACCGAATCCTTCTCCCCTTTGGTACTCATCATTCTTTGGGCTATGTACCCTCCACCTCCTGGTTCAGCTCCGGGATACCAACAACTCCACCAAAGCACCCCAACGTAGGTGAACATGGTCGCCACCGTCATTCCGAATCCGGCAACTGCTCCGCTGTCTCCAACACTTGGAAAGAAATTGAATGCCGCCGGAGGAAGCTTTGCTTTCAGGCCGCTTACCCCACCGATCTCCGGACTGTTCAGAACTATGATCGCGAGAATAATACAGCCAAGCATGGCTATGATGAACTGAAAGGAGTCTGTGACCGCAATTCCCTTCAAACCGCTCAGACCTGAATAGAACATGATAAGAAGCATTCCTCCGGCCACATACCAAAGTACCTGATCAGAAGGAATGTCAAAGAAGACCTGTAACAGGGTGATGAAAGCCTGGTTCACCCAGGCAATGATCATGGCGTTGATGAAGATCCCAAGGTACACGGCTTTGAATCCTCTAAGGAATCGCGCTCCTTTTCCGCTGTATCGGATATTGATGAATTCGACTTCGGTGAGGACACCGGACTTTCGCCAGAGTC
Organism: Sphingobacteriia bacterium; assembly: GCA_008080835.1. Lineage (GTDB taxonomy): Bacteria > Bacteroidota > Bacteroidia > NS11-12g > UBA9320 > VMDK01. The sequence continues at coordinate 35,202 of VMDK01000006.1, read as the reverse complement.
GTGCGAAGAAAATTGCGGTGAGAACACCTCCGGCCAGGGCATTCCACCACAGCCAGTTCTTGGCGATTCCTCCTTGTGCAACCAATTCGGCCACGGCTAAAGGAGTGTCGGCTGCGAATGTGGTCGCGACCATAGACAACCCTGCCAGATACCACGGAAGATTCCTGCCTCCCAGAAAGAATCCCGACAATCCGCTTTCGCCTAATTTCTTGTAGCGCCAACTGATCCCGATCGAGAACAAAATGAACGTAATGATGATGATCCAATCTAACGGACTAAGCCCCATGATTTCTAATTTCTGGTAAAGAGGTCAAATGTAATAAATGAGTAAGTTTGTAGGGCACAAATACGAATGACTGCGTTCATCGTATTTTTGTATCCATACACTTGAAGTACAAAGAATTTCATCAAATGAAGAAACTAAGATTATTCCTATTGGCGGCATTCGCAGTGAGCAGTGCCACGCTATTCAACTCATGTACAACCTCGGAAGACGACAATCCAAATCCGGGACCAACACTGAACTTCCTTGGAGATGCCGGTTACACAGCAACTGACGCAACCCTACCTGCAGGTTCTACGTTCAAAGTAGGTATTGTGGCAACACATGATGTGAAGATCGACAAATTGGAAATTCGAGTAAGCCTCGACGGCTCAGGTCAATTGATTCCTGCGAATTGCACCATTTGTGATTCAACTATCAACGACACAGACTTGAGAGTGGACTATACGGCTACTCTTCAAACTACTCCTGGAACAGAAACTTGGTCGTTCACCGTGATTGACAAAGACGGTCTGTCGACAACCAAGGAGATCAAGATCACGAGAACCAAGCAACCAGAACCGATCCGTTTCGTGGATGTGAGTCTTGGTAATCAGGATAACTCCTCATTAGGTTCCTCTTACAGCTTGAGCGAATTCCTCGTTTACTTGCTGGGAGATGCCAAAACCTATTCAGCGAAAGTTGACCTCATTTATGTGAAAGATGACACTGATGGAGACATCTTTTGTGCTCCAAGCAGCAACTATGCCTCAACTATTTTGGATGGAGCTAGCGGAGTTGGAACTTGGGGAACTCGTAACGAGACCAAGATCCGTAAGACTTCTTTGACTTCCGGCGAATTTGATGCCATGACCGATTCTCAGGAATTGATCGACGCATTGAACAATAACAGCAGTGCTGATGTCGAGGTTACTCAGGTATTGACCAACGATGTATACGTGGTTGCACCAGTTTCCAGCAACAGCCGCCCTGTGTTGATCAAGATCGTATCTATCAGCTCAGGTGACGACAGTATTACTCTGAAGCTTGCTGCTGAAGACATCTAAATTGAATAAGATTTTAAAAAAAAAGCCGCTCAGAAGAGCGGCTTTTTTTATGCATTGCTAAATTAGCATTTCAGAAATGTCTATGGATAGAATTGGAGTCTATACGTCGGGTGGGGATGCCCCCGGAATGAATGCATGTGTTCGGGCGGTTGTGCGTACCGCGATCAATAACGGGATCAAAGTGACCGGTATCCGTCGTGGTTATGAAGGGATGATCGAAGACGATATGGTCAATATGACTAGTCGGTCCGTGGCGAACATCCTGCAGTTGGGAGGAACCATACTGAAAACAGCACGCTGTGAAGAGTTCAGAACTCCCGAAGGACGCTCCAAGGCCATGGAGAACCTCAAAGCAAGGGGAATTGAAGCTTTGGTTTGTATTGGAGGAAATGGTTCCTATGCAGGCGCCTTGGCTCTTTCACAAGAGTATGGTATTCCGTGTATCGGAATTCCGGGAACCATCGACAATGACCTCTATGGAACCGATTTCACAATCGGATATGATACTGCGATCAACACCGCCCTGGACGCGATCGACAAGATCAGGGATACTGCCGATTCTCACAATCGCGTATTCATTGTAGAAGTGATGGGTCGCGATGCCGGATTCATAGGCCTGGATGTGGGTATCGCAGGAGGAGCTGAAGGGATCGTGATCCCGGAAGATAGGGATGATGTGGAGAAGATCATGCGACACTTCAACAGAGGTGACAAGCGCTCGAAGAGTTTCTCGATCATCATCGTTGCAGAAGGTGACGAGATCGGTGGCTCTCAGGAATTAACAGAGCGATTGAGAACCTTACATCCGGATCTGGATATCAGGACCACTGTTCTGGGACATATTCAGCGAGGAGGAAGCCCAACGGCACGCGATCGCATTCTTGCCAGTCGATTGGGGTATGAAGCAGTACATGGACTCATGAAAGGGTTGAAAGACGTTGCAGTTGGTATTATTAACGGCAGTCCGAACTATACTCCGTTTGACACGGCTATCACGAACACCAAAAGCGTCAATTATGAATTGGTGCGAATGGCTGAGGTTCTTGCACGCTGATCAAACGTGCACCATCCTTTGAATTCCTCTGACTGAATTACACCGCATGATCATGTCAGCCATGGCTAACTGGTCCAATCGAAAAGATCGGAACTTCACTTCTTGAAATTTCCTGAGGTATGCGATCATAGTACCTTCGATCGGCCCATCAGTGCCGGGTACGGCAAACAATTCCCCATTCATCAAAACAAGGAGATTGGATGAAATGAATTCGCATGCTCTGCCTTTGTCATTGAGTATCAACAGGTCGTCAAGTGAACGTTCGGAGCATTCGTTTGCTGCCCTGACATAGGTAATAGCCGAGGTAGACTTGAGGTGGCTTGTTGGGCTGAATACTTTAGCTACACTTGAAGCTTCTGCATATTTCAGTGCATCGGTATCTGCAACACGACTGAGTAGATCATCGAGCTTCTCATCTTTATTTGGGAAGACACCATCAGCTGCCTGGTCAATGGAGCTTACGGCACCCTCAACATGCATCGTGTGATCTTGAACCACATATCCTCGCTGTCCTGTCGTAAAGAAGTCGAGTCGCACAACAAGATCACTTTCAGAAGGTTGATCAGATGAGTCTAAAGCTTTGTTGAGAGTACTTTCCAACCACTTCAGATCTATGACATGAGTTGTTGTAAAGCTCAATGCGTCGATCCCGGCTAATATTCGAATGAGATGCTCTTCAAGACAGAGCCACTCGCCATCCCGCAGACGGATGGTCTCGAAAAATCCATCTCCATATAGGCGCGATCGATTCTCCATGACTATTGATAGAACATTCCGGCGATGGTTGCTGTCATCAGACAAGCCACGGTTCCTGCGATCAGTGAAAGGACTCCCAACTGGGAAAGGGTCGTCTTTTGGTTCGGAGCGATGGTACTTATTCCCCCGATCTGAATACCGATCGAGGCGATGTTAGAAAATCCGCACAGCGCATATGTCAAAATGATCACGGACTTTGGATCTGTGAACAGTTCGGCATTCTTCATCCCGCTGAAACTCGCATAGGCAAAGAATTCATTCAGTATGGTCTTTTCTCCCAGCAACTGTCCTGCAGTAATGAGATCCTCACCGGAAACACCGCAAATCCAAGCCAATGGAGCAAAAATGTACCCCATTACCAACTGAAGGTTGAAACCATCATATTTCCCGTTGGTCGATTCACGAATGAGGTCGTTCAAACCGGTCCGTGCCCCAATAAAGTCGGACAAAATAAAATTGAACATGGCCACAAATGCAGTGAAGACAAGAAGCATAGCTCCTACGTTGATGGCAAGCTTCAATCCTTCAGATGTACCGTTAGTGATGGCTTCCAACGCATTGGATCCGATCTTCTCATCGCTGACTTTCATTTCGCGATTGACATCTTCCGTTTCAGGTACCAGGATCTTGGAAATTACTAAAGCCGCCGGTGCAGACAAGATGCTTGCAGTGAGCAAGTGCCTTGCGAATAGGACTTGCATTTCCGGCTCTGCTCCTCCAAGCAGTGCAATGTATGAAGCGAGCACACCCCCTGCGATCGTTGCCATACCACCACTCATCAAACACATGATCTCTGAGCGGGACATCTTCTCGATATACGGTTTGACGACGAGAGGAGCTTCTGTTTGTCCAACAAAGATGTTGGCAGCAGCGCTCAGACTTTCCGCACCGGATAAACGCATGGTTCTGTTCATGATCCAGGCAATGGCCTTCACCATGATCTGCAGGATGCCGAGATAGTAGAGCAGGGATGTCAACGCAGAAAAGAATACGATAGTCGGCAGTACCTGAAAGGCGAATAGAAATCCAAGACTATCCGTGTTCAACAGTCCTTCGAACAGCATCTTTGACCCTTCCATAGTGAATGATGTTACCTTCGTAAATGCTCTGGCAAAAAATGCGAAGAAATCCTTCACGAAGGGCACATAAAATACGAGCACTGCAAATAGCAATTGCAAACCGACACCCGTTCCAACGAGGCGCCAGTCGATCTTTTTACGGTTTCGACTGAGAAGAAATGACAGTCCGATCAGAACCGCCAATCCGAATAGTCCCCGACCGATGGATCCGAGTGTGATCTGAGTTTCGTACATGAGGTCGTAAAAATAAACGCACTCCTGAACAATCAAGTAGCACATACGTGAGAATGTGAATCTATTTTATGGAAGCATTTCCAATTATGAGACGATTCTATGAATGTTTGGCTTGAAACTCAGATCCATGAAATAAATTTTCAAGTCGCAAAGGCCTGTCTAGTAAGCGCTTATTAAACACTTCTGTGTCGGATAAGAAAACTCCGATCAATTGGCACATATGTTGAGTTTATTCCTCTACGGATTTCATCCGGGTGTATTAGTGTCACATGAAAGAGAATACATGGAATTTACCCTCCGGGGTCTATAGACATGTAACGTACTACTTCACGTTAACCATGTAAATTCACATGATGAGGGGAAAAGGGCCGCAAGGCCCTTTTCTTATTTACCCGGCTTCGTGCATATATTAATATCTTTGTCCACCGCTATATATTCATATGGACGTTCAGATCTATCATCCAAAGAACAAGGTTCGAATTGTTACTGCCGCATCTCTATTCGACGGGCACGATGCCGCGATCAATGTCATGCGCAGAATCATACAATCCACGGGTTGTGAAGTGATCCATCTGGGGCACGACCGCAGCGCAGAGGAAGTGGTTGAAACTGCTATACAGGAAGACGCCAACGCCATTGCCCTCACCTCCTACCAGGGTGGGCACATGGAGTACTTCAAATACATGCATGACCTACTCAAGGAAAAAGGTGCCTCACATATCAAGATCTTCGGTGGTGGAGGTGGAACTATTCTTCCCGAGGAGATCGAGGAGCTGCATAAATACGGGATCGCAAGGATCTATCACCCGGATGATGGCAGATCCATGGGTCTGCAGGGAATGATCAATGATCTGGTAGAGAAATCTGACTTCCCGCTCGGTGTATCACTGAACGGTGAACTAAAGAATATCAGCAGAGAGAATAAACGCGACATAGCACGTCTCATATCTGCCGCTGAAAATTACCCCGATGAAAATCATGATGGGCTTGAAAAAATTAAGGAACAAGCCAAATCAATTCAGACTCCGATTCTCGGGATCACCGGTACCGGAGGAGCGGGAAAATCAAGTTTGGTGGATGAACTCGTTCGAAGGTTCATTCTCGACTTCAAAGACAAGGAGATCGCGATCGTATCGGTGGACCCATCCAAACGGAAGACCGGTGGGGCTTTGCTCGGTGACCGTATTCGTATGAACTCCATACGGAACAAACGTGTCTACATGCGATCACTGGCTACACGTCAGGCCAATCTGGCGCTGAGCAAGCATATCGACGATGCATTGGCCATTTTGAAAGTGGCCGGCTTTGATCTGATCATTCTCGAAACCAGCGGGATTGGCCAAAGTGACACCGAGATCACAGACCACAGCGACGCCAGCTTGTATGTGATGACTCCCGAGTATGGCGCTGCCACCCAGCTTGAGAAGATCGACATGCTTGATTATGCGGATGTCATCGCCATTAACAAGTTTGACAAGCGTGGTGCAATGGATGCTCTGCGTGATGTTAAAAAGCAATATCAGCGCAATCAAAAACTATTCGACAAGGATGTGGATTCCATGCCCGTATATGGAACCATAGCCAGTCAATTCAATGACCCGGGAACGAACCGATTATATCTCCGATTGCTGGAAACGCTGTCGGAAAGATCTGATAAACCATTCGAGAGTTCATTGGAAGTGACCACGGACGAATCTGAAAAGATCTATATCATACCTCCGAAGCGCAATCGCTATCTGAGCGAGATCTCTGAGAACAATCGCAGGTACGATGAAAAGGCGCTCAAGCAAGGGGAAATCGCTGATCAGATGTACTCCATCTGCCAAACGTTGAAGACCATGGGCGGTCCAGACCTCCTTTCCAATTCTGATGCGTCTTCCAAGGATGAGGTTCAATCTACCTTGATCAATCGGTTCAATGAGTTGAAGAAAGAACTGAAACCCATCAACTGGGATATCATTTGCAGTTGGGAGGAAACGAGGGGAAGATATAAAGCAGAAAAATACACCTTCCAAGTCCGTGGGAAAGAGCTGAGCATCGACACGCATACTGAGTCACTCTCCCACAATCAGATCCCGAAGGTGGTTTTACCAAAGTACCGATCCTGGGGAGACATCATCATGTGGACCTTGCAGGAAAATGTTCCGGGTTCATTCCCTTATACAGCCGGTCTGTATCCATTCAAGCGACAAGGAGAGGATCCAACGCGAATGTTTGCCGGAGAAGGTGGCCCGGAACGTACGAACAGACGATTCCACTACTTGAGTCTGGATATGCCTGCAAAGCGACTTTCAACAGCATTTGACTCTGTGACCCTCTACGGGAATGATCCTGACCATAGGCCAGACATATACGGTAAGATCGGCAATAGTGGGGTTTCCATCTGCTGTCTGGATGACGCCAAGAAGCTGTACTCGGGATTTGACCTGTGTCACCCGAAGACCTCAGTATCCATGACCATCAATGGTCCGGCACCTATGCTTCTTGCTTTCTTCATGAATGCAGCCATTGATCAACAATGTGAGAAATATATTCACGAAAACGGACTGACAGAATCAGTTCAAAAGAAGATCAAGAAGATCTTCAAGGACAAAGGCACCGAGCAGCCAAAGTATATTGGAGATCTGCCAAATGGTAACGATGGTCTGGGAACCATGCTCCTAGGGTTGACAGGAGATAAGGTCCTTGACGCTGATGTGTATCAAAAGATCAAGACAGAGACCTTGTCGATCGTTAGAGGAACCGTCCAAGCCGACATTCTGAAAGAAGATCAGGCACAGAACACCTGCATATTCTCTACGGAATTTGCACTTCGACTGATGGGTGATGTTCAGGAGTACTTTATCGAGAAAAATGTCCGGAACTTCTACAGCGTTTCGATCTCAGGGTATCATATCGCAGAAGCGGGTGCCAATCCGATCACGCAGTTGGCATTCACTTTAGCCAATGGCTTTACGTATGTAGAATACTACCTCAGCAGAGGAATGGACATCGACAAGTTCGGTCCGAATTTGAGCTTCTTCTTCAGCAACGGACTGGATCCAGAATATGCCGTGATCGGTCGGGTTGCACGAAGACTGTGGGCAAAGGCCTTGCGCTACAAGTACAATGCGAATCCTCGTGCTCAGATGTTGAAGTACCATATTCAAACCTCTGGTCGCAGCTTGCATGCCCAGGAGATCGACTTCAATGATATCCGCACCACTTTGCAGGCTCTTTATGCTATTTACGACAACTGTAACTCACTTCATACGAACGCCTACGATGAAGCGATCACCACACCGACAGAAGAGTCAGTGCGCAGAGCTATGGCGATACAGTTGATCATAAACAGGGAACTCGGCTTGGCTAAGAATGAGAACCCGCTGCAGGGTTCATTCATCATCGAGGAGCTTACGGATCTGGTGGAAGAAGCTGTGTTGAGTGAATTCGACCGCATTACAGAACGCGGAGGTGTACTTGGCGCTATGGAAACGATGTACCAGCGTTCTAAGATCCAGGAAGAAAGTCTGCACTACGAAACCCTCAAGCATTCGGGGGAGTATCCGATCATCGGAGTGAACACCTTCCTGAACGACAAGGGAAGCCCTACTATCCTACCTAAGGAAGTGATCCGGGCGACGGAAAAAGAAAAGCAGGATCAGATCAACACACTTACGCAGCTGCACGAACGCAATGCGTCTGAAGCAGAAAAAGCCTTGAACGATCTTCAGCTAAGTGCCCTTCGAAATGAGAATGTCTTCGAATCGCTTATGCAAGCCGTGAAGTATTGCTCATTGGGTCAACTGACCAGCGCTTTGTTTGAAGTGGGTGGTCAGTATCGCCGAAATATGTAAGGCGGGTTTCCCGCCGAGGGCGGGTATCAGATATCAGGTTTCGGGTTGGGAAGTTTTGGGTTTCCCGACCTTGCGAAAATACCAGATCCCGAATAAGCCCACCAGCATCATCACAACGGATATGATCTCCGCCTGAGTGATATCCAGTGAACCAATGTGATATTCAATGTTGACGCGGATCTTTTCGATAAAGAATCTCTCGAGTCCCGCAAAAACCATATACACGCTGAATAATACTCCTGATACATTAATGCGCTTGCGCATCTGCCACAGAACAATGAAAAGGATACCACATGCGATCGTTTCGTAAAGCGGTGTGGGCCATACACCTGCACTAAGCACCACTTCTTCGCCCATTCCGCATCGACCACCGGTAAATGGATCGCAGATCCTGGCTACGTTGTTCGGGTAGGTGTACGACCACAACCAATCCGGAAGCCATGAGAGTGCTCCGGGTCGGGATGCCTGATTCACGATTCCCCAGTCGCCATCTCCACTCATGTGACATCCGATCCTACCGATAGCGTATGCAGCCATCATAGCCGGACCTCCAACATCGAGAATATGACGCCAGTGAACACCATTGCGCTTGGCAAACCATAACACAGCAGCACCTCCTACGATCAAGCCACCGTAGAAAGTAAGCCCACTGAACGGATCCAAAAATGCTCCCAAAGGATTGCGCACAAAGTCATCCCAATGTTCCAGGTGATCAAATACTTTAGCTCCAATGAATCCTGCGACCGCAGCGATAAGGGTCAACGTACCCATGATCTCATAAGGGTGTCGTTCTTGTTCGATCACGGTTTTCTCCGGATACTTCGAGTTCGTTTTCTTATGGTCGAAATACTTCCACGCCATTGCTGCAACAGCGATGACGATCCCCATAACCACAGATCCTTCTCCGCTCAAAATATGACTTTGTGGATCATCAAAGAATTCGCCTGCATGCATGACGAGGTAAACAAATTTCCAACCAATGATAAAACCTACCAAGCCATTACCGATCAGTTCAGGAATCGACAACTTCCCTCCAACTTCCACTTTGATCTTGCGTGCCTTTAGAACACCCTCTATCTCCTTTCGCCGAAGCTCCAGTGTCATCAACCAATTGCCGCCGAGAAAGCCCAATGCCACGAAAAAACCGAAGGTATTCACGAAAACCAAAGCCGGTATCTCTACTCCGAACAGGTCTTTGAATAAATGGAAAAAGTTTGGGTACATGGATCAGTTGGGTTTATAGGATCACAATGCGTGTTCCAGTGGTTTTTCAATTTTAATATCACATTCCATCGTTTGATCAGGACCGAAGTCACCGATGACTACATCGACTACTTCGTTGACCAGTAATGGATCATAAGGGAAACAGACCTTGACATAGTTTTCAGTGAACCCGTACATGAATTCACCTTTCTCTTCTTGCTCAAAAAGGACCTTGGCTTCCTTACCGATCTGCGAATTGTAGAATGCATGGCGCTTTTTCTCACTCAGAATGCGCAGCATCTTGCTTCGTTCGTGACGCACTTTGACCGGAACAACTCCGGACATTTTTCTAGCAGTGGTATTAGCTCGCTCAGAGTATGGGAACACGTGCAGATAACTGATATCCAGATCGCGCAGATATTCGTATGTCTCCAGAAATTTCTCTTCCGTCTCTCCGGGAAATCCTACGATCACATCTACTCCTATTGCAGCGTCAGGCATGGTTTCCCGAATTCGACGCACACGCTCTGTATAGAGCTCCCTCCTGTACTTCCTGCGCATCTTTTCCAGCAATTCATCGGATCCGCTTTGTAGCGGAATGTGAAAGTGCGGGGCAAATCGCTTTGATTCTGCAACGAATTCAATGATCCTGTCTTCCAACAGGTTTGGCTCGATGGAGGATATGCGAAACCGGTCAACGGTTTCAATTTTGTCAAGTTCGGTGATCAGGTCGAAGAAGCTCTCATCATTCTGAACACCAAAATCACCCAGGTTCACACCTGTGAGTATGATCTCGCGGCTTTCACCAGAGGCCGCTTCACGAGCGAACTCAATAGTTTCTTCAATGGTGTTACTCCTGCTTTTTCCTCGGGCAAGAGGGATCGTACAGAACGTGCAGAAATAGTCACATCCATCCTGCACTTTCAGAAAAGTTCTGGTGCGATCTTCTCCGGAGAAAGCAGGAACGAAGACGTTGGTCTCCTTGATATTCTCCCGAATGTAGCGCCCCTTCTCATTCGTTTTAAGTTCTGAAAGGTGTTCGAACAGGTTGAATTTCTCTCCGGCCCCAAGAACCAGACTCACACCGGGGATCTCAGATATCTCCTGAGGTTTGAGCTGAGCATAACATCCGATCACCACAACTTCAGCGTCAGGATTAGCTTTGAGAGCCTCCTTCACGACTTTGCGGCATTTCTTGTCTGCGTTTTCCGTGACTGAACAGGTGTTCACCACGTACACGTCAGCACCCTCTCTGAAATCACAGGACTCGTACCCATGTTTTTCCAAAGCAGAAGCCATAGCGGAAGATTCTGAAAAATTCAGCTTGCACCCGAGTGTATAGAACGCCACTTTCTGCATCTGCGGCGCAAAGATAGGTTTTAGATGTGTTCTAATCTTTAGCAGGAATGGAGGCTTCAAGGATCTCTTGTCTTAATCCGACGAGCTCCGCAAACATGGAAGAGTTCTTCTTCTCAAGTTGCTTCCACTTCCTTTTCACAGACCAATTGGACCATAATTCTGCATTCTGGTAATAGGCAGGTAGAGACCAACGTAGGACCCAGTAGACAAGGACACCTCCCCAACCATAAACGAAGAAGGATATCGGGAAAAACACCAACCCTGCCGCATACATGCCCAACAGGATGATGCCCATATACACGCTATCGAAGAATACAGGAGTCTGGATCTTCTGGGGAGTCATTCTTTTTGCCATAGGCATGATCCATCCGTGAAGGATCATGGTCAGCAAGGAAGGCAGTATCGTCAAAACGAAATGAATAGACTGTAACCACTTTTGACCTGAGTTATATCGCTTGTACTCGGTCAAGCCCAGAGAATTCCTTTTTTTTAAATAGCTGCTCGTGAGCTCCAAAGCATTATTGCCTTCTTGAGCAACCACCTCTCCGATCTCTTTCTCAAACCTGAATTCTCGCTCCGAACGATCGAATTGCATGAGCGGATCGATGGGATGTTCGCTTGCAGCGATGTGCAATAGTTCGTCAAAAGTTTCTTCCTGGCCTTCCGGTGCGATCACCATCTGGTTGTTGAACTCCACCTGAAGATTCTTAGTTAAATGATTGACGAATTTGGCTTCGGTATTCTTGATTTCGTCGATGTATTCGCTCAACTTGATCGCCTTACCGAATTTGAGCGTCAATGATTTTCGCGGACCGCGGAAATGACCGTAGTTCATTCCCAGAGAGACCACGTGAAGGTCCATCTCCATGTTCGACCGTTTCATCATATCAGCGGCCATGCGAGCCGTTCCTTTTCGAACGGTTCGAACTTTCTTCTCAGGCACTGAGATCGCCTCCGAGAATATGATCACTGCCTTGTTCTTGAGCAACAATTCATAAGTCTCATCGAACATTTCATTGTTCCTCCTAACGCTCTCCCTCGGGTCAGCGTCCGTAGCCCTGAAGATGGGAAGCAGATTCATTGAACGCAGGATACGATTGAACTTTGGATTCAGAAAAGCGTCTCCTCGAGCAAGTGAATAGGACATCCGTTCGATGAGCGACATGATCATCACACCATCCAAAAATGAATTCGTATGGGTTGAAGCAATGATCACCGGCTTATTGGCAGGCAGGTTCTCCTCTCCTACCATATGTATGTTGCGGTAGAAGATGCGATTCACCACTGAAAGGGTGATCCGCAACCAGTAATATAGAAACTGCTTAAACATTCCTTTTGAATGAAGCCTCAAAATTAGAAAAGCCTATCGGATTATAGCACAGAAAATCCAGTCGGTGCTCTTAGTTTAGCAAGCTCTTGTGTCCGCTGGTCACGATCTGGAGATGATCAGCGATCTGAGAGCGCGTATTCAGCCAGGAATTGTATTGCTTCATAAGCACTTCCTGCTCCTCAGATCCCCCCTGGGATGTTTGAAGTTCGACTTCAATGCGACGAAGAATCTCGTTAGTCTTGTAAAACTTCAGATACATGAGGTTGTTCTCGATCTCTTCCTGATAATTGTCCATTTCTCCTTTGACTGATATCTCATAACGGTCACGCCAAAGTGGGCTTAGATCATAGGTTCTGCTTAGGACGTCGGCGGCTCGCTTTGCAGCGAGTTCATGCTGGACAAAAAATGCCTGTTCAAGCCTACCGGTCTTGTTGTATAACTCGGCTGCATCCAGAATGATGCGTCCAACCACGGCATTCTCGAAGGCGTACTCGTCATCCTGAAATTCATGGAACACATAACCGGGCACATCGAGGTCTTCGTCGAAGGGCAATTCGCAATACCGAATGAGGCTGTCGAGCAACTTCCACTCTTTGTCACCTTCTTCCTTGATCTGTTTTGGATCCTTCTGTACGCGAGGCAGCAGCATACCCAGCTGTTTCTGTGATTGCTGACGGCGTTGAGTTGGAGTTCTCCTACCGGCTTGCTTGCGTGCTTCGGCAAAAAGGACTTCTTCATCGATATTTAGATTCCTTGCGGCGAGACGGATGTATTCGTTGCGCTTGATCGAATCAGGAATCTTGTTGAGTGTTTCAACGATGTGATGAGCAGTAGCACTGACCCCTGAAGGCGTGTTCCCATGCTCTTCCAGGAGCAGCTCCGACATGAAAAGGATCACATCCTTCTTGTTCTCCGTAATAAAATTATCAAGACCTTGTCCGCCTAGTTTGCGACAATATGAATCGGGATCTTCACCCTCAGGGAACACAACCACGCTGGTGTTGAGGTCTTGTTCCAGGAGAAGATCCAATCCTCGAAGTGCTGCCTTTAATCCTGCCTTATCGCCATCATAGAGCAGGGTAACGTTATCCGTGAAGCGCCGGATCAGTCGCACCTGATCCTTGGTGAGTGCCGTTCCACTAGTTGCGACCACATTCTTGATCCCGCTTTGGTGCAAGGTGATCACATCCATGTATCCTTCTACCAGGAAGCAGTCGTCACGCTGACGGAGATCATGCCTGGCTTGATACAAGCCGTAAAGCACGCTGGACTTGTGATAGACCTCGCTCTCCGGTGAATTGATGTATTTGGGACTCTTCTCTTCTTTGTTTAGTTGCCGTCCACCGAAACCTATGACCTTACCATTCGGAGCGTGTATCGGGAAAATGACCCGATGTCTGTAGGCATCGTAATAGTCGGCTGTGTCGGTACTTTCTTCCGGTGCTTCTGATTTCTTCTTGATCAGACCGGCCTTCAGGAGGATATCAGCCTCGTATTGGTTTTTGAAGGCATACTCGGTAAAAGTGCGCCAGGAATCAGGGGCATATCCGAGGTCGAAATCGTCGGATGTGATATCATTGATACCGCGTTCGCGGAAGTAGTCCTTTCCGATATTGGCATCGCCACCTTCGTTGAGTTTCTCGATAAAGAATTTTCGAGCGAATTCTAAAACAGAATAGAGCCCTTCCCGGAGCATGACCTGCTCGGATAACTCTTCTTTGTTTGAATAATCCTCTTCGATCTCAATGTGGTAGCGACTGGCAAGCATTCGAAGCGCTTCCGGATAGGTAAGCTTCTCGTGCTCCATCACAAAGTCAACCACGTTTCCCCCTTTACCGCAACCGAAGCACTTGTAGATCCCTAGATTGGGCGATACAGTGAAAGAAGGTGTCTTTTCATTGTGAAATGGGCACAGGCCTTTGAAATCCTTTCCGGCTCGCTTGAGTTTTACGAATTCTCCCACGACCTCCTCAATATTGGCGGCACCGAAAATTTGATCTATGGTATGACGTGGGATCATCCTTACAAATTAAATAGACTTGTGCATGAAGACCATTTGGTGTTGATACTTTTCGTTGAGAAATAAATTGAACCACAGAGTCACGGAGAATTAGAATTGTGCTCAGAAATTTATCCTTGGTTGCCCCTGTTCACTCATACTCCTCACTCGCACTTTTTTATGAACCACGGAGACACGGAGGAAATGAAGGAGTTGAGTTGAGAAACAGAGTCTGGCGTCACCCCTGTTCCCTTACACTGTAAACTTACACTTCATTAAACCACAAAGGCACAAAGAACACAGAGTTCGTACACCAATATAGCTAAGGAGTGTTCGCGCCGAAACCCAATACCCGATCCCCGACACCTATTCCCTATCTCCTTTCCCCTCTAACCTACATATATTTGTCGAATGCTCATCGACGACATCAAAGCTCTGTCTAACGAGATCGCAGAAGACGTGATCCGGATCCGGCGACATATGCACCAAAATCCGGAACTCTCCTTCGAGGAAACGGAGACTCAGTCCTTCATTCGAAGTGAGTTGGAGAAGATCGGGATCGATGACATCAAGACCTGTGCGAACACCGGATTGGTGGCGATGATCCGCGGAAAGAATCCTGACAAGAAGACGATTGCACTGCGAGGGGACATAGACGCATTGCCAATTCAGGAAGAGAACGACGTAGAGTACAAATCACAAAATGTCGGAGTCATGCACGCATGCGGACATGATGTGCATACCAGTTCACTACTTGGAACAGCGCGCATTTTGCACCAGTTTCGCGAGCATTTCGAAGGAAGTGTGAAACTGATATTCCAACCGGGAGAGGAAAAGCTTCCCGGAGGTGCCAGTTTGATGATCAAAGAGGGTGTCTTGAAAGATCCGGATGTGAGCACCATCGTTGGGCAACATGTGATGCCTTTACTCGATGCCGGACAGATCGGATTCAGAAGCGGTATGTATATGGCATCTGCCGATGAGATCTATATCAAAGTGATCGGCAAAGGTGGACATGGTGCGCATCCACACATGAATATCGACCCGATAGCCATTTCAGCTCAGCTTATAACCGGACTTCAGCAGGTGGTGAGCAGAAATGCCAAGCCGTCCATGCCCAGTGTATTGAGCATTGGGAGAATTGAAGGCTACGGTTCCACAAATGTGATCCCCGATGAAGTGAATATGCAGGGAACATTCCGCACTTTTGATGAGGAGTGGCGTGAAAGGGCACATAAACTGATCGTGGAATACTGTGAAGGTATAGTCACATCGATGGGTGCAAAGTGCGAGGTAGAAGTACGCAAAGGCTATCCTCACTTGAAAAATGACCAAGCGATCACCGCTGCCATGAGAAGCGCAGCGGTAGAATATGTCGGTGAGGAAAATGTAGTTGATCTGGAGATCTGGCCAGCCGGAGAGGACTTCGCATTTTACTCTCAGGAGATTCCGGCTACGTTTTACAGGCTTGGAACGCGGAATCGTGACAAGGGAATTGATGCTATGTTGCACACGCCTCGCTTCAATATCGACGAAGAAGCCCTGAAGATCGGACCGGGACTCATGGCCTGGCTCGCGATCACACAACTTCAATAAACATCAACTCATGTCTACCCAGCTCGCCCCAAAAGCTCTCGGACAATGGGGTGAAGACATAGCGGCACGTTATTTAAAGCGTTGCGGTTATGATATTGTAGGTCGGAGGATCCTTATAGGTAAGGGTGAGATTGATATCCTGGCAGACGTGGCAGGGATTTGCGTGATCGTAGAGGTGAAGACCCTTGCATCGGATCGATATGGGAACCCGGAGGATAAACTCACGTTACATAAGATCGAGACTCTCTCAAACGCTGCTGAGAATCTGCTCCTGGAAAGCCCTCATTTAGAGACGGTTCAATTCGATCTGGTAACGATTATTGGTGGACCGGGCAAATACCGCCTGAAACACTGGGAAAAAGCCTTTTAGAGAGACCCGAATTTTCTTGGCTGGAGTCCTTGTTTTTCTTATTTTTGCCGACTTTTAAAATCCAAAATAGGAAAATGGAACAATATCAGTACGAGTCTGTGATCATACTAACACCCGTGCTGTCTGAAAAACAGATGCAAGATGCCATCTCGAGCTACGGACAGCTGATCACAGAAAATGGAGGAGAGATCGTCCATGAAGAAAACTGGGGTTTGACCAAGCTCGCTTACCCCATTCAGAAAAAAGTGACCGGATTCTATCACATTTTTGAGTACAACGCTCCCGGTGACCTTGTTTCCAAGTTGGAACTTGCCTTCCGTCGTGATGAGCAAGTGATGAGGTATTTGAGCATCCGTCTCGACAAGCATGCTGCTCGATACAACGAGCGCCGCAGAAACGGAGAGTTCAAGAAGTCTAAAACTGAAAAAGAAGCGACATCATGAGCAAGAGAGGAAAAAAAGGGAACTACATCTTTAACACGCGTCCCATTCAGCAAACTCAAAAGAAGTACTGCCGATTCAAGAAGAGCGGCATTAAGTACATCGATTACAAGAACCCGGATTTCTTGTTGAAATTCGTCAATGAGCAAGGAAAGATCCTTCCTCGTCGACTCACGGGAACTTCACTTAAATACCAAAGAAAAGTAGCTCAAGCCGTAAAGCGTGCTCGTCACCTGGCTCTGCTTCCATTCGTTGGTGATCAATTGAAATAAGCTAAAAGAGGGAATCATGAAGATCATACTGAAAGACGACGTAAAGAAGCTCGGCTATCGCAATGACGTAGTCGACGTGAAAGATGGTTACGGACGTAATTATCTGATACCTCAGGGATTGGCTTCACTTGCTACTCCATCAGCTCTGAAAGTTCTCGAAGAAGAGATCAAGCAGAACAGAGCTAAAGAAGAGCAGCGTTTGGCCGATGCGAAAGCACTAGCTGAGAAAATGGAAGGAACTGTATTGAATATCGGTACTAAAGCCGGTTCGAATGGCAGAATCTTCGGATCTGTTACTACGATCCAGATCGCTCAAGCTTTGAAAGACATGGGATATGACATCGACCGCAAGAAGATCGATATCGCAAGTGACATCAAAGAGCTTGGCACATTCAAAGCGGAGATCGACCTTCACAAAGAAGTAAAAGTGAATGTTGACCTCGAAGTCTTCCACGAAGAATAATTCGAAATCCAAAATATAAGATCCCGCTGCAAAGCGGGATTTTTTTTGCCCATCGCTTTGTAATTTTGGGCGACCTAATCGAGTTACAGAATTACTGACATGAATATACTTCTCGAGATCAATACCCTGGACTTCTTCCTCCGATTACTCGGTTTCACGATCCCGGCTATTGTGGTCTTTGTGGTCACATACCTCACTCTGCGAAAGTTTCTCGAAGAGGATTACAAGAAAAAACTTTTAGAACTCCGGATCGAGTCCCGAGCTGAACTCACTCCTTTAAAGCTTCAAGCATACGAACGCTTGACCATATTAATGGAAAGACTAAAACCCGATGCGCTTATCATGCGATTGAGTGATCCGGCAATGAATGCCATTGAGTTCAAAAGTCTGCTTGAGCGAACAGTCAAAGAAGAATTTGCACATAACGTTGCTCAACAGATCTATGTAAGCAATCAGGCATGGAGCATCATCACTCGTGTGATAGAAAACCTGCTCACTGAGATCAACAATGCCTACAAGGATATGAATGAGAATTCAACAGCACTTGATCTTGGTAAGGCCATACTCTCTGATCTTATCAAGCGTAACGATCAGTCGAACAAAGAAGCCATTGACTTTCTGAAAAAAGAGATCGAGCTTGTGCTCTGATCAATATGACATCTGTACAACCATACCGACGCTCAACAATTCACTCGAATTTATGGTTGCTCGGTTTGGCCCTCGGAATATTTATTACTTCGTGTAAGTCTCGCTTAACTCCTACATATGTATCTGGGGAACTGAAGCAATTCGACACGTCTGTAGTCTTGCACTCAGCAGAGATCGATGCCATAATCACTCCGTATCGCAATGAATTGGAATTGACCATGACCGACACGGTTGGGTATTTGGCCAGAGCTATGGTCAAGTCCAGACCGGAAGGGCTGCTAGGAAATCTGACTTCCAAGATGGTATTCGACTATGCTAGGACCATCGAACCTGAACTCGATATGGTTGTGATGAATCACGGTGGACTTAGAACTCCACTTCCATCAGGTGTGATCACAAGGTCGAAGGTTTTCGAGCTCATGCCATTTGACAACGAACTTGCCATTGTGGATCTACCAATAGAACGACTTCCTGAGCTAGCCAGAATCATCGCCGTTAAGGGTGGTGACCCAATTTGGATCCGGGACGAAGGATATCTTCAGATCGGAGATTCATCAGGCACGTTTCATTTTCCGCTTCGTGAGGGTCAGAAGATGATCCGAATCGCCACTTCGAATTACCTGTCAAATGGAGGAGATCACTATACAGTTTTCCGTTCAGCACCAGAGCATGGAGGACAAATCCGACTGCAGGGAATTCTGATCCGCGATATTTTCATGAATGCATTCATCAATGACAGCGACAAGGACCATCCATTGGATGCTGATATTAATAATATAATAAGATCAGGAAATGAATAGAAGGGATTTCATACGCAATAGTGTAAAAGTCGGTGCGGGAATCGCAGTCGGTGGAAGTCCTCTTTGGAGTTTTGGGAAGGCCCTGGGCGGACTTACCATATTATATACGAACGACTGGCACAGTCGCATCGATCCGTTCCCAATGGACGGAGGTAGATATGAAGGATTGGGTGGGGCATCAAAGCGCGCAGCACTGATCGAAAAAGTCCGCAATGATTCATCCAATGTGATCCTGCTTGATGCAGGAGATATCTTCCAAGGCACCCCCTATTTCAACTACTTCGGTGGTGAATTGGAGTTCAAGTTGATGAGTGCAATGGGTTATGACGCTGTGACCTTGGGCAACCATGACTTCGATGCCGGTTTGGATGGACTAGCCAAGCAGCTGGTGCATGCAAGGTTTGAGATACTCACTGCCAATTATGACTTCAGCAGCACCATTTTAAAGAATAAATTCCAACCCTCAACGATCATTAAGAAAGGTCCATGGAAGATTGGAGTTCTGGGCGTAGGCATTGATTTACAGAACCTTGTGCCGGCAGAACACTTCGGCGCAACTCGCTACACAGATCCAATAGCTGCTGCAAATCGGGAAGCTGATCACCTTAAAAATAAACTAAAATGCGATCTGGTGATCTGCTTGTCGCATTTAGGTTATGAGTATCGTTCCGACAAAGTCTCCGATGTTCATTTGGCGAAATATTCTGAGAACATTGACCTCATTTTGGGTGGACATACACATACTTTTCTCCGGGAACCGGTGATTTTGAAAAATAAAATTGGAAAAAATATCCGGGTTTGTCAAACTGGTTGGGCAGGTATCAATTTAGGAAAAATTGATTATGAGGCACATACGATTTCGACCGCCGCAAACCCGCATTCTACTATGTTAAAAATTTGTTAAAAGTCAAGTACTTCAAATTTTTTTTCTAATTATTTTTTGAACAATTTTACCTCGTCGTAAGGGGAATAAGACACCCCTCAGACCACTTGTCAACAAACCTATTTTTTAATCAAAAACTATGTCCTTAGAACACGATAAGGTATGGAGTAATTGTCTGAAATTGATTAAGGACAATGTCAATCCTCAAAGCTTCAAAACTTGGTTTGAACCGATCAAATCGATCAAGGTTGAAGATAAGGTATTGACGATCCAGGTACCAAGTCAGTTCTTTTACGAATGGTTAGAGGAACATTATGTTACTCTTCTCAAGAAGGCATTGGAAAAAGAATTAGGTCCGGGCTCAAAGCTCGAATACAACATCATTGTTGACAACAGCGCTAACTCAAACACTCGTGCTTATACGATCAATGTTCCGACCAGGAATACTCCGTACAACAACAAGAACGAAGTGGGTGCTCCATTGAACGTGAATGCGAACATTCACAATCCGTTCATTATTCCGGGTCTGAAAAAACTCAACATCGACAGTCAGCTCAATCGCAACTATACATTCGACAATTTCATCGAAGGTGATTGCAACCGTTTGCCGAGATCTGCCGGATTTGCTGTTGCCAACAAACCTGGTGGTACTGCATTCAATCCATTGATGATCTTCGGTGGAGTTGGATTAGGGAAAACGCACTTGGTGCACGCCATAGGCAACAGGATCAAGGAAGTATCTCCGAACAAGTCGGTGTTATATGTTTCCTCAGAGAAATTCGTGAACCAATATGTTGATTCCTGCAAGAATGGAAACAACAATGACTTCTTGAATTTCTATCAACTGCTCGACGTCCTGATCGTGGACGATGTGCAGTTCTTTGCTAAAAAGGAAAAAACTCAAGAGATCTTCTTCCAGATCTTCAATCACTTGCATCAGAACAATAAGCAGATCATCATCACTTCCGATCGTGCACCTCGCGATCTGAAGGATCTAGATGAAAGACTGCTTTCCCGATTCAAGTGGGGACTCTCTGCGGATCTGCAGACTCCCGATCTGGAAACGAGGATCAATATTTTGGAATACAAGATGTATCAGGACGGTATTCAACTCAATAGTGAGATCATCGAATACCTGGCCCACAACATCGACTCGAATATTCGCGAATTGGAAGGAGCTCTGATCTCTTTGCTGGCTCAGGCATCTCTCAATCGCAAGGATATCGATCTGGAACTCGCGAAGAAGATGATCAAGAACTTCGTCAAGAATGCATCCAGAGAGATCTCCATCGAGTATATCCAAAAACTGGTTTCCGATTACTACTCTCTGACAGTAGATCAGCTTAAGAGCAAAACACGTAAGCGCGAGATCGTTCAAGCGAGACAGATCTCCATGTACTTTGCAAAGCAGCTCACCAAGGCTCCGCTTAAAAAGATCGGAATGCACTTCGGCGGTCGTGATCACAGTACAGTGATCCATGCCTGCCAAACGGTGAATGACCTCATCGATACGGATAAGAAATTCCGCGGTGACGTCGAAGAGATCTCCAAGCGGATCAAGATCAATACTTATTAGTCTTTAGCTTTTAGTCTTTAGCTTTTGAGCTATTGGCTTAGATCCTTGGGTTCAGATTCCGAGACCTTTCCTGTTCATGTTGTGTTTAAGAAGCACGCTTTTTATGTGCAGATGTGCAGGATCAGCAATCGCATAGTGCTTAAATCCTGTCGGAATCTTCATCTAAAGACTAAGGGCCAAAGACCATAAACAGAAAAGGGACCTTCAAATATAGATCCCTTTTCTGTTATGATTCAGGCTGAATTATTTGCCTTTGTCTTTTGTAGTGATATCAACCACGACCGGAGTCGCGATACAGATAGATGAATAGGTTCCGACAGCTACACCGACCAGAAGGGCGAATGTAAATCCTTTCAGACCTTCTCCTCCAAATGTGAAGAGGATCACAACTACGAGCAACGTAGTAAGTGACGTCACCAACGTACGACTCAATGTCTGATTGATCGCGTTGTTGATCACACCGGCAGAATCCTTTTCGTACTTGTGGGAACCAAGGAATTCACGAACACGGTCGAACACAACCACGGTATCGTTGATCGAGTAACCAACCACCGTAAGGATCGCCGCAATGAATGCCTGGTCAATATCCATGGTAAACGGAAGGATACCGTAGAAGATCGAGTAGATCGAGAATACGATCAATACGTCGTGGAAGAGAGCGATAGTCGCTCCGAGTCCATATCCCCATTTGCGGAATCGTACCACAATGTAAAGGAACATACCGATGAGGGACAACACGATAGCCCAGGTTGAATCAACCTTGATATCCTTTGCAATGGTAGGTCCTACTTTACTTTCGGACAGAACGTTATCGTCTGTTGCATTGAATTTCGTCAATCCCTCGAGAAGTTTTGCCTTCACTTCTGTTCCGGCTTCTGCGCTTTGTGAGTTGATCCAATAAGAAGTAGTAACCTTGAATTGGTTACCGGTTCCGTATGTTTTTACTTCAACTGTTTCAGGAATAACTTCTGAGATCGCCGAACGGACATCTTCCGTACTTGCATTCTCATCAAGTTTGATCACATAAGACCAGCCTCCTTTGAAGTCAACTCCCGTCGACAATCCTTTCGTGAACAACGAACCAACACCAGCAAGGATGATGATCGACGATACGATGTAGAATTTCTTTCTGTTTGCAATAAAGCTCCAGTTGAACGACGAGAAGATATTCTTACTGAACGCAGTGGAGAATGGTGTTTCAGTTCCTTTCTTGATATCCCACTCTACGAACAAGCGTGTCAGGAAGATGGCTGTGAACAGCGACGACAGGATACCGATGAAGAGGATGATCGCGAAACCTGCAACAGGTCCTTTTCCGAAGGACATGAGGATCATGGCCGCGATAAGCGTGGTGATGTTCGCATCGATGATCGATGAGTACGCCGCACGATAACCATTCTTGACTGCCGCTTTGAAGCCTTTTCCTGTTACCAGTTCTTCTTTGATACGTTCGAAGATCAGCACGTTGGCATCCACCGCCATACCGATAGTCAGTACCAGACCGGCCATACCAGGAAGCGTCAAGGCAGCTCCATATCCGGAGAGAACTCCAAGGATGAAGAATAAGTTGGCGAGAAGTGCCACTACTGCATAAAGTCCTGCTTTCGCATAGTACAAGATCATGAATACGATCACGAGTACAAATCCGATCACGAGCGACAACAAACCTGCGTCGATCGCAGCTTGGCCAAGACTAGGACCAACTACACTTTCTTCTACAATATGTGCAGGAGCATCCATACGTCCTGCTTTCAAGATGTTCGCAAGGTCTTCTGCGTCTTCCACGCTGAAGTCTCCACTGATCTCAGACTGACCGTTCGGGATCTCGTCCTGAACAGCTGGTGCGCTGTAGACCATTGAGTCGAGCACGATCGCGATAGGATCTTTATTATCCTTGGCGTTGCTCGTGATGATCCTCCATTCCTTTGCACCTTGCTTGTTCATGCTCATCGATACTTTGTAGCGTCCTACGTTGTCGAGAGTTGGACGAGCATTCGTTACCACGTCTCCTTCCAGTGCGGGGCGATTATCGAGAGATGACTTCAGAGCATAGATCATATAGAAGCTACCATCCGGAGTTGGTTTATAACTCCAGCGGAAGTTCAGGTCATCAGGAAGTGCGTCTTTTACTTCAGGATCGTTCAGCCATTGATCGAAGAATTCGCGATCTTTTTTCGCAACATATCCGATAGGTGCTGAAGGATTCCATTGGTTATTGGTTTGATCCGCATTAGGGATCAAGCGAGCAACGAGTGGGTTCTGCTTGAGGAATTCCTCACGAGAAAGCTGCTGAGCAGTGTCTGTTGCAGAAGTATCATTTGCCGCAGCAGCAAGTGAATTCGTATCCGGTGAAGTAAGACCGTTTGTGTCGACAGTCTCTGTACCACCGACCGGCTCCAGGGTAACTGCTTCCAACTCGGATGAGTTATCTTCAATATCTGCCGGTTGCAGTCCGGTGCCTTCTTCAGTATCCGTACTGTCTTTTTCACTTTCCAGATCCAATCGAGCAGCGATGATCTTGTCGGCTTCCTGCAGGAATTCAAATGCCTGGAAGTTGCGATATACCTGCCAGAATTCGAGCTGTGCTGAACTTTGAAGAATGTCGCGGATACGATCCGGATTATCAACCCCCGGAAGTTCCACTGAGATCCGACCGTTATCGAGCAATTGAACGTTAGGCTGAGCCACGTTGAACTGGTCGATACGCGTTTTCACGATCTCGTATGTTCTGTTCAAAGCAGCGTTTGCTTCTGACTTAAGCCAGTCGTAAACCTCTTTGTTCGTACTGTTATACTGGTTAGGAAGTGCTTCTTTACGCTCTTTGCGGTAGAAGATCCTTGCCAGACCGTTGCCCGGATTCAGATTCTCATATTTCGAAGCGAACAGATCAATGAAGTTCTGTTGTCCGAGATATTCTTTTCTCGCTTCTGTCAACGCTTGTTGGAATTGAGCATCCTCATCGTTATCGGCAAGCGAGTTCACCAAGCTTGGCACCGACACTTCCAGAGTAACGTTCATTCCACCTTGAAGGTCAAGACCGAGGTTGATCTCTCGTTTTTTACATTCTTGATAACTGAACTGAGCGACACCCAGGTTGTATACCTCAACTCCGCGCAGTGAATCGATCACATCTTTGTAGCGTTGGCCACTTTCAAGTGCATATGCCTTCGCATCCTTCTCAACATTCCTTGTGATCAGCGTGAAAGAGAGCTGATAAACACTCACGATCGCGAGCAGGATAGTGACGAATCTGATAAATCCTTTGTTCTTCATTCGTAATTAATTCCTATTGCTTTCCTTTTTCAGAAAGTCCGCAAAAGTAAGCGGAAATTCGCTAACTAGCAATTAGCTGAACAGCGATTTTCAAGGGAATTCGAAACGAGCTCAAATCAGCGACAAATCTGTCATTGAGCGTTTTCCATCACCGATCCAATGTGGTTCACTACCACCTTCAGACTCTCTTTGAAATGAGTATTGTTCAAGATGACCATATCGACATGTTCCCTGTAAGGCAATAAGAAGCGCTCATAAGAAGGTAAAACATGGTTTTCCCATTGATAGTGCACTTGCTGTTTATTCATCCCCCGCTCCTTTGTATCTCGCTCCATTCTGCGTTGCAACATGACGTCTAGATCAGCTTCTATGTACAATTTCAGATCAAATAACTTTCCGAGTTGTTCGTCTGTATAGATGAACAAACCCTCGACGATGACAACGGGTGCCGGATGGAATGTGAGCGGCTGTGGAAATTTGTTGGGATTATTGAACGTATATTCTACGATGTCGACCTTTTTGCCTCGCTTCAATGCGCGGATATCGCGCTTCAGCCGACCAAAATCGATTCCGTTTGGGTCATCAAAATTGATCTCACCATTCTCGTCGGCAACTTGTTCGGATAACGGCTTATAGTAATGATCCTGACTGATCACACATATTTCCTGATCGTTGAATTGACGATGCAACTCCCTGATAAAGGTCGTTTTACCCGAGGCACTTCCTCCTGCTATTCCGATCAAGTACATATAAATACCCTTTTGAGTGGCCGAATTTAATCCATGCCTTTTGTTCCGTTCATCGATAAAAACACAAAAACCGTGGAAACTTTAAGATTAATTAAAGTTTCCGTAGTGCAAAATGCTACATTCGCACCCGAAAATGAATCAAGAAGAAAGAGATAAGATCGTTGAAGAAGCCATGAAGCTTTTCATGCGCTTTGGGATCAAGAGTGTGAGTATGGATGACATCGCCCGTGAATTGGGCATCAGCAAGAAAACACTTTACCTGTACATCAACGACAAGGAGGAGCTGGTTAACACTGCTGTTGGAACTTTTATTGAAGGGCACAAACTCTCATGCGACATGTGCCTAACATCCGGAGAGAATCCGGTTCAGCAAATGCTGAATCTTGCACATCAAGTTGCGATCACCATGAGAGATGTGCATTCATCGCTCATTTATGATCTACAGAAGTACTACCCACAATCCTGGAAGGTTTTTGAAGAGTTTCGCTCGAAGCACATCTATGAAGAGGTCATGCGGAACATGAAAGAAGGCAAGTCTACCGGTTGGTATCGGGAGGATCTCGACGAAATGATCGTGGCTCGATTGTACATCAAACTGATCGAGAGCATCTCGGATACAGAGCTATTCCCACTGAGTCGGTTCCGATTCAGGGATCTTGTCCATCAGGCCATGTTCTACCACCTCAATGGCGTGGTCAGTAAAAAAGGCAAAGACTATTTAATCACACATAACGAACTACTCAACGCAATCTAAAAATGAAGAAAAGCATCATTTTTTATATCCTGCTTATAGTTGGCACAGTGGTGCAGGCTCAGGATACCACTTTCCTGAGCTTGGAAGCAGCACTTCAGTATGCAAAGGAGCATAACACTGCACTTAAGAATGCTGAACTGGATGTCAAGTATTCGGAGCAGACAGTCAAGAGCATTGTTGCAACAGGGCTTCCTCAAGTCAATGCCAATGCGAGCTTTGTTCACAATATTCAGATCGCAGCACAGCAATTACCTGACTTTCTCTCCCCTGCCATCTATGGCGTTCTCATGGAGGAGGGTCTTATCCCATCCGGTCCCATACAATTAGGTGCTCCTCAGGAGGTCCAATTCGGTGCGCCGTCCATGATGACCGGATCGGTAAGTATGCGACAGCTGGTTTTTGACGGAACGTTCTTTTTAGGGTTGAAAGCAGCCAAGCAGTATGTGAATATGAGCGAACTTCTTCAACAAAAGAAAGAAGTTGACATCACTGCTGAAGTAACCAAGTCATTCTACGGTGTCTTGATCGCCAATGAAAATTACCAACTCGTAGTAAATAACCTGAGAACGGTGGAAAAGAGCCTTCGAGACATCCAGCAGATGTACGAAGCGGGAATGGTTGAAAAACTGGATGTAGACCGCCTGAAACTGACTCGTTCCACACTGGCTACTCAGGTGAACAACTTAAAAGGTCAGAGAGACCTTATGAAAATGGTCTTCAAGCTCTCGATAGGCATGCCGGTAGAAACGCCGATAAAATTGGACGGCGATCTGGAACGATTCAAAAACGGCCATGGCATGGTGCAGGCCGAGAGATTCAACATTGAGAATCGTGTGGAATACGACATCCTGTCGCAGCAGATCGCGCTCGACAGCTTGAACGTGCGTAGATACAAGGTAGGTTACGTCCCTAACTTATATCTGAACGTCAGCCATCAACAGAACTCCTTTTCCAGTCAGGCGGAATTCACGGATCTGGGGAAAACCTGGTATCCGGGTACAACTTATAGCCTGAATCTGAGCATTCCGATCTTCGACGGTCTGTATAAGAAAGCGAAGATCTCGGAAGCACGGATCAAACTCGAACAGGATAAGAATACATTAAATAATACGCGGAATGCGATCTATACCGAAGTGGCTCAGGCGGAACTGAGGTATGCCACTACTTCGAGTACCCTTTCGAATGAAAAGGAAAGTCGTGAGTTGGCTCGTGAGATACATCGCGTTGCCGAGATCAAGTTCCGAGAAGGTGTAGGTTCATCTATGGAACTAGCTCAAGCCGAATCAGACAGAACGCAAGCTGAGATAAGATACAGTAATGCACTTTACGAATTCATGGTAGCCGCCACAGAGTTACAAATGGCTCTTGGCACCCTTTAGTCAACAACACATCAAACACAACCCAAACAAAACGATAATGAAAAACCTGATCATTGCCTTGTTCATCACAGCGGGTCTGCTCGCATGTTCCGATACCGGCTCAAAACTGGAGCAGAAGCAAAAGGAACTCACAGAGAAGAAAAAAACCTTCTCCAAACTGAAAGACGAGATCCATAAACTCGAAAACGAGATCGCGGAACTCGATACCACGAAAGAAGATCTTGGTATTGCCGTGCAGATCGACACGATCGCTCCAAAAGAATTCATGAATCCGGTGGTATTCCAAGGACTAGTTGAGTCAGACAAAAACGTGCTCATCAATCCGGAAGTACCAAGCACCGTGACCGCCATCCATGTTCGTGAAGGTCAGCGCGTATATAAAGGCCAGTTGCTCGTTTCACTCGATGGTCGTGCTGCTGCATCTCAAATTGCAGAACTGGAAGCTCGACTGAAGCTTGCTAAAGCGAATTATGACAAGCAAAAGCGACTGTGGGATCAAAACATAGGAAGTGAGATCCAATACCTCCAGGCGAAAACGAACTACGAAGCTCTGCAAAAAAGTCTGATGGCGGCTCAAGTCCAGCTGGGCAAGTTCGACCTTCGTTCGCCGATCAGCGGAACCGTTGATGAGGTGATGGCAAAAGTCGGCCAGCTCGTTGGAAGTATAGGAAGTCAGGGTGTGATGCGTGTGGTGAATCTTCAGGATGTGGAGATCAAGGCGAACATATCGGAGCGGTATATTGAGAATATCGGCAAGGGACAAAGCGTAGAAGTGTTCTACCCGAGTTTGAATCTAACGACCAAAGAGAAGATCAGTGCGGTTGGAAGTGTGATTGATGCGAACAATCGAACTTACACTATCATCATTGAGCCTTCACATAAGAGCAGTATGCTCAAGCCAAATCTCTTAGCCATGATCACGGCCAGCGACTACGTAAAAGAAGATGCGATCACGGTTCCTACCCGTCTTATCCGAAATGATGGCAAAGGAGACTATGTGCTTACGGTCAATGAAGATCTTACAGTTCAAAAAACCTTCGTGGAGATCGAAGAGCAGTTCGCCACAGAAACGGTGATCTCATCCGGATTAGAACCGGGAACTATGCTGATCACTGAAGGATACAACAGCGTCATTCAGGGAGATCTAGTTAAGATCATCACGTCCAAATAATCGTCACGAAATGTCAAAGTTGAAAGAGATAATAAAGGAGTTCAAACTCTCGAGTTGGTCTGTAAATAATCGGATCAGCGTATATGTGATGATCTTCATCATCCTCATCATAGGATGGAGATCGTATAATACGATGCCGAAGGAGAGTTTTCCGGAGATCAAACAACCTACTATCTACGTGAATACAGCCTATCCAGGTAACTCTCCGGTGGATATTGAGAACTTGCTCACAAGACCGCTTGAAAAAGAGCTTAATACGATCAACGGGATCAAAAAGCTGAGTTCAACCTCGATCCAGGATTTTTCCGTGATCGTAGCTGAATTCGATCTTGATGTTCCAAGCAACGAAGCGCTTCAGGAAGTAAAAGATGCGGTGGACAGAGCCGACGCTGATCTGCCAAATGATCTGCCGGCAGACCCCAACATCATGGAGCTTGATTTCTCCGAGATGCCGGTAATGAACGTGAACGTGTACGGCGATTACCCGGAAGCAAAACTCAAGGAATATGCGGAGTACCTCGAAGAGAAGATCGAGAATCTGCAGGAAATATCGGCAGTTGACATCACCGGACTCAGCGAGGATGAGGTTGAAGTCAGTGTGGACCGTGTCAAAATGGAAGCACTGGAAATCACGCTTACAGACGTGGAGCGCGCGATCGCCGGTGAAAACGTTACCATGTCGGGTGGTGATATTCGAAGTGTAGATGGCAGCGACATTTCGCGCAGGAACATTCGTATCAAAGGGGAGTTTGAAAGCTTCCGTGATATAGAGGATGTGATCGTCAAGAATGAATTCCAGAACATCGTTTACATGCGAGATATCGGTGAAGTAACGTTTGGCCCAAAGGAACCAACAAGCTTTGCACGTCTCGACGGGAAACCGGTTGTTGCACTTGATGTGAAGAAAAAGAGTGGAGAAAATCTACTCAATGCTTCCGATAAGATAAAAGCGATCATCGCAAAAGCTCAAGCCTCTACTTTCCCTAAGGATTTGAATGTGCTGATCACCAATGACCAATCGAAATTCACTCGATCCATGGTGAACAACCTGGAAAATAGTATCATCATGGGGGTACTGTTGGTTGTGGGAGTTCTAGTCTTCTTCCTTGGACTTCGCAACAGTTTGTTCGTGGGAATTGCCATTCCACTCTCCATGCTCATGGGGATCGCACTACTGAACTTTGGAGGTAATACTCTGAACATGATGGTGTTGTTCTCACTCATTCTTGCACTGGGGATGCTGGTAGATAATGGGATCGTTGTGGTAGAAAATATATACCGATTGCGATCTGAGAAAGGCAAGAATGCCGAACGGGCATCAAAAGAAGGAGTAGGTGAAGTCGCATCGGCAATCATTGCTTCGACTGCCACCACATTGGCCGCTTTCGTGCCACTCTTGTTCTGGAAAGACCTCATGGGTGAATTCATGAAGTTCCTTCCGATCACACTGATCATCGTACTAGCATCATCACTATTCGTTGCTTTGGTCGTCAACCCGGTTCTTACGGCTGATCACATGCGAGTAGAAGATCCCAAGAAACGCGGCGCAAGATCATTCTGGATCAGGATCATTCTGGCCGCAGTTGTAGGAACTGCATTCCAATTCATGGGAATGACAGAAGCAGCAGCAGGCAGCGCTGAAGGTGTCAGTGCCGGTAACATGCGCTTTATGGGGTCCTTATTCTACGTGGGAGTATTGTTCTCTTTGGTGAATCGTTTCTACATGGTTCCGGTTGGACGCTGGTTCATGAATACCAAGATGCCAAAGATCGAAGCGTGGTATAGTCGACGTGTGGAATTTGCCATCACAAAATGGCGACCTATTGCGTACTTCATTGCTACGTTGTTCCTGTTGGTTTTCGCCCTAGGGTTTTACTTCGGTGGCGAGCCGAACATTGTATTTTTCCCGGATAATGAGCCTAGAATGGTGAACGTATTCATCGAAACTCCGCTGGGCACAGACATCGTCAAGACGAATGAGATCACAAAAGAACTGGAAGCTCGCATCTCCAAGGAAGTGGAGCGTGATAGCGTGATCGTTGAAGCTGTGCTCGCCCAGGTTGGAGAAAAAACTGCTGACCCGAATGAAGGTGTGCAGCAGGGTTCATCTCCGAATAAGGCAAGGATCACTGTATCATTTCTTGACTATGAGGAAAGGATTTTCCTTTCTGAAACGACGACCAGTGAACTCATGACGCGGATCAAAAAGGCCTGTGCCGACTTCCCGGAAGCACAATTGACCTTTGGTAAAGACAATATGGGACCACCGGTTGGAAAACCGATCAACTTGGAGGTTAAAGGAGAAAACTACCTAGAACTGATCTCCTATGTGGAGCAGATAAAGCGCAAAATGGAAGAAGCGCGCATCCCGGGAGTAGATCAGCTCAAGACTGATCTCGAGCTCGGCAAACCGATGCTGGAGATCAACATCGATCGCGAAGCAGCGAAACGATTCAATGTTTCGACGATGGATATTGCCAACACCATTCGCGTAGCCAATCAAGGAAAAGAGATCAGCAAACTCAAAGATGGCGAGGACGATTATGAGATCAACCTGCGCTTCAAGGATGAATACAGGTACAATCTGAACAATCTTCTGAATACGAATATCACTTTCCGTGACATGGCGAGTGGCAAGATCAGTCAGGTGCCAATCTCTGCCGTTACTGACATCGAGTTCAACAGCACATATGGAACGGTCAAACGTCTGGATATGGACAGGGTGATCACGATCTTCTCAGAAGTTGAGGAAGGATTCAACGCCAATGAGATCGTTGGTCAGTACAAGCAGCTGCTCAGCGATTTCCCGAAGAAAGAAGGATACGAATTCAAGTTCACCGGAGAGCAGGAAGAGCAGGGTAAATCAACTGCGTTTCTCATGGGAGCCATGATGCTCGCCATGTTCATCATCTTCCTGATCATCGTTACGCAATTCAACAGTGTGATCGGACCTGTGATCATCATGTTCTCGGTTGTCTTCAGTACCATCGGTGTATTCCTAGGATTCGGCCTGACGGGAATGCCATTCTCCGTGATGATGAGTGGTATCGGTATCATTTCACTCGCCGGTGTGGTAGTGAACAATGCAATCGTACTTATCGACTACACCATTCTGCTCCGACAAAGAAAGAGGGTAGAATTGGGATTGGACAAGGACGCTCGATTGCCTATGGATGAAATTGTGGGTACTATCGTAGAGGCAGGTCGGACACGTCTGCGTCCTGTGCTTCTGACTGCAATCACAACTGTACTTGGACTCTTGCCTTTGGCTACCGGAATGAATATCAACTTCGGGTCGCTGCTTCGCGATTTCGATGCTCAATTCTATATCGGTGGTGACAATGCCGACTTCTGGGGCCCTATGGCCTGGACAGTGATCTTTGGATTGATCTTCGCGACATTCCTTACCTTGGTGATCGTACCTGTGATGTACCTTTTGAGTGATCGTTTGACTTTCTGGGTGAAGCGCATGGTTGGAACGGCTAGAACAGTTCACACTACAGCAGAAGAAGTTTAATCCACATACTAGGCAAAACAGCTGCAAGCTTGTTTATTTGAACCTATGAGAAAGCAAAGCAAAAAATTCCTGGAGGAATATCTGAATAACGCATCGCCTACGGGATTTGAGAAGTCCGGCCAGCAGATCTGGCTCGACTACATCACTCCGTACGTGGATGAGCATATCACCGATGCATATGGCTCTGTAGCTGGTATCATCAATCCGGGTAAAGACTATAAAGTGGTCATCGAAGCGCATGCCGACGAGATCGCATGGTTCGTGAACTACATCACCCCGGAAGGATACCTGTACGTCACTCGCCTGGGAGGATCCGATCATCAGATCGCTCCAAGTATGAGGGTGAACCTGCACGGTGATAAAGGAGTAGTGAAAGGCGTATTTGGATGGCCGGCTATCCATGTGCGCGATCGCGCTAAGGAAGAGCAGCCAAGTTTGAAAAACTTGTTCATCGATATTGGAGCCACCTCAAAAGAAGACGTGGAGAAGCAAGGAGTACATGTTGGTACCGTTGCCACATTCGATGCTGATGTAATGGAGCTTGGGAAAGACTTCCTCACCGGTCGTGCATTTGACAACCGCGCTGGTGGTTTCATGATCGCTGAGGTTGCGCGTTTGATCCATGAGAACAAGAATGAGATCCCGTTCACTCTTTACGTGGTCAATGCTGTTCAGGAAGAGATCGGTCTACGCGGTGCAGAGATGATCTCTCGTCGCATCAAACCGGATGTAGCGATCATCACAGACGTAACTCATGATACAACCACCCCGATGTACAACAAGATAACACAGGGTGAAACCAAATGTGGCGGTGGACCATCGATCACATACGGGCCTGCTGTACAGAACAATGTCCGTGACATGATCATAAAGGTGGCGGAGAAGAAAAAGATCTCATTCCAAAGAGCTGCTGCGGGCAGATCAACCGGAACGGACACGGATTCATTCGCATACAGCGCAGAAGGCGTTCCATCCGCTTTGATCTCTTTGCCTCTGCGTTACATGCATACTACTGTGGAGACCATCCACAAAGACGATCTGGATGCGGTCATCAAACTCATTTACGAAGTGGTGATCCAACTGAAAAGCGGTCACGACTTCAGTTACTTTAAGAAGTAATTCTGAATCAGCAATGGAAGAGGCTCAGTTGGTACTGGGCCTTTTTTGTTGTAGCTTTTTTTGAACCACGGAGGCAAAGAGTACACGGAGAACATTGGCCTTTGACCAAATAGCAAGCGACTGGGCGTAGTCTTCAGTGAATGAAATGAGCGGTGACTACGTCCATTAACAGGCTTTGTTTGTTGCGGTAGTTGTCCGCACCACAAAGACACAAAGAGCACAAAGAGCGTTGGCCTTTGACCAAAAAGCAAGAGACTCAACTGTCGCGGATATTCATCCGAGACAGTTCTGTGCACATACCATGAATTCACAATCTATCACGGATAAATATCCGCGACAGATTGTAGTCACCGTTCGCTTCGCTCCCGCCAGAGGCGGGTAAACACGCTCAAGACTGCGTATAGTTATTGTGAGGTAGCCTCACGATTAATCTTGAGGCTACGAAAAACCCACACTTAAAACAAAAGGCTCAGCGAAATGCTGAGCCTTTTGTATTTGATGGGAAGAATCCTAGAGATTTCCTCTGAGTTCCTGTTCGCGTTCGATCGATTCGAACAAGGCTTTGAAGTTTCCTTTTCCAAAGGACTTCGCCCCTTTTCGCTGAATGATCTCGTAGAAAAGAGTGGGGCGGTCTTCAACAGGCTTCGTAAAGATCTGTAGTAGATAACCTTCGTCGTCTCTGTCGACCAGAATATTCTGTTCCTTCAATGCGGTGATCTCTTCGTCGATCTCTCCTACCCGGTCCAATACGGTATCGTAATAGTTATCCGGCACGTATAAGAAGTCTACCCCTCTTCTTCTAAGTTCACTTACAGTAGCAATGATATTATCGGTTTCGATGGCGATGTGTTGCACACCGGCAGTTTGGTAAAAGTCGAGATACTCTTCGATCTGGCTCTTCTTCTTTCCGTCTGCGGGTTCATTGATCGGGAATTTTACGTAACCGTTCCCATTGGAAACCACTTTTGACATCAAAGCGCTGTATTCGGTGCTGATATCTTCATCGTCGAAGGTAAGCAGCAGTCGGAAGCCCAAAACGTCTTCGTAGAAGTTGACCCATTGATTCATGGCTCCAAGCTCTACATTACCTACGCAGTGGTCGATGTGCTTCAAGCCCACAGGCTCCACTTTGATTTTATTGAGGGGTTCTTTGAACCCTGGCAGGAATGCGCCATTGTATTCTGAGCGTTGAACGAACTTGTGAACGGTTTCCCCATAGGTATGGATGGCAGAGATGACCACTTTGCCATGTTCATCAGAAAATTCCGTCGGCTCCATATATGGTTTCGCACCGCGCTTGACAGTTTCTTCAAAGCTCTTGGTGGCATCATCCACCCACAGCGACAAGAACTTCACGCCATCACCGTGCTCCTGCTGGTGTCGGGAAATGTCGGAGTTTGGGAGTAAGGATGTGGTAAGCACCAATCTCACTTTACCCTGCTGCAAGACATATGAAGCGCGATCCCGAACACCTGTTTCAGGACCGGCATAGGCCACTAGTTCATATCCCCAGGCCTTCTGATAGTAATATGCACTTTGCTTGGCATTTCCTACGTAGAATTCGATGTGATCCGTACCATTTAGAGGAAGAAAGTCCTCTTCGATGGCCATGGGTTCCAAAACCTCTCGTTTCATAGCTTTTTCTTTCCGTTAATATACAAAAATGTAAAATCGAATAACAAAAAAGGGAAGCTCAATGGAACTTCCCTTTCATTTATGCATTCAGACTATTAGTCTTTTTTCTCTTCTTCGTCCTGACCTTCGCCTTCCTCAGAAGCATCTTCTTCTTCAGTAGACTCTTCCTCTTCAGTCGCTTCCTCTGAAGCTTCTGCTTCAACTTCGGCTTCTGCTACAGGCTCTTCCACTTTAGGAGCTGCTTCTTCTTCAGCCGGCTCCTCTGCAGCCTCAGCTTCAGGTGTTTCTTCTACTTCAGCTTCTACAACTTCTTCAGTTGCTTCAACAGCTTCTGTATTTTCTTCTACTGTCTCAGCAGCAGTTTCAACATCCTCTTCA
>VMDK01000102.1 GCA_008080835.1 Sphingobacteriia bacterium | reverse complement strand
TTCTTTCCCCAGTATTGCTCGGAATAGTTGCGATAGGGCGCATCGATCAGATTCTGTTCTATATGGTGGTAGTCGGCTGCACCGATGATCCCGTCTACAGCTGCGCTGTGTCCGTTCGCGCTGATATGATCGGCTCTGTTTCCCGTAACACCGATATGCTCGACAGGTTCTCCGGAATATATGGTCACGCCTTGCTCTTCAGCGATCTGACGCATGGCATCGATCACTTTCCCAAAACCTCCGAGAGGGTAGAAGGTACCTTGTTTTAAGCCGGCGTAATTCATCAAACTGTACAGAGCAGGGGTATTCTTGGGTAAAGCTCCCAGGAATAACACAGGAAATTCCATCAAGGCTCTCAACCTTGGATGTTTGAAGTGCTTATGGACATGTTTTCTGAAGGAGGAGAATACCTGAAGACGGAAAACCCCTTTGATGATGTCAGGTCTCAGGTATTCCATCAATGAAAAACCGGGTTTGTAGACCAGTTCGTTGATCCCGACCGAATACTTGTATTCGGCTTCATCCATGAATTTACGCAGCTTATCAGCGGCTCCAATTTCGATTTCTTCGAAGAATTCAAGTAATGCCTCCCAGGAAGCAGGGATCTTCATATCATCATTCTCACCATAAATGATCTGAAAGCCGGGATCCAGCTTTTTCAATTCGTAGAAATCAGACGTGGTGTGGTTGAAGCGGTTGTAAAATCGCTCGAAAACGTCAGGCATCCAATACCAGCTTGGGCCCATATCGAAAACGAAACCTTCGTGCGAGAACTGGCGAGCGCGACCACCGAGAAGCTCATTCTTCTCGAATAATTCGACATTCAATCCTTGAGAAGCGAGCACCGCAGCAGAAGACAGCCCGGCAAAACCGGAACCAATAACTGCTACTTTCTTTTTGTTCAACATATTCATGCGAATATTAAACAAAACGCACAGTTCAGGGTTTGGTTTGGAAATTTAGGATTTTTTTTCGAAAATATCCACATCTGTAAGCTCCTATATTTCAAGGAGTTCTAAGATGTCTGAATCGATAGTGGCGGGTTTAGTTGTGCTTCCATAGCGCTTGAACGGTTTTCCTGAGCGCGTGATCAGAAACTTGGTGAAGTTCCATTTAATGCGGCCTCCAAGAAATCCCGGCAGCTCTTTCCTAATATATTTGAACACCGGATCTGTATGGGGTCCATTGACATCAACCTTCGAAGTGAGTAAAAAGGTCACACCATGCTTTAGCTCACAATAGTCGATCATTTCGTCGTTTGAACGAGGTTCTTGAGAACCGAACTGGTTACACGGGAATCCAATGATGACCAATCCGGCGTGCTCGTATTTTTCGTGCAGATCTTGCAATTGTTTCAGCTGTGGAGTGAAGCCACATTCCGTAGCGGTATTTACGACAAGGATCACCTTATCCTTGAATTGTTCAAAATGGATCAGCTCACCAGACGGTGATTCAACGGATAAGTCGTATATGGATCGTACAGCACTCATGGTCATTGTAAACATACAACAATCCAAACTGTTTTAGCTTATAATTAATATTATGTTAACTACACGTTTTTAAAAGAAAGGCGGCTTAAACGGCCACCTCACCTCATTCGGTCTAATGAACTAATGAATTTCCGAAATCCTTATTCACCCAATTCCGCTTTGATGTCCTTGTATTTCTGTTCGTATTCTGAATTTGTCTGGATCAGACGTGCATAGATACGCTTGAGCGTTCCCATCAATTCAGTTCGAGCTGCTTCTTCATATTCACCATACTCCAATGCATTCTGGAATTGCTCAGCTGCTTTGATATACAAGACGTCTATCTCCTTCTCCAAAGCTTCTATCTCCGACATCTTCTGTGAGTTGTCGATCTTGTCTGCTATTGGGCGACATTTATTGATATAGATCACACCCAGGTTATAATACGCATCTCCATAAGCCGGATCCACTTCAAGGGCTTTTATATAGTCCGATTCGGCTTTGTCAGGCATTTCAAGCTTCTCATAGCTTATCGCTCGTGCGAAGTAGTATATCCTGTTGCTAGGATCTGTTTCGATCGCTTTGGTAAGCTTGTCGATCAGCTCCTGAGATCTACCCTGCTTCAAATAAATATCCAGTTCGGTGTTGATGAGGTTGACATCATCCGGAGCGAGATCCTTGCCTAACTCGATGTATTTGAGAGCATTAGATGTATCTTTTTCTGCCAGATACACTCTTACGAGATCCATATAGATCTTTGGATCCTGGAAGCCCAATTCGATCAGTTTGTTGATGTATTCTTTCGTGGCAGCATTATCTCCTTTCGCCATGGCAGAATAGTAACTATACTGTATCAAGGTCTCTTCCGTGATGTTACGTCGCTTCAGTTCTCCTTCTTTGTCCAGTGGAAGGATCTTGAGCGCTTCCGCATAACTTGCTATTGCCGCATCGTAATCCTGTTCATTGTAATGTACCACTCCCTGGTTAAAGTTACCAATGGCACAATCGAGTAACTTTTGTTCGGCAAATGAGCGGAACCGTTCTTTTTCATCTGTCTCAAGAGTTGCGAAGAACGATTTCGTAGCTATTTCCAATGCATTGCTGTATTTGGCTTTCTGCTCAGGACTTCCTTCCCGATAGATCGACAAGTAAGTAACACCCCGGTAGTAATGCATCTTATAAAACCCTTGAGTTTTAGGATGCTCGGCAGCCATTTCAATGTCTGCTACACATTCATCCAAAATGGTGAACCATTCCTGTGAAGTACGATCAACAGGGCTGATCAACTTACCGGCTACGGTTTCTACCTTGAATTTCTGCGCGCTCACTGCCGAGGCAGCCAACATCACCATCCCAAGTAAAATGCTTCTTGTGAACTTCGTGTTTTTCATTATTGCTAGTCGTTATTGTCTACATTTTCAGACGCATCCTGGCTGTCTTCTTCAGCAGATTCCCCGCTTTCCTCTGTAGCTGACGCTTCCGGAGTCCCTTCTGTAGTTTCTCCTTCCAGTCCTTCCGCACCTTCTACCTCTTCTTCCTCATCTTCGGTACGAACCTTTGCCACTGAAGCGATCGAATCTCCTTCTCGAACTTTCAGGAGTCGAACACCCTGCGTTGCTCTACCCATCACCCGAACGCCCGACAAAGGTAATCGTATCGCGATTCCCGAGCGGTTGATGATCATAAGATCATCCTCGTCAGTCACACTTTTGATCGATACAAGACCTCCGGTCTTATCGGTGATCTGAAGGGTCTTCACTCCTTTCCCACCTCTCCCGGTGACCCGATAGTCATCCAAGTTGGTCCTTTTACCGTATCCGTTTTCGCTGACAACCATAATCGTCTCCTCATCATCAGGTAAAACACAAACCATGCCAACGACCTCATCCTTATCATCTTCGAGTCGAACACCGCGTACACCCGCCGCCGTACGTCCTACTGCACGTACGTCCTCTTCGTTGAATCGAATGGCCTTTCCCGACTTCTTAGCCAACAGGATCTGATGAGAACCGCTGGTCAGACGAGCTTCTAGCAGTTCATCTCCTTCACGGATCGTGATGGCGTTGATACCATTTGAACGCGGACGACTGTATGCTCGAAGCGTGGTCTTTTTCACCGTACCATTCTTGGTACACATCACGATGAAATTATTGTCCAGATATTCATCATCGTTGAAGTTCGCAACTGTAATGAAAGCTCTGACCTTATCCTCTTTCGGAATATTGATCAGATTCTGTATCGGTCTGCCTTTCGAAGTTTTACTTCCTTCAGGTATCTCATACACCTTCATCCAATAACATCTTCCTTGATCCGTGAAGAACAGCATGTAATTATGTGTCGAGGCCATCATTAAATGCTCGACGAAGTCTTCATCGCGGTGCTTCACCCCTCTGTTCCCTACTCCACCTCTGTTCTGCGTCCTGTACTCGGTGAGTGCAGTGCGCTTGATATATCCCATGTGTGAGATCGTGATTACCACATCTTCATTCGGGATCAGATCCTCGATATTGAGATCACCGCTATCAAATTCGATCTGAGTTCTGCGCTCATCGCCGTACTTCTCCTTCACCTCCATCATCTCTTCAACGATGATATCCATCCGGCGACCCTCCTTCTCAAGAATATCTTTCAGATCGGCGATCAGCTCCATCAGTTCGCTATGCTCTTCGCGGATCTTATCGCGCTCCAGACCGGTCAGCTTTTGCAGCCTCATGTCCAGAATTGCCTTTGCCTGGATCTCGGTCAGACCGAAACGATCCATCAGACCATTTCGCGCTTCTTCCGGAGTCTTGCTTGCACGGATCAAAGCGATCACCTCATCGAGATTGTCCAGAGCGATCAACAATCCTTCCAGGATATGAGCTCGTTTTTCCGCCTCGTTCAGTTCGTATTGCGTTCTGCGGATGACCACTTCATGGCGATGCTCCACGAAATGGTGGATCATATCCTTTAGATTGAGCATCTCAGGACGGCCTTTCACCAATGCGATGTTGTTCACCGAGAAGGACGTCTGCAGAGGCGTGTATTTGAAGAGCTTATTCAGTACGATATTTGGAATGGCATCTTTCTTCAGATCGAAGACTATGCGCAATCCTTTTCTATCACTTTCATCGCGGATCTCTGAGATACCTTCGATCACCTTCTCATTGACCAGATTCACCGCTTTAACGATGATCTGCGAAGGACTAACTTGATATGGAACTTCTGTAATGACGATCTGTTCGCGACCAGTTTTGGTCTCGTCAAACTCCGCCTTACCTCTCATCACGATACGTCCTCGACCGGTTTCGAAGGCATTCTTCACTCCTTCATATCCGTAGATCGTACCACCGGTCGGAAAATCAGGAGCTTTCACATACTCCATCAACCCTTCGATCGTGATGTCGCGATCCTTGATGTACGCAATGATCCCATCCACTACCTCCGATAGGTTATGCGGTGCCATATTCGTGGCCATTCCTACTGCGATACCTGCCGCTCCATTGACCAAAAGACTTGGGATCTTAGCTGGCAGCACCGTAGGCTCCTTCAAACTATCATCGAAGTTCGGAGAGAAATCGACCGTTTCCTTGTCAATATCGCTAAGCATTTCCTCTGCCAGCTTTCTCATCCTTGCCTCCGTATATCGCATGGCTGCCGGTGGGTCACCGTCAATGGAACCGAAGTTCCCCTGACCATCGACCATCGGATAGCGCAAGCTCCAATCCTGAGCCATACGCACCATGGTGTCGTATACCGAACTATCTCCGTGAGGGTGATACTTACCAAGCACCTCCCCTACGATCCTTGCTGATTTCTTGTATGCCCTGCTACTCGTCAGCCCCAGCTCGGTCATCCCGTAAAGCACTCTTCGGTGCACGGGTTTCAGACCGTCTCTGACATCCGGTAAGGCTCTTGAAACGATCACTGACATCGAATAATCGATATAGGCCGTCTTCATTTCATCCTCTATGTTTATCGGGATGATCTTCTCGTTTGGATTGTCCATAAAAATTCCAACTGATTTAAAGCTTGTAAAGCTAGATTATATCAGGTTTTTAGGGGCTTTTAGGTCGTTGCAATTACCCACAAATTGTTGACATTTCGAGGAATCATTGACCACCGTCGGATTCCGGTTTAGCATGAGAAATCAGTCGAGATAGATCCTAATCAGCTACAATCCCTTTAACACATTGAATATAAGGTCATTACATAGAAACTGATTCTCCTCTCGATGGAATCGAAACTTCGGCCCCTAACATCGTAAGATCACTTTTCAATTCTTGCAGACTTTCCTCTTGACCATGGGTCAGAAAGATCTTATCGAGAGTACCCTTCTTTGAAACAGATCTTATGTAATTCAAAAGCTCACTTTTCCCGGGATGAGCACTAAAGATATCCGTCTTGGATATCTTGGCCATGACCGCATATTGTCGACCTCGGATCCGGATCTGTCGATCGCCTTGCATCAGCTTGTGACCGAGTGTTCCTTCTGTACAATATCCGGCGATAAGGATCGTGCTTTTGGGATTCTCGATATTATCAGCAATATGCTTTTGTATCCTCCCTCCTTCCATCATACCGGCACTGGAGACCAGTATTGCTGCTTTGGAGTGATCTTTCAACAGTTCCTCATCCTCTTCATCCTCCACAAGATAGAGCTGTTTGAACTGAAATAGGTTTCCGTATTCAGCTGCGTATTCCTGAGCCTTGTCGTTGAGGTATTCCGCGTACTTCTGATGGATCTCACCACTATTCAGACCAAGTGGACTATCGGCAAATACGCGTACCGAAGGAAGCACACCATTCCTGAACATCTGATGAAGTGTGAAAAGGATGGATTGGGTACGACCTACACTGAATGCCGGTATGATCAGTCTACCCCCTTCTTCTATGCACGTTCGCTCGACTTCTTCCTTGAGTATATCTTCCGCTTTACCCGTGTCTTGGTGTTCTCTACTGCCAT
This sequence comes from Sphingobacteriia bacterium, assembly GCA_008080835.1. GTDB lineage: Bacteria > Bacteroidota > Bacteroidia > NS11-12g > UBA9320 > VMDK01. Next base: position 35,130 of record VMDK01000102.1, on the reverse strand, counting down.
ATGTCCCCTCTACCACGAGATAATCAAGGTGATCAGGGATTTCAGGAGCTCCTAAAATGGAATTGTTCGCTCTACCTAAGTCACCACTGAAGGCGATCCTTTTCGTCTTGCCATTTGATCGAAAACTCAACACCACACTGGCAGCGCCAAGTATGTGACCGGCCGGTATCAATTCCAACTCTAACTCATCGTTCAGCTTGAACGGTCTGTTAAATGAAAGGGTGATAGTGTTCTCTATGGTTTCAAATACATGTTTGTAACCATACAAGCGCGGTTCCAGCCTCCTGCGTTTGTTTCGCCTGCTGTATTTCTTCGATTGTTTATCAGCCTGTATCCGGGCAGAATCCTGTAACAGAATATCCGCTAACGCTGCAGTCGGCTCGGTACAGAAGACGGACCCGCTAAACCCCTTGGCGAAGAGAGTGGGCAAATTGCCGCTGTGATCAATATGTGCATGCGTCAGCACAACAGCTTGTATTCGCGACGGATCAAACGGAAAGTGGGAATTCCGGGCAAAATCACTGTTCTTTTCATAGTCCAGACCGCAGTCTACCAGGATCTCAAACCCCGTCTCCGTCCGAATGTGGTACATGCTTCCGGTAACTTGTCGGGCTGCACCGTAGAATGTGATCTCTATTCCCATAAATGCGCAAGGATACTCAATTCAACACCTACTGCACAACAAGTCTTGCGTGAAACAGTTTGTGGTCAACAGAAACAGCGACGACATAGATTCCTTTTGGAAGATCGCTGACATGGAAGACGCCATTATTTACTGACTTTTCGGTCACCAGCACTCCGCTGAGATCAAAGACATCGACCGATGTTATATTTTTCAATCCCTGGCAAAACACGGATCCTGTTGTCGGGTTTGGGTAAAGGTCGAGTTGAACCAATGCGTTACTGCTGACGTTCAGTATTTTCTGTCCACTGAAGTACATGGTTGCTGCTGTTACCAATCGGACAGCTTGATTGAGCGAGTTTGAATCCAAATATTGCAGACTGTCGGAAGCCGTATGCGTTTGTGGGTAAGGGGCATATTGATACAAGCCTGTGATGATCTCACCTGCATCCTCAAAAGGCTCATAATCGCTGCTGTAAGCTCCGGAAATTACCGGTTCTAGGGTGGTATAAAGCCTTGTTAATTGCGCTAACGTGTCTGTGACCAACTTGGATCTCTGATTATTAGAGGCAGGTTCATTGTTTTCATCGCGCTCACAGTAGATCTTATCATTTCCTTCTGCCCCTGCGGTTCCGCCTATTTGATCCACATTCAGCATCAATAACAGGTTTCCCGACTCTTTAGAAAGCACACTATCTACATAGTGTTTGCTGCCGTGAAACCCTTGCTCCTCTCCGGAGAAGAAGACCACGCGGATCCCATAAAGCGGACGATAATCGGGCAACACTTCAAGTGTATTCATCAAAGCAACCACCCCACTCCCATTATCATTGGTTCCGGTTCCTCGTTTAGTGTCGTAATGAGCACCCAATACCATAAACCGGCTCGTGGATGTACCCGGAATCGTCACGACCACATTTCGTTGCCAGCAACTCAGCGGATCTTGAAAGCTGTCAAATTCTACATTGTACCCTAGTTGAGCCGCATAATCGTATAACCAAGCACCGGTATTCTCGAGTGCTTGTGTGCCTGGTTCCTTCACGCCAAAACTTTCGAATGTTTGCAGCTTTTCCGTCACACCCGGCAGATCTGCCAACCGACTTTCAATTTCGGCATCCAGGACCTGTGTTCTGGCTAGAATGGGTAGAGTAAGAAGGGCAATATGAATGAGGTATCCTCTCACTAGGAAATGCGCACGCTGCGGGTATCGTTGTCTATCGTTTGTAATTCAACGTTCGCACAGTCGTAATGTTCAAGGACATGTTCCGCTATTTCCGGCCATTCAATGAAGCAATATGCTCCCGATTCGAGGTATTCATCGAAACCTATTTCGAGTAATTCGGAAACATCGCGTGTGCGATAGAGATCGAAGTGGTAAGCAGGACCTTGGGAAGTATCGTACTGGTTCACGATCCCAAAAGACGGACTGCTCATCTCATGTTCAACTCCCAATCGTCGACAAATGGCCTTGATGAGCGTGGTTTTTCCGGCTCCCAAATCTCCCGTGAACGTGAAAACGTGTTCCGGTCTGGCCAGAATCTCTTCTACAACACGGTCCAGTTGCTCCAGGGAAAAGGCAGATTCCATTACTTTTTATTCAAAACAATGAACGGTATCAGCATCTCCTCCACGCTGATCCCACCGTGCTGGAAAGTGTCGCGATAGTATTTCGCATAGTGATTCAGGTTGTTCGGATAAACGAAGAAATCGTTCTCCTGGCAAAACACGAATCGTGAACTGATATGCTGTGTTGGCAAACCTGCTTCCTGAGGTTTAGGTACAGTAAAGACGCCCTTCTCATCATAGCTGAGGTTTTTACCGGTCTTATACCTGAGATTAGTGGTCGTCTTTCGGTCACCAATGATCTTTACCGGCTCATTTACCCGTACAGACCCGTGATCTGTAGTAATGATGACCGTCGCATCTTGTTCTGCGATCTTTTTCAGAGCATCGTACAACGGACTGTGTTCGAACCAACTCAAGGTCAGTGAGCGGTATGCTGCTTCGTCCTCCGCGAGTTCGCGAACGATCTTGAAGTCTGTACGTGCATGAGAGAGCGCATCTACGAAATTGTAGACGATGATGTTCAGGTCATTGTCGAAGAGGTTAGGGATCTGTTCGACCAGATCTTTACCACCCTGAAGGTTCAGGATCTTGTTATAAGAAAGCTTTGCATCAATTCTCAATCTCTTGAGCAGTTCTGATGCAAACAATTCTTCAAATTGGTTCTTCCCGCCTTCGTCTTCATCGTTCAGCCATTTACCCCTAAACTCCTTTTCAATCTCACTAGGCAGCATCCCTGCAAAGATGGAGTTTCGGCAGTACTGGGTAGTCGTTGGCAATATGCTCAGGTACATGTCCTCCGTACGCACACGGAAGAGCTCTTCTATCATTGGTTGGAGGAACTTCCATTGATCGAAACGCAGATTGTCGACCAGCACGAAGAAAACCGGCTTGCCATTCTTCATCTCCGGAATAACCTTTCTGTGCATCAGGTTGTGCGACATGACGGGCGTGTCATCACTTCGCTCCCGAAGGAAGTCCATATAGTTTCTCCGAATGTACTTGGAGAATTCACGGTTCATTTCCGTCTTTTGGGTCTCTAGGACCTCTTCCATTCCCGTCTCGTCGCTATTCTGTATCGCCAATTCGTAGAAGACGATCTTTTTGTAAATGGACTTTAGTTCCTCTAGTCCCGGCCCCTCCATGAGTTGCATCATGATCTCCCGGAATGCCTGCTGATAATTGGAAGTGACCTTTTCTGTGACAAGTCTTTTATTGTCAATTACGCGCTTAATCGTAAGCAGCATCTGCTTTGGGTGAACGGGCTTTATAAGGTAATCCTCGATCTTGGAGCCTATCGCATCTTCCATGATATGCTCCTCTTCGTTCTTCGTGATCATGACCACCGGCAATGATGGCTGAAGCTCTTTCAACTCCTTGAGTACATCCAGACCACCAAGTCCGGGCATATTCTCATCCAAAAACACCAGATCAAAATCATCTTCTTTCAACCTGTCAAGGGCATCTACCCCATTGTTCACTGTGTTGACAGAGTATCCCTTAGACTCTAAAAATATGATATGGGGCTTCAGAAGCTCGATCTCATCGTCGGCCCAAAGTATCTTCATCTCACTCATAATTACTCTTCAATGCAAAAGTCGCTTTTTCCAATGTACTCAGAACGGCAAATGGTTGAATTTATTGGTCTCATTGACAGATACTAAAAAAGCGGAGCATTAAGGCTCCGCTTTTTTTTACAAATTCAGTTCCAAAGTCAGTGCTTTTCGCTTGCAATACGATATCTCAATCCAAAATAGGTGTTTCGTCCGAAGATGGGGCCCCACACTAGAGATGCATCGAAGTATTCGCTATTTGGAGCATCAGCAGACAATATGGCTCGTTCCTGCCGCTGATCAAAGATGTTCTCCATACCTGCGTACAACTCCAGACCAAACGGGAAGACCTTAGTTACCTGAGCATTCACCGTGGAGAAATCCACTGAACTGGATGGCATTCGATAATCCTCAGGGTTCTCCGATGTGGATGGCAATCGCTGCTCGCCGTTCCAATTGAAGGTAGCATCAAACTTCCAGTCATTTTTAGTCTCATAAGCAAGATTCGTAAAGGCTCGCTGACGAGCCAATAATGGGACTTGCACGTCACTTCCCCAGGAATAGTCCTGTCTGACATCGTACCAGCGATATGCCAATCGCATATCCAGTCGTTTTGCCAATTCGTAATCGATTTGTGCTTGTATCGAATTGGAGTATGAGGTCCCTTCCAGAGCGTAGATGTTCACTTCCTGAGGGTTTTGATCCATGTCCAATACGATCTGGTCGGTGAACTGTGTGCGATACAGGTCCACTGCTACCTGGCCTTCGCGATAGTCGAGTTTGAATGTAGTTACCAAACTCATCCCCAGATTCCAGGCGATCTCAGGCCTCAAACCGTAAGGTAGTCCGTTGTCTTCACTATGAATGATGATGTTGCGGTTGCTCGCGAATATTCGAGGATTATCGGCAAATATGTTAGGGGTGCGCAAACCTCTTCCGAGAGATAAACGATATATCCAGTTTTCTGCGATCTCATAACGCATGTGCAGTCGTGGTGTCACAAATGCGCCGTACAGATTGTGGTAGTCCCCTCTTAACCCGACTACGGCACTGAACTTATCTCCTTGTTTAAAGGTGTATTCACCATAGATTCCGGGAACAGATTCCACGCGTTCGTAGGTCGTATCCAATACCGTTTCACGCACATCATCTCGGTGATATTGAAGACCCGCTTTTATCAAACGGTTGGTGTTCCGTATGTAATCCATGAACACGGCATTTCCAAACAAAGAGAACTCCCATGGATCGTACTGTTTCGAGCCATATATGTTCTGTTGATCTGTCAGTGTGGACTTCAGCATGATCGCCCCGGATCTTCCTTCTCGAGATTTTGACAGGATCCCCATTTTGTAAAAACCATCCAGTCTACTGACTTTGGTTTTGAACAGCCACCATCCTCCTCTTGGGATCGCACCCTCCTGAAGTTGACCTCCATTTTGCTCGAAAGAGACACCGGTCAGACCAAATTGAAATCTCAAATATTCGGAGAAGTACTTCCAACGGTGCATGAGGAAAATGTGCTGACTCAATGGCATATCCAGAAAGCCATCCTTATTCCTATCATTTTCCTGAACATTATACTTCCCGTGGACCAATGTAGCAGTCGACATGCGTTTGCCAACATTCTGTGTCCCATGCAAGTTGAGTTCGAGACGACCGCCTTGATTTGCGTAGGCATTGACGAAGATCTTATCGGTTTCACCCGGTGTACGCAGCTGCACATTGATCTGTCCGGTCATGCTCTCATAGCCATTAGCCACACTCCCGGTTCCTTTGTTCAATTGCACGCTTTCAATCCATGTACCGGGAATATATTCAAGGCCAATCACGGAACTTATGCCTCGCAAGCCCGGAAGATTCTCAATTGTTACTTGACTGTAGCGACCGCTTAAACCCAGCATCCGGATCTGTTTGGTGCCGGATATAGCATCACTGAATGATACATCGACCGCAGGAGACGTTTCAAAGCTCTCCGCAAGATTGCAGCAAGCTGCTTTCTGAAGCTCCTTTTCAGAGATATTCTCCACTTTGATAGAGCTCATGAAGTCAATTCTGGTGGATTTTACACGATGTGATACTATCACTTCATTTAGAGCATCATTTGGCTGCAGGACGACCTCAAAATCCCCTCTTTCGCTAACGTCAAGGGTGTCAGATCTAAAACCCACATACCCAATGATCAGGAACGTAGATCCAGCTTCACGTTCAAGACGAAAAAGGCCTTCGTCGTTGGTTTGTGTACCTGTCTCACCATCCATCCAGAAAACATCCGCGGCTACAGCAGGAACATTCTTGCCATTTTCAGGGATCAGTACCCGGCCTTGAATGAATCCTTGTGCCTGAAGAGCCAAACCGGATAAGGTGAGGCTCAAATAAAACACTATGCGTTTCATATTAGTGGGTTTTCTGACCGTCCCGATATTTACAACATCCGGGAAGCTCGTTGTAGGTAGTGTCAGTAGCTTTGGCTTTAGGAGTATCGTATCCAACCGCTGCCATAGCCTGATGGATCTCTTCTTCGGAGATCTTCTTACTGTTGTAAACCACCTTTAGCTGTTTGGTATGTTTGTCCCAATCGGCCAATTTAACTCCATTGAGCTCCATTGCGGCTGTTTCAATTTTGGTTTCGCACATACCGCAGATGCCTTGAACTTCAAACGAAGTTTCAATGATCTTTTTCTTTTCACCAGCTAATGCCTGGCTCGAAGTAATACCTGCCAAAAAGATCAAAAGCAGGGTCAATATTTTAAATGATTGTGTTTTCATGTCTTTCTTAATTGTTAGATAATTCTGAATGATAAAATGCTGCACGAGCATTTCCATTCACTAACAATCAAGTTTTCGACATTCAAACAAAGAGTACAATGGCTCACCGGGATCAGGGATCTCTTCTCTCAGATCGATGTGAACCTCTCCGACCTCCTTAAGATCAGGCTGGTCAGCGTGAGCGATAATGATTCCCGGCATCTGAATATTCAGATCCTTACTATGAGCCGGTATAAACGCTCCATCATGGAGATGGTAGTCGAGGTGTGTATCGTCGCAACAGGAATTGGAAGGCTGTGTCTCCTTTTCCGTTTGACAGCAAGCATGGCCATCGTCCTCCGGTGTGGCTTCGCACGAAATCTCCATCATACACGTATGTAGATCTACATGCAGACCTGTGGTGAACAGGCTGAACAACAAGGCGATCGTTATGGCAAATAGCTTGCGCATCTTTACAAAGATAGATTTTCCTTCATCAAGGTGAACGCTCAAGCTGTCGAATTGTTGTCAGGAATCTTGAGCCAGATCCACCGTGATATACTTCTTGTGGAGGAATTCATCCAGGCCGTATTTAGACCCCTCACGTCCCTGGCCGCTGTGCTTGACTCCACCAAACGGAGCACTTGCGTCGGAGATCACAGTTGCATTTACGCCCACCATGCCATATTCAAGCGCTTCAGACACCCGATACACCCTGTCTATTGATGACGTGTAGAAATAGGCGGCCAAACCATAATCCGTATCATTCGCAACTTGAATAGCTTCAGAATCATCGTTAAAAGCATATAGAACGAGCAGTGGACCAAAGATCTCTTCCCTGAAACAGCGCATGTCCGTACTTCCATGGTCGATAATTGTGCTCTGATAGAATTGACCTCTGGAGACTTCACCTCCCATTGCGATCACCCCGCCTTTTTCAACTGCATCCGACTGGAGTTCCTGAACCTTATCGACCGCTTTATTGGAAATGAGAGGTCCGATATCGACTCCACGCTCCATCCCATCACCTATCTTGAGATCACTCATCTTGCGTTTGAGAACCTCAACAAATTTTTCTTTAATGTTTGCATGGATCAGAACCCGGTTAGAACATATGCAGGTTTGACCGTTGTTCCTGAACTTACTGGCGATCAATCCGTCAGTGGCTCGTGCGATGTCAGCGTCTTCGAAAACGATGAACGGCGCATTCCCTCCTAATTCCAGTGAAAGTTTCTTCAAATTAGCTGCTGCGTTACCAGCAAGCATCCTACCAACAGCAGTGCTTCCCGTGAATGATATTTTGGCTACACGCGGATCCGAGCAAAAAGCGTCACCTATTTGCGACGGATCTTCAGTGGTGACTACATTGAGCACTCCCGCAGGGAATCCTACTTCATTTGCCAGGTGAGCCAGGGCCAGAGCGCTCAGTGGTGTCAACTCACTTGGTTTCAGTACTACGCTACAACCGGCTGCCAATGCAGGCGCTACCTTTCGCGTGATCATGGCATTGGGGAAATTCCAAGGCGTGAGGGCACCTACTACGCCAATTGGCTCTTTCACCACCATCATTCGTTTGTTGTGCTTGGTTGGCGTGAGTATATCGCCATACACTCTGACCGCCTCACCTGCAAACCACTTTATGAATGAGGCACCATAACGGATCTCGCCAAGTGCTTCACGGAACGGTTTTCCTTGTTCAGCCGTAAGCAAGGCTGCCAACGCCTTTTCGTTCTCGATGATGAGATCGTGCCATTTCATCAGCAGATCAGCTCTTTCAGATGCCACTAGGCCTTTCCAGGCCGGGAGCGCCTGATTAGCTGAATCCAACGCCATATCTATCTGAGATGGCGTTGCACTGCTAACATTGGTGATAACTTCTCCCGTTGATGGATTCAGTACCTGGTAAGCAGAGTCACTGCTCTCCCATTCACCGTTGATGAAGCTCGATTTGAATATGAATTGTTCGTACGTGGACATTCCCGGAATTTTACCTCAAAGAAAGCCATTAGAATTCTTCTTTCCACTTTGTGGATGTGTCAAATCCCCTGCACTGAATTATACTTGCACCAAGGCCCTGTTTTGAGCAAACACAAGATCATCAACGACCCCATTTACGGATTCATCGAGATCGACGATCCATTATTGTTCCGCATTATTGAACACCCGTATTTCCAGCGTTTGAGGCGGATCAGACAACTCGGAATGACCGATCTGGTATATCCGGGTGCTATTCACAGCCGATTTCATCATGCGATCGGTGCGATGCATCTGATGCGCAAGGCCATATCGGTGCTGCGATCCAAGCAGATCCAGATCGATAAAGAAGAGGCCAATGCAGCATTAGCGGCGATCTTACTCCACGACATTGGTCATGGCCCATTCTCTCATACTTTAGAGGGGTTGATCGTCCCTATGGCTCATGAGCGCATTTCACTTGCTCTCATGGAGGAATTGAACAAGGAATTCAATGGACAGTTGGATCTTGCTATTTCTATCTTCCAGAATACCTACGACAAGAAGTTCCTTCATCAGTTGGTTTCCAGCCAGCTCGATATGGACCGGCTTGACTATCTCACGAGAGACAGCTTCTATACCGGTGTTTCAGAGGGAATAGTTGGTCTGGAGCGTATCATCCAGATGCTCAATGTGGTGAACGATCAACTCGTCGTAGAAGAAAAAGGGATCTACTCCATCGAGAAGTTCATTGTTGCTCGAAGGCTCATGTACTGGCAAGTGTACCTGCACAAGACCACCCTTGCCGCCGATGCTATGCTTCTAAATATCCTGAGAAGGGTTAAAGAAAATCCAGCGAAAGCCCTTGATACACCTGTGTCTGATAGTCTGAGATATTTTATCGAGAACAATACAAGTTCAGATGGAAACGGCATCCCTTCCGAAGCCCTGAAACACTTCGTGCGACTGGATGATCACGATCTTATTGCGGCTATCAAAAGCTGGATCTCTGCCAAAGATGAGATCTTATCATTCCTGTGCGAAGCGCTGATAAACAGGAAATTATTCAAGGTAAAGATGTTCAAGGAGTCTCCTAATGACAGTATGAAGAATGAAGTAGTTGCTCGTTTACAGGAGCAATTTGATTTCATTAGCAGCGAATCAGAAGCTGATTATTTGATCGGCACCGGATCGGTGCGAAATGAGGCCTATGCCGACAATGGTCCTATCGACATTCTCATGAAAGACGGATCCTTGCTGGACATCGCTCAAGCCTCCGATAATTATAGCATCACCGCACTGCGCACTCAGGTGGAGAAGTATTATTTCTGTACGGTGAAATAATGGTAACTTTGCCGGAAATTTCAAGGCATTGCAGCCACTAGCAATCAAGGATATAGCGCAATTTCTCCAAGGTGAGATCGTCGGTGACGAAGGACTCCATATTCTTGGAGTTTCAAAGATCGATCAAGGAATACAAGGAACACTGAGTTTCCTGGCAAATCCAAAGTACGAAGAACACCTCGAATCGACTGAGGCGTCTGCTATTCTTGTATCGAAGGAAAGGGAACTACCTAAGAATGGAAAATCGTTCATTCAGGTTGATGACCCATATCTAGCTTTCTGCAAGGTCATGAATCAGTATTTCAATCCGATCCAGCAGTACTTCGGAGTCTCTGAAAGTGCTCATATCGATCCTTCAGCTGATATCGCGGAAGGAGTGTACATCGGTGCAAACGCTGTCATTGAAGCAGATGTACGGATTGAAGCAGGAGTTAAGATCTTTCCGAATACCTTCATTGGCTCAGGCAGTGTCATTGGAGAAGATACAGTGATCCATCCGAATACTTCGGTTTACGGAGATTCGATCATTGGAAAGCGCACGATCATTCACAGTGGTACCGTCATAGGGAGTGATGGATTTGGACATGCACCGCAAAAGGACGGGACGTATGTAAAGATACCGCAGATCGGTAATGTGGTGATCGGCGATGATGTCGAGATCGGCTCGAACTGCTCGATAGACCGTGCGACCATTGGATCCACGGTGATCGAAGATGGCTGTCGTTTGGACAACTTGATCCAGGTAGCTCATAATGTGGTAATCGGTGCCAATACCGTGATCGCAGGTCAGGCAGGTGTTTCCGGGAGTACCACTCTTGGGAAAAATTGTGTGATCGGAGGCCAAGTTGGCTTTGCCGGACACATCAATATCGCTGATGGCACTCAGATCGGAGCACAAAGTGGACTTGCCAAATCGGTTGAAGAGAAAGGGCAGCAATTGTTCGGATCTCCGGCAGTTCCTCTTAAAGAAGCCTTGCGCACTCATCTGATCATTCGAAAACTCCCTGAGATGCGAGAGCAGATCAAGGAACTTCAAAATACAATTCGCAAAAAAGACGAAGAATAATTCCGAAATGGAAAAGCTACAAACTACGCTCAAAGATTCGTTCAGTGTTTCAGGCGTTGGACTTCACACCGGCAAGGCGGTTACCATGACCTTCCTACCGGCAGAAGAGGGTCACGGTTACAAATTTCAGCGTGTGGATCTTGAAGGTCAGCCTATCATTGAAGCTGATTGTGACCTCGTAACTGATGTCAGCCGTGGCACCACTCTTGAAAAAGACGGAGCTAAGGTAAGTACCATTGAACACGTTTTGGCGGCACTGGTCGGTATGGAGGTCGATAACGTCCTTATACAGCTCGATGCACCGGAGTCACCTATCACAGATGGAAGCTCCCGTCCATTCGTCGACAAGATCCTCGAAGTTGGGATCGTTGAGCAAAAGAAGCCTCGTGAATACTTTGAGGTTCCTTCGAACATCACGTATGCTGAGCCTGAGCGTGGGGTTGAAATGGTAGCAATGCCTTTAGACGATTACCGTTTGACGGTCATGATCGACTACAACTCCCCTGTTTTGGGAAGTCAGCACGCCTCCATCAGCGAACTGAAAGAATTCAAGGACGAGATCTCGTCTTGCCGCACCTTCTGCTTTTTGCATGAACTGGAAATGCTGGTTGAGAATGACCTCATCAAAGGAGGAGACCTCAACAATGCGATCGTGGTCGTTGATCGAGTTGTGGAAGAGGAAGAATTGGTATCATTGGCGAAACTGTTCAATCGCCCTAAGGTAGAAGTTAAAAAAGAGGGCATACTCAACAATGTGGATCTTCGATTCCAAAATGAGCCAGCACGTCACAAACTGCTTGATATGATCGGCGATCTCGCGCTGATCGGTACTCCGATCAAGGCACAGATCATGGCCGCAAGGCCTGGACATGCCGCCAATGTGGAGTTTGCCAAGAAGATCAAGCGCATCATCGAAGAGGAGAAACAGCGCAAAAAGAAAATGGAACGTGTTCCTGACTTCGATCCTAATGAGCCTCCGGTGTACTCATATCCGGAGATCGAGCAGATCCTACCACACAGCTTCCCGTTCCTTCTGGTCGATAAGATCGTCAGACTTGATGAACAGGAAGTGATCGCCGTGAAAAATATTACCGGAGACCAATACTTTTTCCAGGGACATTTTCAGGGAGAGCCTCTGATGCCTGGCGTTTTACAGCTAGAAGCAATGGCTCAAGCGGGAGGTGTACTCGTCCTGCACGACAAAGAGAATCCAGAGAAGTGGAGCACTTACTTCGTGAAGATCGAGAATGCCAAATTCAAAGGAAAGGTCGGTCCCGGAGATACCTTGTTGATCCGAATGGAACTCACACGGCCTATAAGGCGCGGACTTTGCCTGATGCACGGTGAAGCATTTGTCGGTGACCGCATGGTCTGCGAGGCAGATATGATGGCGCAAATCGTTGAGAATAAGTAGAGTAGATCAAATGATACAACCACTAGCATACGTCAATCCGGAAGCCAAGATCGCCAACAACGTGGTGATCGAACCTTTTGTGACCATACATAAGAATGTTCATATCGGAGAAGGAACCTGGATAGGTTCGAACGTGACGATCATGGAAGGAGCGCGGATCGGTAAGAATTGCCGCATATTTCCCGGCGCTGTGATCTCGGCAGTTCCACAAGATCTTAAGTTCGAAAATGAAGATTCCGTAGCTAGGATCGGTGATAATGTCACCATCCGCGAATGTGTAACTGTAAACAGAGGAACGAAAGCTTCAGGAGAGACTAAAGTTGGGAATAACTGTTTATTGATGGCTTATTCGCATGTTGCTCATGACTGCACTATTGGCGATAATGTGATCCTGGCCAATGCCGTTCAGCTCGCAGGTCATGTCGAAGTTGGAGATTTTGCCATCCTCGGAGGAATGTGCGCTGTGCACCAATTCGCCAAGATCGGTCAGCATGTGATCGTTTCCGGTGGATCACTCGTTCGAAAAGACGTTCCACCGTTCACAAAAGCAGCCCGTGAGCCTCTCTCCTATGCCGGTGTCAATTCTGTCGGACTAAGACGTCGCGAATTCTCAAGTGAAAAGATCGCTGAGATCCAGGAGATCTATCGTAACATCTATCTGCGCGGAATGAACAACAATGCGGCCCTGGCTCGAATAGAAGCAGAAATGCCGGCTACTAAGGAACGTGATGATATTCTGAGCTTCATTCGGGATTCAGATCGCGGGATCATGAAGGGATTCCTTTCTAAATAAGCCAGAACGTGCGTATCCTGGCAGAACATCTTTCCAAACGCTACCACAAACACTGGTTGTTTCGTGAACTGGATCTGCAATTTGAAAAAGGAGATCGCAAAGTGCTTCTGGGTCCAAATGGATCGGGAAAATCCACCTTGTTGAAGATATTATCGGGAAGCGTGGCCCCTACTGAAGGGAATGTGCGCTTTATTAATGGCGAGGAAAGCATTGACATTGGCCACTGGCATCAACATTTCACCTTCTGTGCACCATATACCGAGCTGATCGAAGAATACAGCTTGGCGGAACATATTGAATTCCATTTCAAGCTCAAGCAAAAATCGAGCGATGAGATCTTTGATCGGATGTTGGATCAATCGGGATTAGCCTCGTCCATGGGTAAACAGGTTAAGAATTTCAGTTCAGGTATGAAGCAGCGCCTAAAGTTGCTCCTGAGCCTTTGTTCTGTGGCGGACATATACTTTCTGGATGAACCATGTACAAATCTTGATGAGCAAGGATATGGATTCTACAAGGCTTTGATCTCTGAAATCAACCAAAATGCCATAGTGATCTTGGCTAGCAATGATCCCCGGGAATATGATTATTGTCGCGATCGACTGGTTATCTCGGAGCTTTCGTGATCAGCCTTTATCTTTGCCGCCTTTAAATCGAACGAAACAACCATGTTTAGATCAAAATTTATCGTACCTGTGATGTTCCTTTTGGGACTTTTCTCCACTTCCTGTGAGAAGAAAGGATCCAGTGGAAGTGATGTTTTTTCCATTGTTGGAGATACCATTGATGCCAATGGAGCTGTGGATGTGAACACTCTTCCTGCTCTTCTTGACGGTTACGATAGCTTCGAGTGCAAGCTCAGAGGTGAAATCAATGCAGTTTGCCAAACCAAAGGCTGCTGGATGACCATGCCAATCAGTGAAGATGAAGACCTTTTGGTACGCTTTAAAGATTACGGATTCTTCGTTCCTAAGAACTCATCAGGACACAATGGGGTGATCGAAGGGATCGCGTACGTTGATACCATTGATGTCGCCGAGCGCAAGCACCTTGCACAAGACGAAGGGCTTTCGGAAGAGGAGATCGCGGCTATCGATCAGCCGGAGATCAAGTACACCTTTATGGCGCGTGGTGTCATCATTGAATAATTAGATCTGTGAAATCCATCAAATTCGTATTTGCGGTATTGGCACTTATGGCCATTGCCGGAGCCTGTACTAAGGGTAGCAAGAGTTCAGCCCCTGAAATGTATGAGGATTCTGAATTGGCAAAACTCATGCGTACCATGCATGATGAGCAACTGGCCGTGAAAGAGGCGATCTTGAACGGAGAAACTCCGGAGAGCTATCCTGCTTCTTATTCGCATATGACCACATCTGAACCAACGGAGAATATGGAAATCGGTGAGGCCTTCAAAGCGTACGCTGTTCTGCACAAGGCAAGCATGGATAACCTTGCGTCATCGGACTCCGCAAATCTGGTTGAGAACCATAACCTCGTAATTCAATCCTGCGTGAATTGCCATCAGGACCATTGCACAGGCCCTATCGAGAAGATCGAGAAGCTCTACATCCGCTGATCAGCCTAAAAAGCTGAAATCCAGAAAGACGTCCCAATACTTTTCTTTGGTCATGCTGTCCCAGTGAATGACCATGTACCGATATTGGTAGGTCTGAAATTGACAGAAGAGTACCAAAAGCACAACTACCACCTTCAGAGCGACTTCCTGCCAGCTTTTCCATCCCTTTTGCAATAGGAATGCTAAAGGCAAAATCAGGAATACGTAGTACTCGATATAGGCTCTGGATGAGAAACTACCCCCATAGTACCAGTTCCACCAGGAACTGAGGACATACGTGATCAAAACGAAGAAGATTGCGGAAACTACCGTTCTGTACCTGTTGATATTCCACCATCTTGCATGCCCCAAGACCGCTAACAGCGTGAGTGGAGTGTATAGGAAGAGGCCTTTTTTATAGCTGAAAAGAATGTCGAACATATGAGGATGCAAGAAATTGAATCCTTCTTCCTCATAGCTGTAGATAAAGAAATGACCGGTTTGTATCCTGTAAATGAGGAATTGTGCCGCCAAAACTGCAGGAATGACCAATAAAACAGGCCAAAATCGCACATTCCTGATCGTCGAAAGGATCCGGTCTCTCATTGCTCCGAATGAAGAAAATGCCAGAGGTATACTGAATACGACGATCCCGTTAACCGGCCTCACCCACAGTATGAAGCCGAACACGATCACCGCATATGTCAGGAAGCGGAATCTATCACTATCCGCCCATTTGCAGATCAAGTAAAAGAAAAGCGTGATCAGAAAGACCGAGTAAACGTGTGACATGGCGGGTTCTGACAGCACATAGTAGAACCAATTAGTGCCAAAGTATATTCCTAGAATCGACCATGTTATTACTTTATCGGTCATTCCGAATCGGAAGAGTATCCTTCTCATTAGCAGCAATGAAAGAAGCATGTATGCGATCGCGGCCCATGACACCGAGAGCATATACCAGGATGAGTATCCATCTGCTGGTCCACCTGTTGCCAGGGTTACCCCATGAGCAAGTAGGAAAAATGGCGCCATGAAGAAGGCTGTACCGGCAAAGTACTTATTGTAAGTATGACCTTCGGTGTACTTTCTATAGTCGTAGTACAGATTGTCGTTGCTGTATTTGGCTTCTATCTCATCAAAGAATCCAAAATTGAGATCGTCATAGATGAATACAGCCGGTAGATGTGCGTAATAGCCCTTACCATCGGCCTTGACAATGGTATGCGCATGCGTGCCCCACATTACATTGGATGCAGACCAGATCGTAGCGATCAAAATGAAGATCATCGCAATCGATGATTTCAGTTGATGTGCGTCGAAAAAACGTTTAATCAAGACCTTTTGCTCCAGAGATTATATTTCAGAATGCAATATAAAGCTCTGAATCCATCACGCCATCCGATCTTTTTCCCCTCTTCATAGGTTCGTCCATAATAAGATATTCCGATCTCGTAAATGCGCATCTTCGGAATGCGACTGATCTTAGCGGTTACCTCCGGTTCAAACCCGAATCGGTTCTCTTTCAATCGGAGCCCCTGGATGATCTCACGTCGAAACACCTTATAGCACGTTTCCATATCCGTAAGATTGAGATTGGTGAACATGTTACTGGCAAGAGTCAGGAATTTGTTTCCGATAGTGTGCCAAAAGAACAGGATTCGGTGCGGGTTACCTCCCATGAAGCGAGAGCCATAAACCACATCTGCTACGTCCATTAACAAGGGTTTTAGAAGATCCGGGTATTCCTGAGGGTCATATTCCAGATCGGCATCCTGAATAAGGACAAAATCTCCTGTTGCCTTTGCGATTCCCGTGTGAAGAGCAGCCCCTTTTCCCTTGTTCACTTCGTGAGAGTAAAGAACGATACCCGAATCCGGGTTCTCACTCATGTAACGTTCTACGGCTTCCACAGTGTCGTCCGACGAGCAATCATTCACAATGATGAGCTCTCGCGTCATGTCCTGCGGTAGTGTCACCTCTCCTATTTTGTTGAGGATGTGATGGATGGTGGCACCTTCGTTGTAGGCCGGAATTACGATTGATAGCTTGCGCGGTTCCATGTAGCGCTGCAAAGAAACTACAATTAATCAGAACACTGATATTTGAAGCCACAGTGAAAGAACCAAGTTCATTTGAAAAGAGAGAACTGATCGTTTCCCAGGACGGAAGTTCGAGTTTGTACCTACCGGGACTTGATGAGACCTATCATAATCGAAGAGGTGCCCTGACTGAATCCGAATTCATATTCATTGAAAAAGGACTCAAGAACAAAGCTCTGGAATCATCCGGATCAGCACCGATCCGAGTGTTGGAAGTGGGCATGGGAACTGGTTTGAATGTATTGCTCTCAAAGCGTTTTGCCGATTCAACGAGCAAACTGGTGGAAATGGTCACGCTGGAACCATATCCGTTGACTCCATCCGAGTGGGAAGCATTGAATTATGGTGAACTCCTCAATATGAGAGAGGAATTCAACGCGCTGCATAAAGCCAGCTGGGAAAAGGCTATCGAGCTATCACCTTTCTTCACGATAACCAAACTCAAGACCAGACTCGAAACTTTGAATGGATACCAAAATGCTTTCGACGTGATCTATATGGATGCTTTCGCTCCATCCCGACAATCGGAGATCTGGAGCAAGGACAATCTGACAATTCTTTTTAATTCTTTACGAGATGGCGGCATATTGGTTACCTACTGTGCCCAGGGACAATTCAAACGAGACCTCAAAGAAGTTGGCTTTATGACGGAGCACCCTTCTGGTCCATTGGGCAAGAAAGAAATGACCATTGCCAGGAAAGAGGCATAAAAAAAGGCCCGATACTGATGTACCGGGCCTTTTACTCAAATAAAAGTTCTTTATTGTACTACAACTCGATCGCTGCTGGTGTAATCACCTGCATTCAATTCGTAGATGTACATACCGTTAGTAAGATCGCTAACGTCGAAAGTCACTGTGTGCTCACCTGCACTCATTAGGTCTTCGCTGTATGTGCGAACCACGCGACCGCTGAGGTCCATGATCTTTACGCTAACTGACTCAGACTGACCCAATTCGATCGGGATATGCAGTTCATTTCCTGTTGCAGGGTTTGGATACGCTCTTCCAAGACCATAACCATTCGCATTTACGTCATCCACTCCAACTCTTGAAGAAGTCACATGGTAGAATGCATTCAGGTGGCTGATAGGCTGCCCAGGCGCGTTAAATGGATACCAGAAGTTGTTGTCTTCGTATACACCCCAAGTGTACAGCAACATACCGTGGTTGTACGTTTCATCTGCAGCTGAAGCAGCTCCGTCACCTCGTACGAAATATGGAGCGAATACGCTCAATTGGTCACCGGCAACGTCAGTAGAATCCCAACGGTTCATGGTGTCATTCAAGGAGTAATTTGGGTTACCCGGCAAGAATTGAACGGTGAAAGCGAACAGGTTTTCCAAGTCGCTGTATGGCGCAGAAGGGTCAATAGTGATCCCTACCGGTACCTGAATTGTTCCGTTGTAAGTACGGCTCTCGTTGATGAAGAACAACGGAGTGTTGTTAGATGAATCCAGATCGATCTCGATCTCATCCGCAGCATCACGTCCTTTCTTAGATGTCTTATTGTAAGATACCGAACGAGTTTCCCCGCCTGAGTTCCAGTACAAAGGAATTACACCTTCTTCGTCGTAGAACTGAATACGTACCTTGTCCATAGAATCTCCGAAGTTGTGATACTTGTAGAAGAATGCGATGGAGTCGATCGTGTATTCAACGAAACGTGAATCAAAAGACTCAGGATCTACATAGTAAAAGCTCTCTGGATCGAACATGGATCCAGTCGCATGAGCGAACATGTTGTTAGGATCGATATCTGATCCTTCTGGATATGTGATCAAAGGCAAAGAATCAGGCCACAAAACGATGTCACTGATGTAAACGAATGTTTCACCATTCTGACGCAGGTCAGTAACATAGTTGTACCAACCATTGACATCTCTCTTGTTCAATGTCTTGTTTTCCTTAGTTTGGAAATACTCGGCCTCATTTACTTGGTGCGGTTGGTCGTAACGCTCGATGACCTGACCGAAGGCGGTCGAAGCGCAAAATATGATGACCAGTGCTAGTAGATTTCTTGTTTTCATACTCTCTTTTAATACGTTGGGTCGCAAAAATATAATTTGTATACCAAATTTAAGCAGGAAAATCCCTGCAATTGTCAGACACCAGTAAAGCGATTTTCACTGAGGTGTCGTGTTTAGCGAATGGCTTGAGTTGCGCTAGGTTCAGTTAATGTCTCCCAATTGAGGTCGGATGGTCAGCTCCTCCACCAGGCTTTGAGGGTGCATATTCGTCAGATTGAATACTAGCTCCGCTAGGTCCCCGGGATCCACGAATCGGTCTTCGGGCAGACCACTACCCTTCCAACTGTCGGTGAACGTTGGACCGGGCAACAGCGCTGTCACTCCTACTCCTGTGTCTTTCAACTCTTCGCGCAAATTGCGGGTCAACCCGTACTGTGCATATTTGGATATGCTGTAAGAACCACCATTGGCGTAGGCACTCTTACTAGCAGTAGAACAGACATTCACGACCAGACCTTTCTTCCTGGAGATCATGGCAGGAACCAGCCATCTGCACATTAAATATGTACTCATGAGATTGGTGTCCAGCATTTGACGAAGTGCACCTTCTTCTTCTTCCATGAGACCTCCGGGGAAAAAGACTCCGGCATTGTTGACTAATACATCTACCTGCCCCCAATTCTTTTGGATCGTATCCACGAACCCCTTAAGCTCGTTTTCCTCAGAGACATCGCATGCATACACGATGTGATCGCTGCCTTCCACCTTTTCGTAGCTCTTGATGAGATCAGACAGGTTTTCTTCATTCCTGCTGCATACGGCTACATCCCAGTTCTCTGCCGCAAATTTGACGGCTATTGCCTTTCCTATGCCCTTACTTGCTCCGGTCAGTACGATCTTCTTTCGAGTCATATGGTGATTTTTTCACAGCAAAGTTGATAAAAGAAACAGGAAATCCCCATCCTCTACGCGTTATATCCAATATATTTACCGCCTCTTTCGCGCTATGCTACTTTTCTACCATTTCGGTCGATACATTCTCTTCCTCAGTCACATGTTCTCGAGACCTGAGCGATTGACTGTATATCTCGGTCGGACCATGTTGGAAATGAAAAATATCGGTATCGGGTCCTTACCCATTGTTGCGATCATCGCGATCTTTCAAGGGGCTGTAACCACCTTACAGATAGCCTATCAGCTGATCAGTCCACTGGTTGCCAACCCGGTGATAGGATCTATTGTCAGTGACTCGTCCATGCTCGAGCTGGCACCGACAATCACCTGTCTGGTGTTGGCCGGTAATGTTGGTTCACATATCGCATCAGAGATCGGGACCATGCGTGTGGGTGAACAGATCGATGCCCTGGAGATCATGGGTATCAATTCGGCCGGTTTTATAGCCTTGCCAAAGATCCTGGCAGGAATCATCATGATCCCATTGCTGATCATCATCTCGATATTCCTCAGCAATATTGGCGGGATAATCGCAGGTAACGCCAGTGGTATTCTCACACCTGATGAATACATCCAAGGTGCGAGAGAATCATTTCTGGTATTCAACCTCATTTTCTCTCTGATCAAGGCATTCACATACGCCTTTATCATTACATCCGTCTCCTGTTACCAGGGTTATTACACTCAAGGAGGAGCCTTGGAAGTTGGAAGTAGTAGCACGAAGGCCGTAGTGACAAGTGCAGTATTGATATTGTTCTCAGATTATCTTTTGACTCAATTGCTCCTCTAGAACTCAATGATCGAACTGAACGACATATACAAATCGTTTGACGATAAGGAGGTCCTCCGTGGCATCTCTGCACAATTCCAACCGGGGAAGATCAACTTGGTCATTGGGGCAAGTGGAAGTGGCAAAAGTGTCCTGATGAAGTGCATGGTAGGGCTTCTTACCCCTACCGACGGGCACATCATTTACGATGATCGGGATTTCACGGCATTGGAATACAAAGAGGTACGCGCTGTGCGCAGAGAGATCGGGATGCTATTTCAAGGAGGTGCACTATTCGACTCCTCAACGGTTCAGGAAAACGTAGAATTCCCTCTGAAGATGTTCACCCGCATGTCGGCTGAAGAGCGATTGGAGCGTGTGAATTTCTGCTTGAAATGCGTTCAGTTAGAAGGTGTGAACGACAAATATCCAGCTGAGATCAGTGGAGGGATGAAAAAGAGGGTTGGTATTGCCAGAGCGATCGCACTGGACATCAAGTATCTTTTCTGCGATGAGCCAAACTCCGGACTGGATCCGGTGACCTCGAGAGTGATCGACGGCTTGATCCGAGAGATCACGCAGGAATTCGGGATCACCACGGTCATCAACACTCATGATATGAAAACCGTATTTGATATCGGCGACCACATCATTTTCATACATAATGGAGAAAAATGGTGGGAGGGCGCAACTCAGGATATCAAATCATCTGATAACAAAGAATTCAAAGAGTTCATCAATGCTTCTTATTTCGCCTAAAACAAAGCCATATCTTGGCTTAAAGGTGGTCGCTGCACTCATTCTTGCAGGGACACTCACGTCATTTCTTCCGAAAGAAAAGGAAGAAGGAATGTATCCGCTGGCACAATTGCATCAGGTTGACCTGAAAGCAGCGGGATTACAGATACCTGTCTCTGAAGTGTACAATCCGGGAGGCGTCAGTTTGACCAATGCCCTTGTGCGCTTGGGTGGATGCACAGGTTCATTCATCAGTGAGACCGGTTTGATCATCACGAATCACCATTGCGTTTTTAGCGCAGTTGCAGGGCATAGTTCTTCTGAACACAATTATCTCGATGAAGGATTCTACGCGAAAGACACATCCGAAGAGCTTAAAACCACTATTCCTTGTCGGATCACTACTAGTTTTGAGGATGTATCAGACAAAGTGCTTCAAGGTATTGATGTGAACACATCTGCCGACGAAAGAAAGAAGACCATTGCCAAGAACATCAAGGAGATCACTGCTGCCGAGGAGAAAGCGCATCCCGACCGAGAAATACAGATCAGCGAGATGCACGTAGGCAAGTACTACACGCTGTTTCGATACAAATTACTTGAAGATGTGCGACTGGTCTATGTTCCGCCTAAAGCTATAGGGAAATTTGGCGGTGAAAGCGACAACTGGATGTGGCCGCGGCATAATGGAGATTTCAGCGTGGTTCGAGTGTATGAGAATGGTAAACCATTCAAACCGGAGCGCTTCATACAAGTGAATGCAGGTGGGACTTCTGAGAATGACTTTGTCTTCATCATGGGCTATCCGGGAAGGACCTATCGTCATATGCCGGCTGAATACCTGAACTACCAACAGGACTATTTATTACCGATCATCGCCGATTGGTTCGATAAACGCATCGAGATCCTGGAAGCAGATGCCGGTGACGATACGGATACGAAACTTCGATATGCCGGACGGATCGCAAGTCTCTCTAACGTAACCAAAAACTTCAAAGGCAAGATGCAAGGATTTCGTCGAACCGACGTGATCGAACAACGTCAAAACATTCAAAACGAACTTCGAGCGAAATGTACGCAGGAGGAAAATGCAGTCTTTGATGATATAGAGAAATACTACTCCAGGATCAATGCTCTGGCTACCGACGTCGTCATGGGTAACCAGATCCTAAGTGCCTCCGGGGTGTTTTATACTGCCGCTTTTATTGCGAAGTATTCCGACAAACTGGCTGCCATGAGTGGAGCGGAACGCAAAGAATGGCTAGAGAAGAATCACGAATCCCTTGTTGGTGAATACGCTCGCCGATATCGGATTGTGAATAGATCGGTGGACCTTAAGAACTTCGCCAATGGGCTAGCCGTACTCGACAAGCGAGGAAGCGAACTCGGCAAACTAGTGTCCGACATGCTCAAACTGGAGTCGCCTAATGCAAGTTTACTCGAAGCTCATTGCAAGAAAATGTGGGAAAAGACCAAGTTCGCGGATGTCACGACAATGCGCGACTTGCTCAACGACAATCCTGCCAAGTTCTTCAAACAGGGCGGTAAATTGGTAGAGATCGCAGGAGCATTCCAACATGCCCTGGATCCAAAAGCTACAGAATGGAGCACAGTTAATACAGAGATCGATGCTCTGCTACCTCAACTTGCAACGTTGAAAGAAAAGTATACCGATGAACTGTTCATTCCGGATGCTAATGGAACCTTGCGTTTGACATATGGATACATCAAAGGTTTTGAGCCGTCAGATGCCGTCTACAATGATCCATTCACTACCGTGGACGGAATTATCGAAAAAGCACAACCCAGCGGCGACTATTACATGCCCGAGTATTTATTGGAGAAATACCGACAAACTGAACCGGCAGATGCGCTAAGACATCCAAAGAAGAATTCCGTGGTCGCAGGGATGCTCTACAACATGGATACCACCGGTGGAAACAGTGGTAGTCCAATCCTGAATGCCAAAGGTGAGCTGGTCGGTGTGAACTTCGATCGTGCTTATTCAGCGACGATCAATGACTTTGCATGGAATGAGAGTTACAGTCGATCTATTGGAGTTGACATCCGATATGTGCTGTTTGTGATGAAGTACATGCACGAAGCGGATGCTTTGCTGGATGAGATGAACGTCTCGCTATGATCAGGATTTGCGGGATGTAAGGATGAGCAGGATTTGTGTGATGTGCGGATGAACAGGATTTGTGTGATGTGAGGATGAGCAGGATTTGTGTGATGTGAGGATGAACAGGATTATGGGATGTGGGGATGAGCAGGATGGTTGGTCAAGGGTTCAGGTGTTGGTTGAAAACGCGCTTGAATTCGAGTCTATTAGAGCCGAAATTGATCAATAGACCATTCGCAAAGCCATACGCCACCGTATAGTTCTTAGCTTGAGCTAAATGCACATCTTCCAACCTGATCACCGCTTTTAATTCTACAACTAGTTCTTCGTTCACTATAAAGTCTGCCCTTCTGACGCCGACAAGTGAATCTAAGTAGTACACCTCCTGCTCTTTTTCTCTCTCAAAGGAAATCATACAGGCTTCAAGTTCGATCGCTAGTGCGCGCTGGTATATGACTTCCTGATAACCATTACCCAAGACGTTGCGCACTTTCATGGCACATCCGATGACTTGAAAAGTCAGGTTGTCGATGTCTTCATCCCAAACTTCGATGGTGGAATTTGCATCAGAATCAGAATAATACAAACCACAAGGTCCTCACCGCACTTAATCGCTCTCCTAAAGCTAGACGTGATTGTAGCTATTGCTGATGTTGAACACAATCCTGTAATTCTGACCATCCTTCCATCCTGATATGACATGTTGTCTGCCAAATTCCGAATGGTAAGGGAATTGCACATCCCCGGGGAAAAGAACATCTATTAATCATGCAAAAGGGAAAAGTATCAGTAAACACAGAGAACATATTTCCGATCATCAAGAAATTCCTCTATACGGATCACGAGATCTTCCTACGTGAGTTGATCTCGAATGCTGTAGATGCAACTAAGAAATTGAACCTGCTTGCTTCCAGTGGGGATGTCAAAGGTGATCTCGGCGAACTGAAGATCTCTGTTAAGGTCGACAAGAAAAAGAAGA
Source organism: Sphingobacteriia bacterium (assembly GCA_008080835.1). Lineage (GTDB taxonomy): Bacteria > Bacteroidota > Bacteroidia > NS11-12g > UBA9320 > VMDK01. The sequence goes on along the minus strand of VMDK01000102.1, from coordinate 10,883 downwards.
CCATCACCATCTCAGACAGAGGGATCGGGATGACAGCTGTGGAGATCGATAAATACATCAATCAGATCGCCTTCTCAGGGGCTGAAGAGTTCGTAGAGAAATACAAAGACAAACAAGAAGATGCCAATATCATTGGGCATTTCGGACTTGGTTTCTACTCAAGTTTCATGGTAGCCGACAAAGTAGAGATCCATACTCTGAGTTATCAGGAAGGCGCAGAACCTGCGCTTTGGGAATGTCAAGGTACCACGGATTTCAAGATCAAGAAGGGGAAACGCAAGAAACGAGGGACAGATATCATCCTTCATATCAATGAAGAATCCGAGGAATTTGTGGACGACCTGAGGGTCAAAGGACTGCTCGACAAATACTGTAAGTTTCTACCAGTTGAGATCGAGTTTGATGGCAATGCGGTCAATAACACCTCTCCTGCCTGGAAGAAGTCACCTTCTGACTTAACGGATCAGGACTATCTTGATTTTTACAAGGAACTCTATCCATATGCGGAAGATCCATTGTTCTGGATCCATTTGAATGTGGATTATCCATTCAACCTGACAGGGATCTTGTACTTCCCTAAGATCAAGAAGAACATCGATCCGAACCGCAACAAGATCCAGCTTTACAGCAATCAGGTCTTCGTCACGGATAATGTGGAGGATATTGTTCCGGAATATCTGATGCTCCTTCACGGAGTGATCGATTCACCGGATATTCCTTTGAACGTATCGAGAAGCAGTCTTCAGGCCGATTCAAACGTAAAGAAGATCACTGGCCACATCAGCAAGAAGGTCAGCGACAAACTGGCTGAATTGTTCAAAAAGGATCGTGCCGATTTCGAATCAAAATGGAACGATATCGACGTGTTCGTGAAGTATGGAATGATCAGTGACGAAAAGTTCTTTGAGCGCGCAGAAAAGTTCTGTTTGGTCCAAAATACTGAAAAGAAACACTTCTTACTGAAAGACTACAGCGAAGCGATCAAAGGTGAGCAGACTGACAAGGACAACAACCTTATCGTCCTCTATGCAAATGATGCTGACAAGCAGCATGGCTATATCGAAAAGGCGAATAACAAGGGATATGACGTCTTGATGTTCAACGAGATCATAGACCAGCATTTCATCCAGAAGCTGGAACAACAACTAGAGAGTACTCAGTTCAAACGCGTAGACGCGGATACGGTTGACAAGTTGATCGACAAGGACGAAAAGCTTGAGTCCGGGCTGACGGAAGAAGAACAGGAAACTCTCAAGAAAGATATCGAAGGAGTAGTAGACAATCAGGAATTGTACGAAGTGGAGAATGTCAACCTTGCTGAGAACGATGCCTTCATGAACATACACCGACCTGAATGGCAGCGAAGAATTATGGAGATGCAGCAATTTGGTGGCATGGCGATGTTCGGAGACATGAAAGAGAAGATGAAGCTCAGTGTGAACACGAACCATCCATTGGCTAAGAAAGTGCTAAGCAGTGGTGACGATGAGCAGAAAAAGCTAGTGCTCAAGCAGGCATTTGACCTGGCCAGACTTGCTCAGAACATGCTTGATGGTAAGGAGTTGACGGATTTCATCAACACCAACTATGACCGACTGATGTCGTGAATAGGGAAATAGAATTAGTTCAGAAAGAAGGCCTCTAAAAGGGGCCTTTTTTTATTGATGGTAATCGATCAAACCATTTCGAAGCTAAGGGTGCCTCCGACAAACAACTCTCCTTCAAACCGAGCCTCAACTATTCCTCTGGAGGCATCGATCTTTGTTATGTAGAGCCATCCCCTGTTCTCACCTACATCTTTAGGATAAAATATTTCCGTGGTTATGGCATTATGAAAGTTCGATACCCAAACGGAACGTGCATTCTTTTGAGATCCAAATTGGAATGAATCATTTTCGATGTAACTCAGATCCGCATCTATTATTTCAAAATATAGCCAACTACCTCAATCGTGGTCCACGTCAATAAAAAGGGTATCCATACCGTTGGCCTGGAGGCTAAAATAGACATGTGGATTCGTTCCACTGAATCTCCACTTTGATTCATTGTTGTAATACATGTCGGCCTCCACCTTATTTGACCCATCCGCCTTCGGTTTATCCTCTTCCAGTCCACAATTTGGTAGAGCAAGCACTAAACTTGCTACGATGAACACGAGACAGGTGTAGTTTCTTGGAGTGAATGACATAATCTCATTGGTTGTTGCCCATCGAAAATAGGATATTACCTAGCCCTTAAAAAGAAATATTTACGACGCTTAGCGCGTAATATTCCTTTTTCGGTTCAAGTTTCACATATTTGAAGGAAACCAAACGCATTGAGATTCCCCTTAGAAATATCGTCCAAGCTTCCCAAACAAGGTCACAGCATCTTCTCAGTAATGAGTGGATTGGCCAAGGAGCAAGGTGCTATCAACTTGTCGCAAGGGTTTCCTGATTTTCATTGTTCTCCAGAACTAACGAAGCTGGTGAGCAAGGCGATGGAAGCCGGGCACAACCAATATGCACCGATGCCGGGCATCCCCCAACTGAGGGAGCAGATCGCCTCTAAAATCAAGAAATTGTATGGTGCCGACTATGACCCGAATTCTGAGATCACAGTTGTCCCAGGAGGGACTTTAGGCTTGTATGCGGCCATTTCTGCCTTGGTCAAGGAAGGAGATGAAGTAGTGATCATCGAACCTGCTTATGACTCCTATGTACCGGCGATCGAGATCAACGGTGGAAGGCCTATTCGAGCAGAACTCACCTACCCGGATTTCAAGATAGACTGGGATGAACTCAAGAAGATCATCAATTTCCGCACGCGGATGATCATTCTGAATTCTCCGCACAATCCTTCGGGTACAGTCCTGGACAAAGAAGGAATTGAACAGTTGAAGAAGATCGTAAGCGGTAACGATATCATCATACTCAGTGATGAGGTGTATGAGCACATCATTTTCGACGGGATCGAACATCAGAGTATGGCCATGTACCCTGAATTGGCCGAGCGAAGTTTGATCGTATCATCCTTCGGGAAAACATATCATACCACAGGTTGGAAAATGGGATATGTGGTAGGACCGGAAAAACTCATGAAGGAATTCCGAAAGGTGTATCAATTCATGGCATTCAGCGCACATACCCCGTCGCAGCATGCCTATGCGAAGATCCTCGAGAATGAAGATCTGTACCTTCATCTCAACGAATTTTATCAGGCGAAAAGAGATATCTTCCGAGACGCTTTATCCGGTTCCAGGTTTGAGATCCTGCCTTGCTCAGGGACATACTTCCAGTTACTGTCCTATCAGAATATCAGCAACGAGCGAGACACGGAGTTTGCCAAGCGTTTAACCATCGAGAACAAAGTCGGATCCATTCCCATCTCGGTATTCTATCTCAGCAAGCGCGATGATCATGTACTACGATTCTGCTTTGCAAAGGAGAACGAAACGCTTGAAAAAGCCGCAGAGATCCTATGCAAGATCTGATCGTACATGCGATACAAGAAGATCTGATCTGGGAAAACGAGCAGGCCAATCTCCAGTTATTTGAACAACGCATTTCGGAGATCGGAGAATCCGATCTGATTCTGCTTCCAGAAATGTTCAACACGGGTTTTACCATGAACCCAGGAGCCAATGCCAACCCTGAACCCGGGCCGGTGTTAGATTGGATGATGGATCAGGCACATAAAGCAGACAGTGCGATTTGCGGTTCTACTATCGTCCGGGTCAATGAAGAGTATTTTAACCGACTTTATTGGTGTAGACCCGACGGCAGCCATGAATTTTATGACAAGAGACATTTGTTCTCACTGGCTGGTGAGGAAAAGGTCTATTCCGCAGGCAATTCCATCATACAAACAGAGATCAAAGGCTGGAAGATCCGTCCCTTGATCTGCTACGACCTTCGCTTCCCTGTCTGGTGCAGGAACGATGGCCAATATGACCTGCTTCTATTTGTGGCGAACTGGCCTAAGCGAAGGATCGCCCATTGGGACAAACTACTTATTGCAAGAGCCATTGAGAACCAGGCATATGTCATAGGTTTGAATCGAGTGGGCAATGACGGAAATGACGTTTATCACAACGGAAGCAGCCAAATTATTTCCCCGCAGGGAGAAGTAATGGAGCAGGTTTGTGACGAAGCGCGAATTATCAGTGGGAGACTTCAATACGAAGAGATCACCACCTACCGGAACTATCTGGCGGCACTACAGGACGGTGACAGCTTTACACTAGACTTCTAATTCCAAAGTTTGTGGCATGTAGAATGCCTATCTTTGCGCCTCGCTTGAATTATGGCCATTAAGATCAAGAACGCAAAGCAGATCGAAGGGATCCGAAAGAGTAGTCGTCTGGCGGCTGAATGTCTGAAATATTTGGAGGAATTTGCCGTGCCCGGAAATACGACTGAGTTCATCAACCAAAAGGCGTTGGAATTCATGACTCGACACAAGGCAAAATCAGCCACGTTGGGTTACAACGGGTTCAAAGGCGCTGTCTGTACTTCTCCGAACGACGTTATCTGTCATGGTGTTCCAGGACCTTACGAACTCAAGGACGGAGACATCTTAAACATTGACGCCACGACCATTCTGAATGGCTATTACGGTGATACGTGCAAGATGTATGAGATCGGCAAAGTGAGCGACGACGCAAAGGACCTTTTGAAGGTGACACGCGAGTGCCTGCGCATTGGTATGAAGGAATGTTTCCCTGGTAATCGATTCGGGAATATCGGATACGCTATCTCCGAATACGCTCACAGCAAGGGATATAGCGTTGTCTATGAATTCTGTGGTCACGGCGTAGGACTCAAATTCCACGAAGACCCGGAGGTTTCTCATATCGCTCCCAAGAATACTGGCAAGCGCATGCGACCCGGAATGATCTTCACGATCGAACCAATGATCAACGTCGGTAAGGCGCGAGCGAAAGTCGATAAGAGTGACGGTTGGACGGCGCGAACGATAGACGGAAAACTCAGTGCTCAATACGAGCATACCATCCTCGTAACAGATAATGGCTGCGAGGCCTTGACCGATGTATACGGCGACTTTTAACAATGCACCTCAATGCATTCACCATCGAGATATTGGCCACCGAATTGGGAGAGATCCTGAACGGCAGTCATCTCTCTGAATCATATTCAACCTCCCCTACTGATCTAGTCCTTGAATTCAGTTCTGCTGCAATGCAGGTGCAGTTCGTACGAGGTGAGATCTTTTTCTTCGTCAAGGAACATCAGGATGTAGCTCGAAACAAAGTTCCACAATTCAAAACGCTTCATGGACTTCAGCTTCATAAAGTCGAACCTCATCGTTATGACAGGAGTTTTCACCTTGAATTTGAGGGTGATCTCCAGCTTCAATTCCTCTGTTTCGGTAGAAATTCACGAGTTTATTTCAAGCATGGTGATGAATTGGCTCAGTTCCCATTTAGCAAGAAAATAGCTGCTTTTGACTATGCTCCGGTTGACTTCAAAGACGAGGATCTCACATCCTTGACCGAGCAAAGCTTTTCGAAAAAGTGTCGGTTCGCTACTGCTGAACAAGCAAAAGCGCTGGTACAGTTGGGATTCTTTCAAACCGTTGATCGAGTCCAGTCGTTTGACCATTGGGTAAACGATCAGTTCCGACGTGAATATTCGATCGACAGAAGTCAGGAAGTGCCAAGTCTGACGCTAGCGAAAGGACACAGAAAAGGTCAACTCTTCCCCGTATACGATCAATTTGCCAGGGAATACATTCGCGCCATTCGGGTCAAGTCACTCAAAGACAGGATAATACACCGTATTCACGACGATCTGAACGTTCGGAAAAAGAAGTTGGCTTCCATGCAGGATCACGCCCAGGATCTGTCGGCTGATCTTAGCTATCGTCAGCGAGCTGATCTTATCATGGCCAATGTGCACTTGAATGTGAAGAATCAAAAGTCCCTTGAGGTGTACGATTTCTTTCACGATCGAGATGTGAAGATCCCGATCAAGTCAGATATTTCACTGCAAGCTAACGCCGAACGATACTATCGCAAGTCGAAGAATCAGCATTTGGAACTCGAGAAACGGGCCGAGAAGATAAAGGCACTGGAAAGTGACATCGAGCGTTTGGAAGATGAGCTATCCGAAGTCGAAGCTTGCGACGACATCAAGTCGCTCCGAATGTTCGAAAGGAAAGAAAACGAACAGAGCAAAAAGCAGGACTCCAAGAAGACGGTATTTCAAACCTTACAGTTCAAAGGATTCGATATATGGATCGGAAAGAATGCCAAGCAAAATGACGCCGTCTTACATGCGTCATCAAAGAATGACGTCTGGCTGCATCTCAGGGATCAGGCAGGTTCACATGTGGTCATCCGCAATCAGAACAACGAGAAGATACCAGAAGATGTTCTCACTTTTGCTGCCTCCCTGGCCGCATGGCACAGCAAGGGAAAGAATGAACACACAGCAGCCGTGATCCATACGCCCAGGAAGTTCGTTCGCAAGTTCAAAGGTGCCTTACCGGGGCAGGTCAAAGTGGATCGGGAAGATGTAATCCTGGTAGACCCGCTGTTCTGGAAAGAGCAACAAATCTAGCATTGGTCGATACTAAGCTCTGATTTATCTCAGAACGCGTGTCCATGTTCGCAGCTTTCATAGATTTGTCGGACTTATACTACCGACATGCGATCTAAACTTACCTCCCTCCTCTTATTTGTGATCTGTTTCTCGTCTCAAGCTCAGGAAAAACTCCTGACCATGGACGACGCGATAATGGGTTATCACCTGTATCCAAAATCCATGAGCAACCTGCAATGGATGGACGATCTGCACTTCAGTCACAATGACAAAACCGAAGCAGGAGAAGCGTGTATCATCATTGATGAGATCCATGAGAAGAAAAATGGAATAACCCGGGTCGTGAAACTGTCTGACATCAATGCCAGTTTGACTGCAGCTGTTCCGGAAGCCGATAGCTTGAAGAATCTGCCTAGGTTCGAGTGGCTGGGAACCAACGTGATGCGTTATTACCACAGTTCAACCTACTACACCTTCGATATCGGCTCCAAGGAGACCAAAGTGGTTTCGGAATTTGACGCAGCAGGAATCACAACCAGAAAGACACATGGTTCAACTTTGAATCAAGCCTATATCAGGGATCACCAACTGTATGTGAAGGCAAATGGTAGAGAAGAACGTCAACTGACCACTGATGGTGGCGATGGCATCGTGTATGGAGAAGCTGTTCACCGCGTGGAGTTTGGGATCACCGAGGGACTGTTCTGGTCGGGAGATGGGGCAAAACTGGCTTTCTACAGGATGGACGAGACCATGGTTTCAGAATTCCCACTCTACACACTGAGCGACACGCCTGCTACCACAAAAGGCACGCGATATCCTGTTACCGGAGCCAAGAGTCACCACGTGACAATTGGGATCCACGACCTGGAGAGTGGAAATACGATCTATTTAAAAACTGGTGAACCTAAGGAGCAATACCTCACAAACATAGCCTGGGGTCCGAATGGGAAGTTCATTTACGTCGCTGTTGTGAACCGCGAACAGAATCACATGTGGTTCAAGCAATTCAGTACTGCTACCGGCGAACAAACCGCCGTGCTCTTTGAGGAAACACATGAGAAATATGTGGAGCCTGAACATCCGGCAGTCTTTTTGAAAAAATCCCCGGACCAATTCATCTGGTGGAGCGAGCGAGATGGCTATAACCACCTTTACTTGTACAACACCAAAGGTGATATGCTCAAGCAACTTACCAAAGGTTCCTGGATCGTGACAGAATACCTTGGGGTTAATGAAGAAGAGGGCCTGTTATTCGTGGTAGGAACCAAGGAAAGTCCATTGGAGCGCGATCTGCTTTGCGTGAATATGAAAAGCGGCAAGACCAAGCGCTTGTCACGTGATCCGGGAACCCACACTATCACAGCTAGTCCCGGTTTGCGATATTTCATTGACAACTTCAGCAATACTATGACACCAAGGGAGGTTCGAATAATGGATCACACGGGTATCCCGTATGCAACCGTTCACAAGGCCGAAGATCCCTTGTCGGAATACAAACTTGGACAAATGGAGATCGGAAGTGTCAAAGCGAACGACGGTACGGAACTCTACTACCGGGTATTTAAACCAGTAGACTTCGATCCAAACAAGAAGTATCCCGTGGTAGTATACCTGTACAACGGACCGCATTTGCAATTGGTCAGGAACTATTGGTTGGGCGGAGCCAACTTGTGGTATCAGTACATGGCGCAGCAGGGATTTGTGGTCTTTTCCATAGATGGACGAGGGTCGGCCAATCGTGGTCTCGATTTTGAGAACGCAGTTTTCAGACAAATGGGGACCTTGGAGATGGAAGATCAGCTTGCTGGAGTGAATTGGCTAAAAAAGCAGGGTTTTGTAGATCCGGAGCGACTTGGGATCTTCGGATGGAGCTATGGCGGATTCATGACGACCAGCCTGATGACACGTCATCCGGGTGTATTCAAAGTAGGTGTAGCCGGTGGTCCGGTTATCGACTGGCGATTTTACGAAGTGATGTACACGGAGCGATATATGGACACGCCTCAGGAGAATCCGGAAGGTTATGCTAAAAACAGCCTACTCAACTACGTCGACAAGTTGGAAGGTCGACTGCTCATGATCCACGGAGCTCAAGACCCGACGGTCTTGTGGCAGCATAGTCTGATGTACTTGGAAGAATCGATCAAGAAGGGTGTAACGAACCTTGATTATTATGTCTATCCGCATCACGAACACAATGTTCGCGGAAGGGATCGAGTTCACCTTTATCACAAGGTCACAGACTACTTGAAACTGTATCTGGAAGACTGATCAAGGTCTGTTTCAATATCGGGTGCACTAAAGTGTGCACAGAAGGTCAATAAATTCTTTGACCTTTACACAACATGTAGATAACTCTGAGCCTTTGCCAAGGCTGAATTCGGGGTGCTATTGCTAAATTCGATGCGTATTACAAAACGTTTAATAGCGTGGCAAAGCAACCGGTTTACAACGAAGACAGTATAAAATCCCTCGACTGGAAAGAGCACATCCGACTGCGTCCGGGAATGTATATCGGGAAGCTCGGAAACGGGTCTTCTCATGATGATGGGGTTTATGTGCTTTTGAAGGAAGTCATTGACAACTCCATTGACGAATACGTCATGGGGCACGGGAAGAAGATCGAGATCGACATTGAGGAACGCAGAGTGCGAGTCCGTGACTACGGGCGCGGTATCCCACTTGGCAAGGTCATCGACTGTGTTTCCAAGATCAATACCGGTGGAAAATACGATTCGAAGGCATTTCAGAAATCAGTCGGACTGAACGGAGTGGGTACGAAAGCCGTGAACGCCCTCTCCTCCCACTTCACTGTTCAGAGTTTTAGGGATGGCCAGAGCAAGAAAGCCACGTTCGCATTCGGCGACATCGAATCTGAAGAGGATATCAAAACGGATGAGGAGAACGGCACCCTGGTCGAGTTCCTCGCTGATGACAGCATCTTCAAGAATTATAAGTACATCCTCGACTACGTCGAAGATCAGATCTGGAACTACGTGTACCTGAATGCCGGTCTGAGCGTATACCTGAATGGCAAGAGATTCTACTCTAAAAATGGTTTGCTCGACCTTCTTCAGCGCAAAACGAATGAAGAGCAACTGCGCTATCCGATCATTCACTTGAAAGGTGAGGATATCGAAATGGCGCTCACCCATGATAGTCACTACGGCGAAGACTATTACAGCTTCGTGAATGGGCAGCACACCACCCAAGGTGGTACACACCTAAGTGCCTACAAAGAAGCACTGGTTAGAACACTTCGTGAGTTCTACGGGAAGCAATTCGACCCTAGTGACATCAGAGCATCAATCGTATCTGCGATCTCTGTTCGCGTGCAGGAACCTGTGTTTGAATCTCAGACAAAAACCAAGCTGGGAAGTACGGATGTTGGTCCGGACGGTCCTACGATCAAGAGCTTCATCAACGACTTTGTCAAGACGCGACTGGATAACTACCTGCACAAGAATCCCGAAACAGCAGAAAAACTGCTCAAAAGAATCATGCAGAGCGAAAAGGAACGCAAAGACATGGCGGGAGTTCGCAAGTTGGCCAAAGAGCGTGCTAAAAAGGCCAATCTGCATAACAAGAAGCTGAGGGACTGTCGAACGCATCTAACTGACGAGAAAAAGGAAGAACGACTAGATACGACTTTATTCATCACGGAGGGAGACTCGGCCAGTGGATCGATCACCAAATCGCGTGATGTAGAGACGCAAGCTGTATTCAGTTTGCGTGGAAAGCCTCTTAATTGCTATGGCTTGACGAAGAAGGTCGTATATGAAAATGAAGAATTCAACTTGCTTCAGCATGCACTGGATATTGAAGATGGCGTAGAAAACCTGCGTTACAACAACATTGTCATCGCTACGGATGCGGACGTGGACGGAATGCACATTAGACTGCTCCTATTGACTTTCTTCCTGCAGTTCTTCCCCGATCTGGTCCGCGGTGGCCATTTGTATATACTGGAAACTCCTTTGTTCCGGGTGAGAAACAAGAAAGAAACTCGCTACTGTTACAATGAGCAGGAACGCGTTAAAGCGATCAATGATCTCAAGGGAAAACCCGAGATCACACGATTCAAAGGTTTGGGCGAGATCTCACCGGAAGAATTTGCAGAATTCATTGGTGAAGATATCCGCTTGAGTCCGGTCATGCTCAACGATGAAACAAGCGTACCGGAATTGCTGGAGTATTACATGGGTAAGAATACTCCGGATCGCCAAAAATTCATCATCGAGAATCTGCGCATTGAATTGGATACCGATGAGGATCCGGAGCCGGAAGGAAGTGATGAAGAAGAAGTGAAAGAAGAAGAAAAAGAAGCTGCATAAT
>VMDK01000042.1 GCA_008080835.1 Sphingobacteriia bacterium | reverse complement strand
GGCTGCCCTGTCCAATAGAAATTGGATCGGCAACATTCAGAACTCCCAAAGTGAAATCCCCATTCCATGTATCAACAAATCCACTTGTGAGCGTCAGTGTCTGATTAACTTGCACTTGTCCGCTCACCATTAAAGTTGCCGCAATTCCGTTCATCTCTAGGCCATCGAAACTGGTTTTTGAAGTGGCCTTCAAGGTCAGGTTTTGGCTGACAACCACATTCTCGTCCGTGCTGATCCCATCCACAACGGCTGTGCCGCCCGGAGGAAGAATATCGGCTGCGGGTTGGATGCTATCGTTTCCGCCATTACCTGTGACAAACGCATGATTGAGTTTGTATTCTACCCATGCAAAGTCATTGTCGTCGAGGTAATGATGGATCATATCCTCCGTTGAACTCGCCTGAGCGTCTGTCATTGCCGATCCCAGTAATCCACTGAACATGCAGCTCGTGGCATCCACTTTCTGGGTCGGTCTGTTACCTGAACTGCTCCTTCCCATGGTGATATACTTATCTGAGATCCCACTGAGCGCAAGATTTCCGAGGTTGAGGAAAGCATTACCTACAGCCCGGATCCCAATGTTAGAATTCGAAATGGATGTATTGTTCAACAAAAGGTCAAACGGATCCACATCTGCATTGATCGTGATCCCTGCACTTGAATTGCCATCAATAAAGCCGTTGTCTATTTTGATCGTATCTCTAAAACCTGAGGATGCCACAGACTCAGTCCATACTAATCCATTTGTGCAGTTGATCAAAGAATCCTCGTACAACCAGATGGATTTTCCGGCGTACTCCGCGAAGCCGATTGCTGTTATGAACCCAGTTATGGTGTTGTTATTCATCCATGCTTGAGCGTCATCGGTAAAAGTGCTGAACGAGACCCCTGTGAATGCAGGTGAGCTTGATACATTAGTGATCTTATTTCCGGTAAGCCGAGCTAGTCCCGGATCATTGCTGAAATTCAGAATGATCACACCATTTTGGGTTACTTGGAAATCATTGTTGCTCACTGAGCATCCGTTGGCCGTCGACGCATCATAGCCGTTCAGTTGAACTCCATTGCTCACTACACGTGACATATTGTAAAAGATCGTGGCAGCTATATCGTTTCTCAGGAATGCTACTTGAGAACCTGAATTGAAATTGCCGAAATAATTGTTTCCAATTCGGCAACCGTTCGCACTACCCGTGACTCCTCCATCTCCATAGACCCCGAATCGTTCGATATTGATGAACCTGTTCGAGTGAATATTGACTTTGTTAAAGGCGCCATTGATGAGACAGCCTCCAAGGATGTCCACATCTGCGCCGTTTACGGTATTTCCTGAAATGAGGTTCGGGTTATCTCCGTTGACTTCAAATCCATCGAATATGACATCGTCGCTGTTGATCGTGACCACAAAGTTGTTGGGGCCGGCGGTGGAGCTGATATCAATGGCGTCGGGATAAATGATACTCTCTGTTGATCGGCCACTATTTCCAGACTTCCCTTTGTTGGCTCCCCAGATGGTCAATGGTCGATCGACGAACAGCATCTCGTAGTAACTTCCGGCCGCCACTTGAATGGTATCCTCTGGACTCGAATTAGCGATAGCAAGATTGATCGTTTGCAAAGGACCAACCATTCCCGATACGAATACCGGTGAAGAACCGTCGTAGGAGTCATCACCATTAATGGCGTCCACGTACCATATATTGGCCTGGGCTCCAAGGGTCATTAGTCCGACGATCAGCAAGGTCAGCACACGCCTTCCCGCCAACTTAGACAACTTTATATATTTCATTTTCAAGGATTTGAAGAATTGTACAAAGTCAAATCTACACAAAGTCCTGATTCTTTGTGCAATGACATTTTTCACGGCAAAACCAAAGTGTTCGGTAAGCTGTGCTTAGTAAGAAATGGGGTCTGCTTGAAATGGATCAGGATCAGCCTTGGATATTGGCCATTCCCTTGATCCTTCCACGAAGGTCATCACCGATCATATGCAAAGGAGGACGCATGTATTCTTCACAAAGTCCCATTGCTTTCATCAGTGCTTTGATGCCACCCGGATTACCGTCCTCGAACAGTGCATTTATAACCGGTAAGAGCTTGTAATGTAGGTAGCGCGCATTTTCGAAATGATCATCCAACGCGTATCGCACCATCTGGCTGAAAAGTTTCGGATAGGCATTTCCCACAACCGAGATCACCCCGTCCATGCCCAGACTGATGAAGGGCAAAGTATAGGCGTCGTCACCGGAGATCACCAGAAATCCTTCCGGTTTGTTTCTCACCAGTTCCATCCCATGATCAAAGTTACCGCAGGCTTCTTTCACCGCGACAATATTGGGATGCTCCGCCAACTTAAGGATCGTATCAGCTGTCATCATGGAACCTGTACGTCCGGGAACATTGTACAAAATGATCGGTGCTCCGCTCACATCAGCAAGTGCCGTGTAGTGATCTATGATCCCTTGTTGATTCGGTTTGTTATAGTACGGACTGGCACTGAGTATGCCGCTGATCCCGTTGTAGTCGAAATCCTGCATACGACGGACCACCGCTGCAGTGTTGTTCCCGGCAATACCGAAAACCACAGGAACTCGGTTCTCGTTCACTTCCTTGACCTTGGAAAGGATGCTGTATTGTTCGTCCTCTGTGATCGTTGGATTTTCCCCGGTAGTCCCCATGACCACGAGGTAATTCGCCCCATTTCCTGCGATGTGCTCTGTGATAGCACCCAACGCATCGTAATCCACATGAAGATCTTTGGTGAATGGGGTGATCATTGCCACACCCAATCCTCTGAACAGATCATTTTCCATAGCTAGTCAGGTAGTTTTTGACGGTTCGAATATAATCATCGAGCTCGTTATCGCCCACCTGAAGTAGCATATCAAAACAATGTATGAAGCCCGGGTGATACGGACCTATGCGAAACTTGGCCTTCGACTGAGCGGAAATAGCCATTAATGGGATCTCAGCGTCTTCAAAAACTCCGATCATGTAATCGAATTTCTCGAGTAAAAATCGGTTCACTGCTTCCTTTTTAGGCAGTCTCCATCGGTCGAGATTCTTCCGACAGAAGTATTCCTTCTTGTAATTGGGAGTGAAATCGTGTCCGAGTTCCTTGTCGTCCACAAATCCCATCGTGAACACTTTGACGCCATTGTCTCGAAGCCAATTTCCAAAGGCCTCTACTTCTTTGGAGTGCTTTTTGGCATTGTATACGATACCGATGCTTTTGCACTCAGTTAGTGGAACCATCTCCCTTCCGAGAGATCCGTCGTCTGACACCTTCTTCAGCTGCTTTTTCGATATGGTGTTGAGTAAACGGTTCATGATCCTATTCGTTCAAAGAATTCGTCTTCGCTCATTATGGGCACACCCAGCGAGCGAGCTTTCTCCAATTTTGCCGGGCCCATGTTCTCTCCTGCTAATACGAAAGTGGTCTTGGCAGATATAGAACTCACATTCTTTCCCCCATGCTGTTCAATGAGGGCTTTCAATTCATTCCGCCCTATGCGCGAAAATACACCGCTGACCACAATGCGTTCCCCCTCAAGGATATCAGATACAGGACCCTCGGATTCCTCGATCTCCATGTGAAGACCCGCCATGGTGAGTCTGTTCACCAACTCTGCATTCTGCTCATCAGCAAAGTAATCGACTACACTTTTCGCGATCACAGATCCTATCTCCGGTGTATTCTCCAGCTCTTCATTGCTTGCCTTTGAGAGATTCTCAACGGAACCAAATGACTTGGCTAATCTCTTGGCCACTGTTTCTCCGACATAACGGATCCCCAAGCCATAAAGCACTGAATGGAAAGGTCTCTCCTTACTCGACTCGATCCCGGCCAGTATTTTCTCAACGGTTTTCTCCCGGAAAGAAATGAGTCTGGATTCTCCGGTGAGTTCATTCACGGTCGTCTTGCTCAAACCGTTCAGTTGGTCATACTGAAGGTCGTACAGATCAGCTGCATTTGAGATCAACCCTTCATCGAAGAGCATGGCTATCTTGCCCTCTCCAAGACTGTCGATATCCAGTGCTTTGCGACTGATAAAATGCTCGATGCGTCCTTTGATCTGCGGAGGACATCCACTGTCATTCGGGCAGTAATGAGCCGCTTCTCCTTCATTTCGATGAAGGGGGGTTCCACACTCGGGACAATCTTTAATGAAGTGAATAACCTCAGCGCCTTCATTCCTGGCTTTTGTGTCCACCCCGACGATCTTCGGAATGATCTCACCTCCTTTTTCCACGAAAACGGCATCGCCTGCGTGCAATTGGAGTTGTTCCATGATGTCGGCGTTATGTAGGGAAGCTCGCTTGACCGTGGTTCCCAGAAGGTGTACCGGTTCGAGGTTCGCAACGGGTGTGACGGCACCAGTACGCCCAACCTGATACGTCACTTCGTTGAGAATAGTGCGAGCAGTTTCCGTTTCAAATTTGTATGCGATCGCCCATCGAGGAGACTTCGATGTATATCCAAGTTCTTCCTGTTGGTTGAGGTCATTTACCTTGATCACCACACCATCGATCTCGAAGCTGAGATCCTTGCGATGCGCATCCCAGTATTCTATAAAATCCCAGAGTTCATCAAAGTTCGAGCACAGCTTTCGGTGATCGGAGATAGGTAGTCCCCAGGAAGCTGCTTTCTTGAGATTGTCGTAATGCGTTCCGGACTCGGGTCCATTAACGACCACGTGGTACAGAAAGCAATCCAACGGGCGTTTTGCCACTTCGTCCTGTTCCTGCATCTTAATGGTTCCGGCTGCGCTGTTCCGTGGATTGGCAAAAGTCTTGAGACCTTGCTCTTCCCGTTCATGATTCAATCGGGCAAATGCCTTCTTATGCATGAAAACTTCGCCACGTACCTCAAAATTGCTCGGGAAATCACCATGCAGATGTCGGGGGATGGCACGTATGGTTCTGACGTTCGTTGTCACGTCATCACCTTGCACTCCGTCACCGCGAGTAACTGCTCGCACGAGTTCCCCATTCTCGTATTTCAGAGAAATGGCGAATCCGTCGAACTTGAGTTCGCAGGTGTATTGAAAATCGTCGCCGAGAGATTTGCGAACGCGGGTGTCAAAATCCTGAAGTTCTTCTTTGCTGTAGGTATTTCCCAGAGAGAGCATGGGAACGTCATGCCGGATGGTCTCAAAATCTTTCGTTATCCCTCCACCGACGACCACCGTGGGTGAGTTCGGATGTCGAAATTGAGGATAGGCCTCCTCCAACTTGCTGAGTTCTTCAAGCTTTGCATCGAACTCACGATCTGAGATCGTTGGATCAGCAAGTACATAATACTTGTAGTTGTGCTCCTTGAGTTCCTCAGTGAGAGCGTCTATTCGTTCCTTTGGTGTCTGCGCGGTCATGTGCTCCAGGCAATGTTCAAAATTACTTTCTGTGCATGAGTGCGCGGTCAAAACTAATCAACACAACTGCGTGCGTGTGACCAGATTCTCCCAAAGCCATTTTTTACTACCTTTCGGAACGTATTACCATGAACAAGATCTTGTCGAAACTAGGACCGGGATTGCTGTATGCGGGTGCCGCCATCGGTGTGAGCCATGTCGTTCAGAGCACCAAGGCGGGAGCCATTTATGGTTCGGTCATGATAGCCGGAATACTCCTTGCTCATATTTTCAAATATCCATTCTTTGAATTAGGTCCACGTTATGCCTCCACGACCGGAGAGAGCCTTATCGGCGGATACCGAAAATTGGGGAAAGGAGCGGTTCTGATCGTTCTGCTGCTAACAGTTAGTACAATGTTCACGGTAGAAGCTGCAGTAACGGTGGTAACTGCAGGCATCGCTATCAAACTATTCGGCTTGAGCATGTCGCCCTGGATCATGAGTGCTATCCTGCTTGTGATCTGTGCATTGATACTGAATATCGGCCACTTCGATCTGTTGAATAACTTAATGAAAGTGATCATGATCGTGCTCGCGATCACCACTATCGTCGCTGCGGTGAGTTCCTTCTTTGTAGACCGTCAAGTCGTTGAAGGAAGCATGAAATTCTTCTCCTGGAGTTCAGCCGATGATAACAAGTTTCTCATTGCCTTCATAGGTTGGATGCCTGCCCCTTTGGACATTGCGATCTGGCATTCGCTGTGGACAGTTGCCGGAATGCGATCGAAGAACAGCGGTCCCGACTTCAAGCGCTCCATGTTTGATTTCAAGGTTGGATACTGGGGTACTGCTTTCCTCGCGCTTTGCTTTTTACTTTTGGGTGCCAACGTGATCTACGGTAGTGGAACAGAACTCTCTTCGAGTGGGGTGGTCTATGCCGGACAATTGATCGATATGTACACGGCAAGCATCGGTAGTTGGAGCTACTACATCATAGCCATTGCGGCTTTCACCACCATGTTCAGCACAACGCTGACTTGTCTGGATGCCATGCCTCGTGTGCTCACAGAGATCGTGGTCGGTCAAGTTCCCGATGACAACGAGAAAAGAGTTGCTCAAAAGAGAAATGTCCACCGGAGCTTTATGCTGCTGATCATGGTAGGAGCAGTCATCTTGTTGTCGGTCTTCGTTTCGAACATGGCACAGATGGTCACCTTGGCTACTTCCATCTCCTTCCTGACGGCACCGGTTCTGGCGTATCTTGGAATGCGTGTAGCTGCGAAGTATTTGCCGGAAAATAAGTGGACGAAAAATATGCGGACGATCGCATGGGCCGGACTGATCTTTTTGGTCGCAATGAGTGTTTACTACTTGTACAACCTGTGGATCAACGGATAACATGAGTATTTCCAAACTTCAACCTGAAAAAGGCCGAATCCTGATCTCAGAACCTTTTCTGGGTGACCCGAACTTCACCCGTTCAGTGGTGTTATTGGTGGAACACAACTCGGATGGAACGATCGGGTTTGTGTTGAATCACGCCATTGAATTGAGTTTGGCAGATGTAGCAGATGACAATGAGTTACCGGACATTCCTCTCATCAAAGGCGGACCGGTAGAATTGAATACCATCCACTTCATTCACGACCATGGACCAGAGATCGAAGAATCATTTGAAGTGAAAAAAGGTCTTTGGTGGGGAGGAAACTTTGAACAAGTTTTGGAGTTACTGGAAGAGGACAACTCCAAGTTGAAGCACTTCAAATTCTTCATAGGATATTCTGGATGGGCTCCCGGTCAGCTGGATGGAGAACTGGAAGATGACGCCTGGATGGTGAGTTCAATCAGCGCGAAAGAAGCGCTCTCTCCGGTGCTCAATAGTCAGGAATTATGGAAGCGGACGATGGATCGCTTGGGCGGTGAATTCAGCATTTTGAGCAAGTCGCCGTTGGATCCGACTTGGAATTGAAATAGGTCTTTGGGTATTGGGTTGTTGGGTTCGAGGCTCAGGATAAACCGTCGCGGTTGTGTACCCGTGACAGATTCATGGAACCACGGAGGCACGGAGAGCACAGATATACTTGCCTCCGATTTCCAGGGTAGATGTTATCTACCCCGATAGATGAAAGTCCTCACCTGTCAGGATCACTTTGAGTTCAAGACGCTAGAACAAATATCATTCGGAAATCTAATCCAAAGGGGTAGATATCGTCTACCCATCACTGGGCGTAGTCTTTAGCGAGTGAAATGAGCGGTGACTACGTCCTTGTCATGCTTTTGTCCGTAGTCTGCGGCTGCGCCTAAAGACTACGGACAGTTTTCTGGGGTAGATAATATCTACCCCGACCAAGGCAAGGCCATATCGTATATGGTCAAAACACGATCAAATAGTACCACTCCTCCTTCTTCGGGAATTGCGTTTCGTTCGTAAGTCGCAATAGATAGTGCCCAGTCTTGTCAATTGGCAACGGGAGAAACGGGCTTCCGTCGAGCTCCAAACGTTGGATGGGCGACCCATTGATGTGTAAGAGATCTGCTGCTTCAAACAGTTCCAGATCCTTCAAATGAAGTACATCCCCATTCGCATATAGCTTTCTGATCTGTCCTTCAGTTTCCGGTTTTAAAAAGCCATGCTGAATCAGGATCGGGCGAAGGACCAGTTGCAATCCACTCTCAATATGAGCAGCGAATTGCTTAGCGATCTGCTCATGTGATGTGCCAATTGATTGCGATGAGAAGAATATCAGCAAGGATCGATCAAGAAGATCACTCGGCAAGTTTCCCTCGAGCTTTCTCAAAAGGAATAGCCACTTCTCGCGCTGACAGGTTTCATCACATGTCGGATCGGCGATCTCAAGATCATGCCATCGCACGGTGTAGCCATCCCAGAATTCGTTGTGACCATCCCAACTGAATACCCGATCATCGGTTTTACCTGTGATCTCTTCGCTGTAACGCAGACAAAAATGATCGCAGACGGCCTCCTCGAAACTGATAGCGGCACTGTTCTTTCGATCCGCTGCTAATGCCTCATTCAACATGGCATGCATGTATTCATGGATCACCACCTGAGCATCTTCGGCATCGTCGACTCCACCGACCCCAAACTCTATGGTGGGAGGATCTTTAGCTGAGTTATATCGACTGTGATCACTACCACCCAGCGCCTTTGGGTCGATCCGAATGGGTTTGATCAAATGCCCAAAGCCCAATGATCGCAAATAGGACTGAAAGCGCCGGATGTGATAGATACAATTGACCGATTCAAACGAGGACAGTGAACGATCCGCTCTGATATTGCCTCTTTGAAAACCATCCACTCCCTCGTTCGGTGAGGACAAATTCACCAAATGTAAAATGCTATCGGACAAGTAGACCGCGTCATCCTCGATAACCACATCGATCTCGACTTGCATCATCTCAGAACGCAGTTCCTCACTCATGTCGTCACCGTTGTCGCGGATCGACTCAACATATATTGAGCCGGAGCTGAGGATAGGATTAGGCGCAAAAACGTATACCGGTATCTGAGTCCTCACCCGATCGCCCATCATGAACAATGAACTCAACAAAATGCTCTGAAACCACATGTTTCAAAGGTCAAAGCCTCTGGGGAATTAGCTTTGCTATGGGAGATGAATGAAGTGCGCTTGGGTTTTTAGCCCAAAAAATTAGAGAGTCTGCTGCCAGGCCCAGGCGGTGCGCAGCATTTCTTCCAGGCTGCTTTCAGCTTTCCAGCCTAGAATGTCATTTGCTTTGGTGGTGGATGCCCAGATCTGTTCAACGTCTCCTGCTCGCCTTGGGCCGATGCGATAATTGAGTTTCGTATCACTCACGTTCTCAAAGGTCTGGACGACTTCCAGTACGCTATTCCCATTTCCGGTTCCGAGGTTGAAGACCTCAAATCGGTTGTCCATTTTCCCGAATCTTTGCAATGCCATTACGTGAGCCTTGGCTAGATCCACTACGTGAATGTAGTCTCGAATACACGTGCCATCCGCTGTGTTATAGTCTTCCCCAAATACTGTGAGTTGCTCTCGGATCCCTGCCGCAGTTTGCGTGATATAAGGCACCAGGTTGTTCGGGACACCCAGTGGTAATTCACCGATCAATGCACTCGGATGAGCTCCGATCGGATTGAAATAACGCAGGCTGACTACACTCAAACTAGATGCTACTGATTCATCTCGGAGTATATCCTCACAAATGATCTTGGTATTGCCATAGGGAGATGCGGCTTGAGCGATCGGAGAGCTTTCATCAACCGGCGATCGGTCTGTATCTCCATAAACCGTGCAGCTCGAACTGAATACGATCCGTTCAATATTCGCCTTCTTCATTTGCCCGAGTAGGGTGATCATACCACCCACATTATTGCGGTAGTATTCCAACGGTTTTTCAACTGATTCCCCCACTGCTTTGTATGCAGCAAAATGGATCACTGATGTGATGTCGGAATGCTCCGCAAAGATCTTCTCCAGATCATTAGCGTCACAGACATCGCCATTATAGTATACCGGCTTCTGTCCGGTTATCTGCGCAATGCGATCCAACACATCCTCTCTTGTATTGCTGAGATTGTCGATGATCACGACCTCGAACCCCTGAGCCATCAATTCGACGACCGTGTGGGAACCAATGTACCCTAAGCCTCCGGTGACCAATACCTTCTCTGCCATATCTTAGTTGATCCTCTTTACTGATCCGTCGTTCAAGAGATATTCCTGCTTGCTCTCCGGGCAAATGGCCTTCCCATTTTCATCGAAGTCAAGCTTGTGGCCATACTCGCTCATCCAACCGGATTGTCGAGCAGGATTACCCATAACCAATGCATAGTCGGGTACATCTTTGGTTACTACTGCGCCTGCTCCAATGAAGGCAAAGCGGCCAATGTCATTCCCACAGACCACCGTCGCATTTGCTCCGATTGTCGCTCCCTTCCGCACAGTGGTTTTTGCATATTCTCCTCTTCTGTTCACAGCGCTTCGAGGGTTTGTCACATTGGTGAAGACCATGGACGGACCGAGAAAAACGTCGTCCTCGCAGGTCACGCCGCTGTATACGCTCACGTTGTTCTGAACTTTGACGTTGTTACCGAGAACCACGCCTTCTCCGAGCATCACATTCTGACCCAGATTGCAATTCTCGCCAAGTTCGCAGTTGGGCAGCAAGTGGCAAAAGTGCCAGATCTTCGTCCCACGACCTATGCGGCATCCTTCGTCGATGATGCTGCTTTCGTGTACGAAATGATCCGTGCCTGACATGCTATTCTATTTATCGAAACTACGCGGGTAAGCGTATTTGTACAGATCCTCTTCAGGGAGGTTCTTGAAATATTCAAAGGTCACTTTGAGACCGTCTGCTCTGCTCACGGTAGGCTCCCAATCCAGGATCTCTTTCGCTCTGGTGATATCCGGTTGACGTTGCTTCGGATCATCCCTCGGCAACGGCTGATAGGTAACCTTTTGATCCGTACCTGTCAGTTCAATGATCTCCTCTGCAAAATCTTTGATGCTGATCTCATCCGGGTTTCCGATGTTCACCGGGTTCACATAATCGCTCATTAGCAAGCGATAGATCCCTTCGACCAGATCGTCGACGTAGCAGAAAGAACGTGTCTGACTTCCATCTCCAAAAACGGTCAGATCCTCTCCTCGCAAGGCTTGTCCTATGAATGCAGGCAGCGCTCTTCCATCATTCAAGCGCATCCTTGGACCGTAGGTGTTGAAGATCCTCACAATGCGAGTTTCCAGACCGTGATACGTATGGTAACCCATGGTCATGGCTTCCTGAAACCGCTTGGCTTCGTCGTATACTCCACGTGGACCGATCGGATTTACGTTCCCCCAGTAATCTTCCGTCTGCGGATGCACCAATGGATCACCGTAGACCTCAGACGTGCTAGCTACCAGAATACGCGCATTCTTCGCCATGGCCAATCCCAGGCAGTTATGGGTTCCCAATGATCCAACTTTCAATGTTTGGATCGGGATCTTCAGGTAATCGATCGGACTGGCAGGACTTGCAAAATGCAGGATGTAATCGAGTTCACCGGGTACGTGGATGAATTTACTCACATCGTGATGATAGAATTCGAACTGCTCCAATTTGAACATATGCTCAATATTCTTGAGGTCACCAGTGATCAGGTTGTCCATTGCAATGACGTGAAAACCTTCATTGATGAAGCGATCGCACAAATGAGAGCCTAAAAATCCTGCTCCCCCGGTTATCAGCACTCTTTTACTCATGCTATTTAGATTCTCTACCTACTGAATAATATGTGTATCCCAACTCGTCCATTTTCTCCGTGGTGAATACATTTCTTCCATCGAAAATGACCTTGGAATTCAACGCATTCTCCATGCGCTCAAAGTTCGGGTTTCGGAATTCTGACCACTCCGTTGCAACCAGCAGGCAGTCTGCATTTTCCAATGCATCGTACATGTTATCGGCAAATTGGAGCATGTCACCTTTGGCCATGCGTACATTTTCCATGGCCTCAGGATCGAAGGCCACGATGTTCGCGCCGGCTTTGAAAAGCTCTTCGATCAAATACAAGGCCGGAGCCTCGCGGATATCATCGGTATTTGGTTTGAAGGCGAGACCCCACATGGCGATCTTCTTTCCCTTCAGGTCTCCGCCAAAATGCGCAAGAACCTTAGGCATAAGGAAAACCTTTTGGGCTTCATTTACATCTTCCACAGCGTTGAGGATCTGAAAATCATATCCTTGATCACTAGCTGATTTGATCAACGCCTTTACGTCTTTCGGAAAGCAACTTCCGCCATACCCAATACCCGGGAACAGGAAGCGTTTACCGATACGTTGATCCGAACCCATTCCATTTCGAACAAGGTCGACGTTCGCACCGGTAAGCTCACAAACCCGAGCGATCTCATTCATGAAACTGATCTTGGTTGCCAGGAACGAGTTAGCCGCATATTTCGTAAGCTCTGCAGATTTCTCATCCATGAAAATAACCGGGTTCCCTTGTCGAACGTATGGTGCATAAAGCTCACCCATGACCTTTTCAGCTCGCTCGGAACTGGCTCCGATCACAACGCGGTCAGGCTTCATGAAGTCATCTACCGCGACCCCTTCACGTAGGAATTCAGGATTAGAGACCACGTCAAAATCTCCTTTATAATTTGCTGCAATGGCAGCGTGCACTTTCTCTGCTGTACCTACAGGCACCGTGCTCTTGTCAACGATCACCTTGTAGTCCTTCATGATCTTTCCGAGGTGATCAGCAACACCGAGAACATAGCTCAAGTCGGCGCTACCATCCTCACCCGGAGGAGTTGGCAAGGCAAGGAAGATGATGCTCACGTCATCGATCACTTCCTCGATCTTCGTCGTGAAGAACAAACGTCCTTCTTTGATATTCCTGTGGAAAAGGACTTCAAGTCCGGGTTCGTAGATGGTGATCTCTCCATTGCGGAGTTTGGCGACCTTATTCTCGTCGATGTCGACACAAGTCACGTGGTTGCCTGTTTCAGCAAAACAGGTCCCGCTGACCAGCCCTACATATCCCGTCCCTATAACTGCAATTTTCATGCTTTGCGATTCTTTATTTCTAGTTGGTTATGATTGGTATTCTCTAAGCGCGGTGCAAATGTAACTCAGCTCCTCCTCTTTCAACTCCGAATGCATAGGGATTGATATCACTTTTTCGCATAATTCCTCCGCAATAGGAAATAATCCTTTGGGGTATTTGTCGGAGGTATACGCTTCCTGCAAATGGACCGGCAGTGGGTAGTAGACCATACTCGGAATGCCTTTTCGAGAAAGATCCGCTCTAAGCGAGGACCGCTCTATTCCGTTGATTGTCAACGTGTACTGATGAAAAACATGATCAGAGCGATCGTCCCTGAACGGGGTCAGGTATCGATCATCAGCTTCCAAAGCGGAGTCGTAATACGCTGCTGCTTTCTGACGGGCTTCCACGTACTTGTCGAGGTGTCTCAATTTGACTCGCAGTACAGCAGCTTGAACGGCATCCAGGCGCGAATTGATGCCCACCTTGCTGTGATAGTACTTCTTTTCCTGTCCGTGATTCCCGATCATAAAGCATTTCTCGGCAAGTTCAGCATCGTTGGTGAACAACGCACCTCCATCACCATAGCACCCAAGATTCTTGGAAGGAAAAAATGAGGTGGTCCCAATATGTCCTATTCCGCCTAGTGGTTTTCCTTCAAACTTGGCTCCAATGGATTGGGCGTTGTCTTCGATCACATAGAGGTCGTGTTTAGAAGCGATGTGCATGACCGTGTTCATATCTGTACCTTGTCCGAATAGATGCACAGGCATGATACATCGGGTGCGTTCAGTGATCGCATCTTCGATCTTGGAAGCGTCTATATTGAAGGTCCGGGGATCCACATCCACCAAAACCGGAGTGAGCCCCAATAATGCGATGACTTCGGCCGTTGCTATATACGTAAATGCAGGAATGATCACCTCATCGCCGGGTTCAAGTTGCAATGCCATCAAAGCGATCTGAAGCGCATCAGTGCCATTGCCACAAGCGATCACATGTTCAATGCCGAGATATTTGGAAAGTTCGGAGCTGAATGCGTCTACAATGGGACCACGAATGAACCTTGAAGAAGCGATCACTTCTTGTATGGCAGAATCGATCTCTCCTTTGATCCGGAGATACTGACCCTGCAGGTCAACCATTTGTAAACTGCGCTCCATGGAAAGCACGCAAACTTACGGAATTCTTTACCTTTACGGCCCGAATCACTTTCTTTGCGCACCGGTCAAACCGACCAGAATTATGAGAATAATCGCCATTTCCATTTTGCTTTGTTCTGCATTGAGTATCCAGGCTCAACGGTTCACCACGCCGTTCGAGGCCAAGCGAGGCTTTTTTACTTCGGTAGAATACGGTTATCACATTCCGGGCATGGACATGAAAGAGCGTTTTGGCGGCAATTCAACCATTGGCTTCGATGCCGATTTTAAATATGAGAACAACTGGACTCTGGGTATCGGTTACCATTGGATGTTCGGACGCAACGTGAATGACCGCGACATGTTCGACAATCTGATCGGTAGCGAAGGTCAGATCATCGATCAAGATGGTATGTTCTCCGTCATACGATTCAATCAACGCGGTCACATGCTAGATGCTCACGGTGGGAAGATCTTTCCGATAGGGAAGAACAAGAATTCCGGTTTCGTGTTGACTGCCGGTGTTGGAATGATCTGGCACCGTATAGATATTCAGGCATCCACGGCGAAAGTGCCTCAGATCACCGGTGATTACGAGAAAGGGTACGACAGACTCACAGGTGGATTGGCCTTTAATGAATTCGTAGGATACCAATTCCTGGATCCCAAGAAGCAAGTCAATTTCCGTATCGGGTTCTGCGCTACTCAAGCCTTTACGAAGAGTATGCGGAGTTACGACTTTGATATCATGGGTTACCGTGATGGTAAAAGACAAGATATGCTCACCGGATTCAAAGCCGGTCTGATCATACCGATCTATACCAAAGATCCTGACGAGGAGCAATACTTCACTGACTAATGCGTGTCCTTTACGACATTTTCATCAACCTGGTTTCCTGGTTGTTGCCCGTGATTGGTATCTTCAGCCGGAAAGTAAAGTTATTCCTGGTCGGCAGGCAGGCCCAAAAAGGATCCATTAGAAGATTTCGTGAGCAATTCCCAACTCAGGAGCTCTATTGCTTCCATTGCGCATCCCTCGGCGAGTTTGAAATGATCGTTCCGTTGCTGAAGCGACTGAGAAAAGATCGAGATGCTAAGTTGGTCGCTACGTTTTTTTCTCCTAGCGGATATGATCAGCGCAAGAGTTCACCCCATGTTGATGCCGCGTTTTATTTGCCCCTTGACACGAAGCACGACATGAGAAAATTCGTCAGGGAGCTTCGTCCCGACCAGTTCTATTTCGTGAAATATGACTTGTGGTATAACTTGATCGACCTGCTTCACAAGAATGGAACTCGAATATTCCTGGTGAACGGGATGTTCAAGGCGGATCACTTCCTGCACCGTTCCTGGGCGAAACCATTTTTGGCCTCTCTCAGCCATTTTGAGCATTTCTTCCTTCAAAATCAGGGTTCACAGGAGTTCCTGACCTACAATGGGATGCCTGAAGACAAGATCACTATCACCGGTGACATGCGATACGACCGGGTGAGTGCATTGGAAGCGGAACGACTCAAGAGAATCGATAAATTCTGCGAGCATGAGTTTCTCATCGTGGGAGGAAGCACGTGGCAACCCGAAGAAGAACTTCTTGCACAGGTCATGGCGAAATTACCCACGATCGTCAAATTGGTGTTGGTGCCTCACGACGTTAGCGATGAGCACATTTCGCAGATCATGGACCGTTTCGAATCGTTTGGGGTAACACGTTGGTCAGATGAAAGTGCGGATAGTGGAAGTGTGCTGGTTGTGGATACGATCGGCATCCTGATGCGTGTATACCAGTCAGCCGATATTGCGATCATCGGTGGAGGGTTCACAGGCGATCTTCACAACATTCTTGAACCGCTTTCGGCAGGTCTGCCGGTGATCTGCGGACCGAAGACGGATAAATTCCCGGAGGCCCAATTCATGCTAAAAAAAGGCCTAGTAAGTCAAGTGACTGATTCCAGTGAAATGCTTCGGGATATCATGCACTTTGTGAACGACCGGGGAGCCTTGGACGAATCACGCATTTTAGCGAAAGCTACTATTGCTGAAATGACGGGTGGGACTCAAATGGTCATGAACCATCTGGATCAGTAATATGACCTCCTCGGTTTCCGCACCCTTTCCCGATGCTTGTACAGTAACTCTTCACACACGTCCTTCATGTCATCGTCGAGTTCTTCCCCCGAATGGAACTCTATACCCCATCGCTTTACGTCGTAGTCAGCAACAAGTCTGGTGCTATCCTCGGGCAGGATCCCCACATAGTCGACCATCCATTCCTCGTCTTCTTTATCCCAATGCTTGAATAAGTAGATGTACCCTTTCCCTGTCTTATTGGCCGCCGGGATCTTCTTGAAGAAATGGAAGCTGTCGATGTCGTCCATAACACGTGCCTTGAGAACCATGCCCTCGGCTAGCTCAGTTTGACCTGTGTACTCCAATGGGAAATGATCAAGTCGACCTACTTTGTCGAGCTCCTCGAACAAGATATGACGCGTCTCTTGCTTCTGCGCAAAATAGGACCAGAGTGAATCCGGGACGTGACATTCCTTGCTCAGTAGCTGCACCATGGTCTTGATCTTGAGTTCGTTATTATTCAACCTCAGCGCCCGTTCGTAGTACTCCGCCACGCTCTTTTGTCCGGAATATGGGAGTAATATCCTATTGATCGCCATCAGGATCTCCTCGTAATCGGGATCTTTCGAATAATAGCCATGGTAAAAGGAGTTCTTATTCTCACTTTGCTCCGTCTTGCGCATGATACGCTTGATATTGTCCTTCCCCTCCAGAAGCATAATGTCCTTGTATTTACGATAGCTCCTGGGGTTGATCTCCCCCGAATCCAGCAGATCTTGCAGGAAGGATAATACCGGAGCCTTGTATTCACCATAACGGCTCAGTTCAAGCAACTTTGGAAATAACTCCACATATTGGTCGGGATCCTCACTCCACAATGCCATAAGCAGTTCGACACTGCTTTCATCGACCAGAGGCACTTCATAGAACAAGAGGTCCCTCAATAATGTGAAACTGCGTTTATCCCCTCGCTTGCTAAGGGCGCGTAAAACGGCTAACTGGAAGCTGGCGGTATCCATTGCTCTCTCATAAACTGAGCGCAAATAAGGAAGCATTTCAGGATGCTTCAGGGTGCCGAAATTGGCTAGAAGGTCAGCTCGTTGCTCCAATTTAAATTCATCGTGTTCGAATGATTCGAACACTTTGATCGCACGCGGAGCCTGGTCCTTTTCGAAATGGATATCTCCAACGGATTCAATGGCATAGATCTTCAACAGACTGTCTTCTCCGTAAAGATCGTTGAACCAGATATCCGATTTGCTTTCATTAAATGCCCGACTCAAGCTCGTATCGGTCATCTCCAGTGAGTTGAGAAAGGTCCGGGAGAATTCGCTCAATCCCGTGAGCGTATCAGTGTTAACGCTCAACTTGACGATACGATCTCCGGTCGTATACATCTTCACAGCGACCATCCTCGAGCTGTTGGTATCTCGCAGCTCTGCATAAAACTGAGTGGAATCGGCAGATACTTCCGTCTTGCTTGGATAGAGGCTTTTGGTCTCCGTGTAGAACAGCATCTTCTTTCGCCACAGTGAATCGTAGGACGGGGCATAGAAATACTTTCCAAAACGCTCGAACAACACGAACACGCGCTCGTCCGATTCGTTTACGAAGTAGTTCCTGTACTGATAATCATGGCCGTATTTATCATCTGCGTCCTCTTCTTCTTTTTTGCGTTTATCTATGGCTTTCCAACCCACGAATTTTACAGGACTGAGTGCACTGTAGTACATGGCGGTATCCTCCACTCGTTCGGCGGAAAAGATGTAATTCGGCTTCACAAACCGCAGCGAAGAAAAGTACTCTGTAGGCATTACGGAGTCCTTGCTACGCTTGATCATTTGATAATAATGGGGACCACGAATGAGGTATTTGGAGAAAATGTACTCTCCTGAATCCACGCAAGTCGTGTATAAAGTAGGATACGGCTCTGCTGTAAATTCTCGATGCGTTTCCTCCCAATGCAGTTTTTCCTGAAATTTCAACGCGATATAGCTCAACTCAAAAGTATCCTCCTCGATATACATCCGATCGTGGAAAGACGACCGTTTCAATCGATAATAATTGCCTTTGTCATCGTAAGATTGATATTCCCGCTCATTATATCCGGTTAGCAATATCTCTTCCGAGTTGTCTTGTAAAGTTGCACCCGGCATTTGCGCCTCGAATCCAAAATAAGGACCCGCCACGTCCGTGGTCCCGGAATTAGAAGAGGTAATGCTAAAGGAAGAGAACACATTGTTGAGGTAATCGTTGTCCTTCAGATATTCGAGAGTACCACTCACTTTGAAGATCATCAATTCGAGAGGTGTGGCTATGATGAGAACACGCTCATGGTTCCCTTTCCTGGTTCGGTTCCGAACATCAAACGCAGGATATCCGTTGATCTCAATGCGCTCTTGTTCCAGTATTTTACCCGCTATACTCTCATACAGTATGCTGTCGATACGTTCCAGTATGTAATCTGCATCCTGCCCCAACATCGCACCAAAATGTCGAAAGCGCATCATGGAATAAGTCGTGCCATTGTCCATATCAGGATAGAAGTACAACTTGAAATTTCGCGCCTCGGGCATTTCATAGAATTTACCCGGGAGATTCACAGTGAACCAACCATCCGATGAACTGTATTTCGAGAATTCCTGCTTGACGTACGTCTTCTCCAAGGTATTTCGGGTTTCTCTACTGATGTCATTGATGGTGCGCGTTACAGGACGAAGATTGTAGCCATGTTCCCTCAGCATCTCTATCATCCCACTATCTCCCGCTAGATGAGCTGCACCAACACCAGCGAAGAGTGTAGACCCTGAGCTGATTATGGAATCCATGCGATCGGCCATGATGCGGTTTCGGTCGTGCAACATGTAGCGCTGGTGATTCTTAGAAGGGTTGAGGATGAATTGTATCGAATCGACCATGTCCAGGTCTCCATTCCTGTAGGCATCCTCTAATAGCTCAGAAGGATCTTTGCCTTGTCGGATCAATTTGCGGTATTCCTTGTAGAGTTCGTCCTCGTCTTCATCCGGATCAGGCTCCTGTGATTTGCGCACAAGGCGATTCGACTCCATGAAATCTTCCAAGCCGATCAGGTTCTTTCCCCATTTCCTTCCGGCCTGATAGATATACATATCAAGATAGGTGTCCTCTTCAAAATCTGCGTTGTATGTGGAATTCCGGTATAAGATCCCATTCATCATTCCAGAGTTGAAATTCAGACTCGCGGCCAGTAATTCACGCTCAGCCTCTTGTACGCCGAATGCTTCCCTATAGAAATCCCGATGATAGAGTCCAAGCTTGTACAGACTGCTGTTTTGTTCCAGGTAGGCAGAATCGAACATGTATTCGAGCCAATAGGATGGGTCACTTTCCAGCGCGACATTATCAACTGACCTCAGTGCTTGAAAGAAGCTATCGCCTAAATGGAACGCTACCTTTTTGCTTACGTGCATGGTACCGTACAAATAGGAAGGCTGCTCCACATTTTCACCGGTGATCTCCCAAAGCAAGGATGGATATTTCTTTTCCTGAGCAAAGGATTGAAGACTGCACAGCACAGTTAGGACGATGACGATATATTTCATGCGGGAAGTTGTGGTTCGGGATCGGTTCAAATTCTTTGAATTGATTACGAGCCGACTAATATACTTATTGTTTTGGCCACTAGTCGTTACCCTTTAGCTGTTGGCCAAAAGCTCTTAGCTCATTGCGCTGGTGGTTTAACGTCCAGGTCCTTGCCGAATGTTCCAAACCAAGGAGGCACTGAGAACACAGAGGATCTATCATCTTGGATTTGCTAGAATGTCCCCTTCAATGAACATTGTCACCGGTGAATGAAATGTACGGAGCTAAAGACCATTTCATTTGTGCAGTACGCATAGTCATGGAGCAAGATTCCGTGAACTCAGTGTCTCCGTGGTTCAATAACTTTTAGCTTTCGAGTCGAGCCAGATGGTGACCGGACCGTCATTGACCAGCTCAACCTGCATATCAGCTCCGAATTCACCCGTTTCGACAGTTCCATGCAAATCGCGGCGCAGGACCTTCAGAAACTCATTATAGATCGGAACCGAAACTTCCGGCTTGGCCGCTCGGATATAAGATGGTCGATTCCCCTTTTTGTTGTTGGCGTGTAAGGTGAATTGACTCACAGCCAGCACATCAAAGAGTTGGTCATTTGCGCTGAGGTTCATGATATCATTTTCATCATTGAAGATGCGCATGTTCGCGATCTTTTTCACGATCCACCGTATGTCTTCCAATTGATCTCCTTCCTCGATCCCGATGAATACCACCAAACCACGACCGATCTCACCCGAAATTTCATCATGGATGGTTACGGAGGCCCGACTCACTCTTTGTATCAAAGCTCTCATTTCTTGGAGCGTCTTCTAAGTTGGTTTCGTCTTTCCAGCGTGTTCATGCTGAAGTGATTGTAGACCGAATCAATAAAGCTGAGAATGATACCGATCCCAACTACGATATAGATGATTGTGAAGATCTTTCCGAAAGGAGTCTGAGGAGCAAAGTCGCCATATCCGACAGTTGTCAGGGTGATCACGCTGAAATAGAGACTGTCCAACCAGGTCCACCCTTCGGTGTAGTGGTATACGGCCGAGCCAAGAACCAGAACTACTAGTGTGGTGATAACAAGGTCGCGATACTCCTTATCGCGGAGAAAGCTGAGTATGGTTCGCAGCAACAGCATGGCACAAAGTTAGTCTATCCAAGTGGTCTTCTCAGACACATCTCTTCGAGTTGAATGAGCCTGGATCGCGTCTTCCTTTAGTTTCCCAAGGTAAAAGATCCCCATGCATTTTTCATTATCCTGCAGTCGGAGCCAGAAAGCCAGATCATCAGTATACACAAGAGAACCGGTACTCCAATATCCTCGGATATCCTTTGTTTGGGTGATGGCAAGCCACAGGTTTTGAACGGCACATGCCACAGCATTGCTCTCCTCGATGCGGGGCACCCTCCCCTTCTCATCGTAGTGCACATTGATCACGATCGCATGGCTCACCCAATCCACCCTTTTGGCGTATTTATCCATCTTAGCTTGGGAGAATTTCTCCTCTGGTGTGTACTTTTTATATAACTCGGCTAAATGACTCATGAGATCCTTCAGGCCATTCCCGGAATACACCTGAAACCTCCATGGCTCAGTGTGCAAGTGATTAGGTGCCCAATTCGCAAGGTCTAAAAATTCTTCGATCTGCTCTCTTGGAATAGGCTCTCCGGAGAACTGATTTGTGAAGACGGATCGGCGCGACTTAATGATTTCGTTTATACGCATATCGACAAATTATATGATGCTCAAGGAACAATTTAGCAATTGAAATGTGATATATATGTAGACTTTATTTTTGTCAAACTAATTAAAAAGAACACACAATGGCATTTGAATTACCCAATTTACCGTATGCGTACGATGCACTGGAACCACACATAGATGCTCGTACCATGGAGATTCACCACACGAAACACCACAACGGATATGTATCGAAACTGAACGCCGCGGTCGAAGGCACTGACCTCGCCGGCAAATCGTTGGAGGACCTTTTGAAGAATCACAGCGATAACACTGCAGTTCGAAACAACGGAGGTGGGCATTACAATCACACTCTTTTCTGGACTATCATGTCACCAAACGGTGGAGGCGCTCCAAGTGGCGATCTAGCTTCAGCAATTGACGGTGCATTTGGAAGCTTTGATGCGATGAAAGAGAAATTCAACGCAGCCGCTGCTACTCGCTTTGGTTCAGGATGGGCATGGCTTTGCCTCACAAACGGCAAGCTGGAGATCTGTTCCACAGCAAACCAAGACAACACGATCATGGGAGAAGGTTGTGGAGGCACTCCTATCCTGGGTTTGGATGTTTGGGAGCACGCATACTATTTGAATTACCAGAACCGTCGCCCGGATTATATCGGTGCATTCTGGAATGTGATCAACTGGGACGAAGTGGCACGACGCTACAACGAAGCGAAATAATATCCAGTTTTTACATCGAAGAAAAGCCCACGCATTAAGCGCGGGCTTTTTTTTGTTGATTTCGGTGGTGGTGAGCGCTAGATTTCGGGGTAGATGTTATCTACCCCTGTAGATACCGAAGCTGGGCGTAGTCTTGAGCGAACATAGTGAGCAGTGACTACGTCCTAAAATCCATAAAAAAAGCGACCATCAAATTGATGATCGCTTTCTGTGCCGCAGGGGGGAGTCGAACCCCCACATCCGAAGATACACGCCCCTGAAACGTGCGCGTCTACCAGTTCCGCCACTGCGGCATTCCCAAAGGGGACGGCAAATCTAAGCCATTTTGATATTTTAAATACAAGCTTTCACGCTCAGAATTCGAAGTATACATCCGGTGCCATTTTGCGCAACTCAACCTGGCGTTCTTCAGTTATATTGGTCTTTCGAGCATTGCAGTATTCCAGATTCTCCATGTCCGCGATTGCGTCTGGGATGTCGTCCAGTGGATTCTCGCTCAA
This sequence comes from Sphingobacteriia bacterium, assembly GCA_008080835.1. Taxonomy (GTDB): domain Bacteria; phylum Bacteroidota; class Bacteroidia; order NS11-12g; family UBA9320; genus VMDK01. The sequence continues at coordinate 20,183 of VMDK01000042.1, read as the reverse complement.
ATACAAGACCTCTACCCCGTCCAGCAAGCCAATGGTGGAGTCCACTTCTGAGATCTCATTATCCGCCAAGAGGAGCGACTTGAGTTTTTCGAGACCCGCTAATTCCGTTGGTAACTCGGTCAACTTATTCGCAGAGACATTCAGGTATTCGAGGCTATCGAAAGAAGCTAGTTCCTCTGGGAGACTAGTTATATTATTCTCCCAAAGATAGATGTGCTTGGTCTTGGGAAAATTGAGAATGACTGCGGGAAATTCATCCAATCCCATTTCATTGAAACCAAATGAATATAGTTTGGGGTTGTCGCGGAGAATATCCAGATTTCGCACCTTCGGACCACTCATGTGGATACTCTCCAGATCTTGAAGATCCTTCATGGTTGCCGGAAGAAAAGTGATCCTGTTGTCATAGAGCAACAGTTCCTTTAAATGTGGGATAAGAAATACTCCATCGGGGATCTCGATAAGATGGTTGTCGGATAGGCTTAGTGTCTCCAATTTCGTAAACTTGGAAAAGAACGATGGAATGTTGTCTATGCGACAACCCCTGAGGTCAATGTATTGAATGTTGGTGCACTTCTTTAAAACTTTGGGCACTTCTGTGATCGTAGAGTCATTGATCCTGAATCGGTAGACCGTTTTAGGATTTACCTTCTTGAGATCATGTACTCCGTAATATTTGTTCGGATCGCTCTGTGCACAGCAGGAAAAAGTTCCGATAAGGGTGATGAAGCCAATGAGGAAAAGCAGTGAATTTTTCATTTTTATCGCAAACACTTCAACCAATATTAACGGCTTTGATTGATTAAGTGGAGAAAAGTGAACAAATTTGAACTAAATCACCCGAAAAGGGGTTTAGTAACCAGTCGATGGTACGAGCATTCCATAACACATTGAACTTTTTCATCGCTTGCATAGCCTTGATCGTCATGACTTCATTGGCCGTGAACCTGGTGAGTGAATTGTACTCTTCGAACAAGACCATGCTCGTTGAACAAAACGACGAATCTTCGGAAGAAGAGAACACTACGGAGCAACAGGAAAAGAATGATGAATTCGGTTTACCCGAGTTTGCGTTCAATGCTATGTCAAAAGCGGAATGGCTTTCATTACATCTGTATTCCAACTTTACTTCCGGCCACATCAACGATGTGGTAACACCTCCGCCTGAAGCCTGAGCCTTCAAGGCACAATTCAAGGCAATCAGACTTTCCATTTTAATTTTTTACATCAGTCTGATCCGCACTGTGAAGCGGATCAACGCATCATTATGAAAGAATTCTTTTCGAAAATCAAATACGACCTGCCCGCGAGTATCGTCGTATTTCTCGTAGCAGTACCCCTCTGTCTTGGGATCGCCCTTGCTTCCGGAGCACCTTTGTTCTCAGGTATCATAGCCGGAATCATAGGTGGTATCGTCGTATCACTTATGAGTGGTTCACCTTTAGGTGTAAGTGGACCGGCAGCCGGACTGGCTGTCATCGTACTTGCTGCTATCAATGAATTTCCGACTTACGAGATCTTCCTGCTGACGGTTGTCCTGGCAGGAGTCATCCAGATCGTTTTGGGTGCAATCAAAGCCGGAGTGATCGGATACTATTTCCCCTCTTCTGTCATCAAGGGAATGCTCAGCGGGATCGGGATCATTATCATACTTAAACAGATCCCGCATGCTGTAGGGTACGACAAAGATTACGAAGGCGACCTTTCCTACTCACAACCTGATGGTCAAACCACGTTCTCCGAAATTATAAACATGATGGATTACATCAATCCGGCTGCAATAATCGTCGCCGTGGTTTCTCTTGCCATTCTCATTCTGTGGGAACAGAAATTCATGAAGAAACTTTCATTCACCAACATCATCCAGGGACCATTGGTCGTAGTTGTGGTTGGAGTCTTGCTCAATATGTATTACAAAAGTTCCGGGATGTTCGAGCTGACTATTGAGCAAACGGTAAACATCCCCATTGCTACCAGCTTCGAAGAATTTAAAGGCTTGTTCACCTTTCCCGACTTCAATGCGATTGGGCAAAAGGCGATCTGGGTGACAGGACTGACCATCGCTGTGGTGGCTAGTCTGGAAACCCTCTTGTGCGTGGAGGCCACTGACAAACTGGATCCACAGAAGCGGATCACACCGACCAACAGAGAATTGGTAGCGCAAGGAGTGGGTAATATCGCATCCGGTATGATCGGAGGACTTCCCATCACACAGGTGATCGTTCGTAGTTCGGCGAATATTCAATCAGGAGGACGGACCAAAGCATCTGCATTCTTCCATGGGGTGCTCATTTTAGGAACTGTCCTGCTCATCCCTACCATCCTGAATCAGATCCCATTGGCAAGTTTGGCAGCTATACTGTTTTTGGTAGGCTACAAACTAGCAAGTCCGAAGGTTGTCAAAGCAGTTTTCAAACAGGGAAAAGAACAATTCATTCCATTCGTCGTGACAGTTGTAGGTATTGTGCGTACAGATCTTTTGATCGGTATCGGACTGGGCCTTGCTGTTGCTATTTTCTTCATCCTGTGGAAAAACTACCAGACACCTTACCACTTCGACGAAGAGGATGTTGCTGAAGGAAAACCGATCCAGATCAAACTTGCTGAGGATGTGAGCTTTCTCAATAAAGCAGGTATCCTGCACACCTTGACGGAAATACCGAACAATGCACATGTGATCATCGATGCCTCCCGAACTAAGAGTATGCATGTCGATGTGAAAGAGATCATTGAAGATTTCAAGCAGAATGCGGAAACAAGAAATATCAAAGTGGAGATCCACGAACTCGGATGGACTCCTAACAGTGTCGACAACGCTGTCAAGAAGTTTGGCACCGCCATGGCAAAAGGCAACGGCGGCATGCCATCCGGCTCCTAATGACCGGGAGCTTAAGTTCTATTAGTCAAATGTAAGGGGTGATACAGTAGTGTCGCCCCTTTTAAATTGACCATCTCGAATGATATAATCCCTGCCTTGGATGGTGATGAATTCGCCTTCCGACATTTTGGCGAGATCCATTAGATCATCCTCGATCGTATGCAGGCTGCCACCATTCTTACGGATCATATTAAGGTATTCTACATTGAAACCGCCCGACGTTCCGCAGAGGATCAGTCGGATGGGTTTTTTAACCTTGTTCAACAGATCCAGATCTCGTGGTGTTGCCCAGTTGTCGGCGACCATGATCACGGAACTGACGCGGGGATTCTTATTCAAACCAAATAACACCGCTTCGATATTATTTTCCGGAGCATCTCCCCCACCTCCGGCATTTCTGGCTTCATCCAATTTCTCCTTCAGGGTGGTGTAATTATTGGTTTGAACATAGTAAGTACCACCAACGTTACCGGCCCATTTTAACGCATCACTCATATTGTCCCCATCATTGAAGAATACGAAATCACGATTCTTGTCTCTCTTCTTAATGTTCAATTGATGCCAGGCCAGGAATTGACCGAGATATGGTGACATACTTCCAGTCACATCCGTAGCCACCAGACAGTTCGACCAGTCGGCATTGCGGTCAAAGACCTTCCGTATCACGGATACATCCGCGTAGTATCCACCATATGATTTGCTGGTATCCATGTAATGACAATGCACCACTTCATGAACTTCTGTTTTGGTTTCAAATGAATCGATCTCCATAAGATCATTGTCCAATGGTGTGGCGGTGATCAACATATCATTATAACGCCAGTCCCAAAGGCCTTTGGTCAGGTGGATATCGAAGCGGGTATGAACACGTTTGTTCTTGAACCGACTACTGCGCAAACGGAAATTTCTCCTCAACAGTGCCTCTAGTTTGTAGGCATCAATATGATCCGCCACATCAAGGTCCACTACCCGATTTCGACCATCGATCGTGACACTGAAATCTGTCAGATCATCCATATCGGCCTTGTGAAGTTTGCGCATGAAGCGCTGCTTGGATCTCTTATGGACATTACTGATGGTTCCGAGACGACTTCTTCGCACTGTCTTTTCCTCGTAGATCGTATCGCACGTTTTGATGAGAGACGAGCCTTCCATTTCTACGATGGAATCGAGAAATTCCACAGACGCCTCCTTCTCCATAGCTACGGAGGAGTAGTAAGATAATAGCTCAGACTCAATGCGCCTTGCCAGTATGTCCTCTTCCTTTTTAAGCTTGATCTCAAACCCATGGAAAAATTCCCGACACGACCCCGGGTCTCCACAACCGGTTTGTGCAACCCAATACCATCTGATCGCTTTATTGTTCTTAATTCCCGGTGCGAGTTTCATGAGTTCTCTCGTACGACGACTGTTCAGATCCAACTGATCGAAACGATCCGACAATCTGTATTGTGTGTATACCAGGCTTATACTTTCAATCCTATCTACATCCAGGTCTCGAAGTGTTTCATGTGCATCTGAATTATTAAAATTCATAGGCACGTAGATATGATCTGCATCAGCTTCCCGTGGGTAGAACTGAGGAGTTTCAATTCTACGTAAGCCATAAGCTTCTTTGAATTGACCAAAACTTGCAATAGGGAATCCTATGCTGAAAAGGAGGATTAAGAAAATATGAATTTGTTTCATATGACACTGATCTGACGTAATACTAAAACCCCGGGCTGCCTGAATAATTGTTTGAATTCTCGTTCAATTGACGAACGGACTTCCCCAAAAGGTTGGTACTGTCAGATCAAAAAAGGTAAATGAAACGGCCTGCGCCGGATCAGGATGAGCTGATCATTTCTCTACGACGACCTCAGAGCGGATGATGAAGTCTCCGGTCAGCCCAAGGTCTTCTGCTTTTTGCCAGGTGCCGTCTGACGACCGGATCCAGTTCTTTCCAGCTTCGATGGATCCATCATCATCACGAGCGATACTTGGCATTCCGGCCTTGCTCATCTCCAATGCGACTCGGAACATTTTGTTGGCTCCGATCTTCAAACCGTAAGACGTCAGGTTGAGCTGTCGGAATGTATTATCAGCCGGAGTGATCAAGTGGCTTGATGTGTGAATGAGCTGTCCAGGAACTTCAGTCCCGTCATCTTCGTAGATCTTGAGGGTAACGGTCCTGTCCTCCGGATCACCTCCCCCAAAAAGGAATTGCACATTTCGAATGGTCAGCTCCTTATCCAGCGGTCCAAGCTTTACTGCGGCTTCTTCCTCCGGAACGAACCCACCCTGAAAGACCTTGGATGCGTTGCTGGTGTATGAATCGTGATATAGTTGGATTGCCTGAAGATCGGAACTCTTTGGAGGTTGCGTGGAATCATCACTGCATGAACTGATCGTAAAGAGCAATAGAGCCGCTGCGAGATATGTTGTCAATGTCTTCATGGTGTTTCACATTTTTCTTTTAATGCTTGATTCATCGCTTCGAAACCTCGCCTGGAGTTGTCATTCAGCATCTTTTTCAGGAAAGGGACTAATATCCCTCGAAAATTCTCTCTATGGATGAATACACATGCGCCATCACCCTGATATTCGATCTCAAAAATATGTTCTCCATCAAAAATCCCACGGATTCCCAAAGAGCCTAACCATCGGAGTTTTATACCCGGAATTGCATCCAGACAAATTGGTTTGAATGTCGCAGGCTTTTTATCCGGCTGGTGTATGACCACCTCAAATTTCTCACCCTCTTTCACCATGCCACTTATTGAGGTAATGAAAGGATTCCAGGATGGAAAATCCGGAAATGTGGTCAAGACTTCCCAAATCCTTTCCGGAGATGCAGCAATGTTGATCTCTGTTCTGAGTTCCATGGGTAGTCAAAGATAGTCAAAAGAGCTTTGCTCAACTATGGAGCCTTTGGAGGTATCCTTCAGCTCTATCTAATAACGCATTCCGCTTATTCGTCTCCATTTTATCCAAATTTCCCAGTAGCATTCTCAGTCGCGGATTGGTCTCGAAAAATGCTCGTTGCTTGTGCATGAATCTCCAGAACAGGGCATCCCAAATTTGCTCCCACTCACCCTTTGGATAATTCCCCATCTTGCGCAAATAATTACTCCCACTCAGGTAGGGTTTCGTGGTCATAGTCCCCCCATCAGCGAACTGACTCATTGCATACACATTGGGGACCATCACCCAGTCGTAAGCGTCAATGTATAGTTCCATGAACCACCGATAGACCTCATTGGGGTCGATCTCGCACAAGAGCATGAAATTCCCTAACACCATCAACCGTTCTATATGATGGGAATACCCTGAATGCAGCACCTTTCGAATCGCATCATCAATGGGAAAGATGCCTGTTTCAGCCTCATAGAATGCTTCGGGCATATGATGAGAGAAATCCCAAAAATTTCTGGTGCGTTGTTCAGCTCCTCGCACTTCGTACATGCCCCTGATAAATTCCCTCCATCCTAAGATCTGGCGAACGAATCCTTCGAGATCATTGATGGGGATCTTATGTTCTTGTGCAAATCCGATCGCTCGGTCGATCACATATTGTGGATGCAAGAGACCGGCATTCATCAAAGGTGAAAGTAGGCTGTGGTGCAACAAGAATTCTTCTCTTTGCAAGGCGTCTTCGTAAGTTCCAAAATGAAGAAATCTGAATTCCAGAAATTGCTGGAACCACTGCTCTGCCAACTCCGGATTGTATGGATAATTCAGTCCAACGACAAGTGATCCCGGATTGTCCGGAAATTTGGTTTCAACATACGCTCTGGCTTCAGTGATATACTCATCACTCGATGGCCAATGAACGCTTGGAGGCGTCCTGTCAGCCGGAAATCTTTTTCGATTTTCAGGGTCAAAACTCCACTTTCCTCCTACCGGATCCCCCGTTTCTGTGAGCAAAATATCGCGCTTCGTCCTTTCTCCTTTGTAAAAGGCAGTTTGGAAGAACTTCTTCTTGTCGGGTCTGAAAAAATGGCCCAATTCTTCTTTCGTGTTGATGAATGATGGGTTTTCCAAAAAGCTGAATTCACAGCGAAGTTCACTGAGGGTCGAACGTATCCTTTTTTCCAACCAGTCATCGGTCGGATCGATGAATAACCACCGATCGAATCGGGAGCTTTCCTGACGAAGAAGTACTCGAATATCATTGTACTCGTCACTTACCTCTATATAACGGACCTTTATCCCGCTTTCCGATAATTGGTCGAAGTGATATTTCATCGAGGATCGATGAAACACGAGTTTTTGTTTGTGAAATGAATACTGAGTGAAGAACAGGGATTCCTCGACCAGGAAGATCTCATCACAATTCTGATAGAGCTCATGTTCTTTGTACAGCTGGTGAGGAAAAATGACTGCCGCTATCTTCATGCATTGTGGTTCTGAACTGTTTTACTGCGTCTGCACCTGTTACTGCAATACCTTACCTCTTCCCAGTTCAACTTCCATTTGCGTCGCCATGTGAAGGGTCTGCCACAGGTGGCACAGATTTTTTTGGGCAAATGTTGCTTCGTCATGAATAGACCTTCATTTGCTTCATGCACCTTTTCCAAAAGGCGAAAAACGAAGGGAAATATCCCTCTACATCGAACATCCAGTCTCGTGCATGTTCCACCCCTCTGTAATGACCATTCAGGGGGTGTTCTTTGAAATGAACATCAGTACCACCATACAAATCCATGAGTTCTTCAAATGTCCCTGTGAACAAATGCACATCCGGAATATTCTCTCCCAGATCCAGAATGAATCGGATGCCGGCATCCGACACCGGGTATCGACTAAATACTTCGGGATCTAGATGCAACACTCTCTGTGCACTTTCCCCTACCTCCCACTTTGGATCCATGTTGTAATACGTATAGATCATGAGAGGCTCATCCGCCTCCAATTCAAACCGATCAGATTTTGGAAGCACGGTAACCAACTCCGGAGAAGTAAGCTCGGTCAGAAACTCCGGTTTGTCCAAGTTCGATAATTGTTCATAGTTCTGATCCAGAAACGTACCGCGCTGTTGAGATCTAAAGTACCGGTTGATATTGGCTTGGTTCGCGAAGTACTTTTTATTCGAATTCGCACCTACTACCCATTGCCAGCTCAAAGCGTTACTTGCCCAATCGCCATCCAGCAGATGATAGTACATCCACCTTGCTGGCATTCTCCAATGGCTCTTGCCAAAATTACATGCTACTGCCGCCACATACATGCGCATGTGATTGTGCATGTAACCCGTGTCATACAATTGCTCAATGGCGACGTCCATGACATCAATGTCTGTATGAGCGTTCACTACGGCTGACGGAATCAATTGATTATCAACGCCTTGTTGAGGATTCTTGAGGTCTCGATCGATAGCAGAACCCTTGGCTTTCCACACTTGTTGCCAATAATCTCTCCAAGCCAACTCCTGTATGAATTTCTCAACACGTTTCCACGGAAGTTGACGCTTCATCACTTCCTCCATCACCATCTTTGTGGAGATAACTCCTCTCGAGATGTAAGGTGACAAGCGAGTCACAGACCCGTCGATGTAGTTTCTGGTCCGGCCGTATTCCTCAGGTGAGATGGCTTCGATTTTGTCGAGTATCCTGGAATAGCTCGTTGGAAAGGTCACCATGCTCCAAACCTCTTCACGATGGCGGCTTCCCTATAGCTGAATATTTTTTTCAATTGACCTTTGATAATAAGTGAATTTGCGATCCGACCAAGGATACCGAATGGCGGTTTGTAACTCACTATATCTGTCATTTCAATTCCACCCTCGATCTCCTTGATATGGTGTTGATGATGCCAGATGGAATATGGTCCGATCCGCTGCTCGTCTATGAAGAATTGGCCATCTTCTACATGGGTGATCTCAGTGACCCATGTCATCTTGATACCTAGAACGGGACGCACCTTGTAGGTGATGATCATACCGGTGTACATCTTTCCCGGAAGGTCTTTGGATGTGATCTCAAAATCGAGTTCATCGGGCGTGATCTCTCGCAGATTCTTTGGAGAAGAAATGAAATCCCAAACCTCGTCTTTGGTCGCGGGTATGTTCTGCCTGGTCTTAAGTTGATAGAATCCCATATCAATTCTCATTTAATGATTCGATCTCCTTGAGGATGGCTTCGGCTTCCGCATACTTTTGGTCTCCGGCTGTGCGATCCGTCCTTGACAATTTGTAAGCCTCCTCCAACAATTTAGAATGCTTGCGCTCCAGCTTTTCCTGTTTTGTTCTTTTTCTGAAAATTCCCATCTGTTCTACACTTTTAACGTTGACAAACCTCCATCGACATGCATGACCTGACCACTGATCCAAGAGCTTTGATCGGTCAGGAGAAAACGCGCCATTGCCGCTATATCATCCGAGGAACCGATCTTCTTCAAAGGGTGTCTGCTTGCCTGAGCTTCTGCCTTTTCCTCAGAGCTCAACAACCTCGCCGCGAGAGGAGTGTGCGTTAGAGAAGGTGCGATACAATTTACTCGGATCCGAGGTGCATATTCTGCAGCCAGACTCTTTGTCAATCCCTCAAGGGCTCCTTTGGAACTCGCTACCAGACTGTGGAATGGAAATCCATTTTGCACTGCAATAGTGGAGAACATGACTATGGACGACACATCTCTTTTCTTCAAACGCGGAAGCGCTGATTGTATCACTTTGACCGCCCCGATCACCTGCAATTCGTAATCCGATCGGAAAGTATCAGGCTTGATCCGATGAAATGGTTTGAGGTTGATCGTGCCTGGGCAATATGCTAATCCATCCAGCTCATCAGGCAAGAAACCAAGATCGATCTCATCATCCTCAACATTCAATCGGTGGAAGCTGACTCCGGAGATGTCTGTGCTGTTCTCATTGAAGGTCCCATAAACATTATAGCCCTGATCAGCTAACTGCTGAGCCAATGCTTTGCCGATACCCGAAGAAGCACCAATGATGAGATAATTTTTCATACCCTGTTAACAAGTCACGATTACACTTTGTTTAACTTTTTATATGATTTATTAAACAGAATGCTTTCTCTGGTTTTCGTAGATCGAAATCACGATCAGGAGCATGAATAAGTTATAGACGCTGTCCTCAATTGGAATGGTCAGCACACGCAATCCAAGATTGTGCTCGGGATCATAGTTGACTACTGCCTCAGAAGTGAAGTTGCCTGTGAGGGCACCATTGATCAGCAGAAATGGAAGCCAACAAATCACATAGGTCAGGAAGAAGCGACCAATCCATTTTGGTTTTTTCAACCCTAGGATCACAAGACTGATCGAAGTTATGATGAATGTGATCGCCGTGTAATTCCTCGTGAAATTCAAAGCTCCCACAACCAATAAAACTGCTGCTAAGATCAAGAAGGTTGGCTGCGCAATTGGTTTGAGGACATCCGCTTTTACGAAATGATTCAGTACCTCATATAAGAAAACACAAGCAAATGGAACGACGACAAAGAATGCCCATTCTTCAATGGGTAAATTCCAGATTTTAAAGCCGGTGATGTAGAGATCATTGAACCACCACACACCCTTCGCTGTAAAATAGATGTCCCAGGGAATGAAGATCAGCATCATTGCCAGGATCCCTAAGAACAGACCCTTCCAATTTTGATAATACCGCAATCTTCGCTCGAAGCTCTGTGCAATTGGGTATGCCATACTGAAGAGCATGAGCCCCAAGTAGAGATATTCTGACTCCAGCCACTCCATCCTACAAAGCAAGGTGCAATATGCCGAAGAAGAGCAACTGCGAAAGGAGAACCCCTAAGCTCATTTTCTGGTCTGGTCTGAAATCCAATACCTTATAAAACCATTGAATAAGGAACGCGGAGATGAACCACATGACATAGTTTCTGAATGGTACGTCAACGTAATCCCAAGACCAAAAGTCAAGGTTAATTGCTACAGGTTCGATCACATAGTCCAACAGAACAGTGGATAGTGCCGCGAGTACCATTAGGCCCCACTTGTTCCGTATATATGGAGCCAATACGCCCAAACACGATGCCGTGAGTAGAAACCAATTCACCCCAATGATCCAAGGTACTTCGAGCACTTTGGGCCCTAATCCCTCTCCGTAGTGATATTTCCCGAACAACATTCCAGTCTCCACACCGACCATCTCTACGATAAGTCCAAATGTGAAAGTACTTGCAAATGGATACAACCATGTGAGCAGATTCTGTTGTGAGCCCCAGGCATATAAGAACAACGTCAGGAGCAAATTGAAAGCACTCAGTGACACGAATATTTCACGATGATCCTCCATTGCGATCCCAACAATTCCGACCGCATAGAAGATCAGAAGCAGGATAAGGGCAATATGCTTTCGTTGCTGGTTCCTCATTTTTCATGTAAAATTAGCGAATCCACAATTTTAGCGGAAGACAATGCCAGAGGGATCCCTCCACCCGGATGAACACTTCCACCCGTAAAATAGAGATTGTCGATCTCCGACGAAAAATTGGGGTGTCGGAAGAAGGCAGCCATCTTTTTGTTGGATGCTGTTCCATATAAAGCACCCTTGTATGAACTGGTTCTGCTCTCGATCGTTCGAGGCTCAAGAATATCCTCCTCTTCAATCAGGGGCTCAATATCTTCCTTCAACATTCTGCTGAGTTTCTTGAGAATAGCTGCTCGAGCTTTGGGGATCAGTGTATCCCAGTCCTGACCTTGATCGCTTGATACATTGATCATCACAAACCAGTTCTCCTTACCTTTCGGTGCGTCATCCTGGTTCATTTTCGAACTGATGTGAACATAGACAGTGGGGTCAAGTGAAAATTTCTTGTTCTTAAAAATATCCTTGAACTCTTCCTGGTAGTCAGCGGAGAAGAAAATGTTGTGCAGCAGCAACTTGGGAAAACTCTTCGCAATACCCCAGTAAAAAATAAGTGCGGAGCTGGATCGCTCTTGCTCAAGGATCCGCGAAGGATGTTTTTGATCCGGAAGCAACTTGCGATAGGCAAACCCTACGTCCATATTGCACACAATTTTGTGAGCATGGTATTCTTTATCAGCCAATACCCCGGAGGCTTTCCGTCCTCTTACTGCGATCCGTTTGACCGGTGTATTGAAATGAAAACGAACACCGAGATCCTCAGCCAGTTGATAAAGAGAACGGGTGATAGAATACATTCCCCCATCAGGGAAAAATGCCCCCTTGTTGAATTCCAGATGCGGGATGATATGCAAGGTCCCTGGAGCTTGATAAGGATCTGATCCGTTGTAGGTGGCATACCGATCGAACAGCTGCACCAGCCTTGCATCCTTCAATGCCTTTTCATTTGCTTCATGCATAGAACGATCGATCCAAAGAAAAGGCAACTTCAAGAACGACCTCAAGGTCTCGAATCGTAAATAAGAAGAAAGTCTATGCAATGACCGCTCCAGGAATAAGTGTGCTGTGCTCCGGTAAATGTAATCACTTTTGCCCAGGTGCTTCAGCACCTTTTTGGCAGGAACCCCCAGTTTATCCTCTACTTCTCTGGCAAAATCCAAAGGGTCCGCATGTGCCGTGATCTCGGTCTCATCTTCGTAGAAATACCTGCAGATCTCAGAAACCCGTTCATATCGGAAGTACTGCTTCGGGTCTTTGCCAGCTAGCCGAAACAGCTCATCAACTAACTCGGGCATGGTAAAAAGGGATGGACCCGCATCGAAGCGATAGGATCCCAATCGGATCTCATTCAATTTACCACCCGGCGATGTATTTGCTTCAAATACATCCACGTCATAGCCTTTGTTCGCAAGTCGGATGGCTGATGCAATTCCACCGATCCCGGCTCCTATAACGATTGCGCTTGACATGTTTCGCAGTGAGTAACGTCAACACGTCACAAAAGTTCTTGTCACGAACGGAATTGGATCATTGACAGTCGTGAAGGATCATTTCCATGTTCTCAACCGCAAACCCCGTGTCCTTTGCGTATTGTAGCAATTCACTCTTGGTCTCGTCACTGATGGATTTGCTTCTGGAAAGAATCCACAAGAATTTCCGTGAAGGTGACCCAACTAGAGAATAGCTGTAGTCGTCAGCCAATTTCATGATGTAGTAGTCACCGCTGAATGGCCAGAAAAATCGGACCTTCAATCTTCCGGGATACTCACCGTCGGATTGCCAGGCAGTCCCTTCAATATCGCTTACCTTTCCATCTGCTTTTACTCCTCGATTTTCGACTTTGATCTTGCCGTTCTCTTTCAAGCTGTATGTTGCGGTCACGCATTTCAAGCCTTTTTCGAAGCTGTTCGGTAAGCGTGCGATCTCATACCACGTACCACTGTATTTCTCAATATCAACATTTGGAACTGTATCTAACGGGGCCTTTGAACAAGAAAAGAAGCTGAACATAATTGCGATCGACAAACCTGTTTTGAAATTCATATGTCTCAAATTTACTACCTGATCGTCGTCAAATGCATGACTTAGCGGGTAAAGAATCTTCGGTAGAATACTCGGTCGTCCATAATACTTGAACCTCTACGGCGGTCTACCATATACAAATGCACCTTGTCATAGCCTTCAGCCTGTGGAACATAGAACTCCGACAAACCTGGATGACGCTTGGAATCTTTATTGCCCATCAAACCGGTACCTGTCATATACATCATCTTCTTTGGATCTTCCCCCGGAACTTCAAACAGGTTCCCTCCCAGACTTAGCACATAAGTCTCCCCTGCACGACATATCTGCCAATCGCTTCTGTTCATTTCAATGTCAACGTCAAGTATTACTTTCATCGACAAAGGTGAGCGTTTGGGGTCGCGAAGGTTGATCTCGAAAGTCATGATCTGTACAAACCCTTCAGAATTCAGGATCCGCTCTGCCACTTGGACATATCCGCTCTTCTGACCGATCAACCTGAAGTCGGCTTCGGACACGTCGATGGGTACCACTTTCCGTTCCATTTCAAGCCCGTCGGAGTCCGTATAGAGGATCAACTCCTCTCCATCACTTCCGGTTTCCACCTGTAGCAATGCCATCCCCCAATCGCCATAAGTGATCATCGAGCTTGTGCGTATGTCACTGATATTGAGATCTTCTTCAGCGTAGTATTGACGTCGGTCGGTGAGTACTCCATCCCAGTCACGCACTTTCACTTCGATCATAGCACCTTTGGGCACAGCTTCAGGAAAGACCATGTTGCAAAATCTGGGTGAACACGAGCTATCTAGGAAGAAGCCATTCAACCGATAGATCATGGGCGTGCCCCAGATCTCCATTTCCTTGATGCCACGACGAAAACGAGAAGTGAAATCGATCTCGTGCAAATGCAACTGTTCATGAAGCAACTCATTATTATACGACAGGACGGGTGGAAATTTCTTCAGAAGTTCATTTTGCTCTTTTAAGTACAGATCATTTACCAGATCGGCAGGCGACCCATACCCTGGATTCGCGTGCAAGAGTCGGCGTCTTTCACAAAAAGCAGAAGCATACAGCGACATGAGTTCGGGAGTGGATGGAAATTCAACATCCAACGCTTCGCAGTTTGCTTTCAAGTCGACCGTTGTATTGGTATAATGATCGGGGATCTCACTATTCAAGCTGACAAGCAGATCCTGGTATCGTCGGATCCGACGAGATCCTTTCTTACTCCGGCTCAGAGACATTTCCAAGAGCACACAAGCCAGATCGGCCTGATACTCCTTGCAATTGAGTTCGGATCGCTCGACCTCATATCGCTCCGCTAAATGATGACCCAGTTCATGGCATAACATCGTCATAGTATGGTAGTTGGCCATCTTTCTGGCTCTGCTTTTCAATTTAAAATGGCGCTTTGGCTGCCAGGATCCTTTGGTCAGACCGTTACTCCAATTTTCCCAATAACGCCAAACTTCATTCTTGTCCGGGAAGCGACTCACTACGATCGCGAGATTTTCGTAGTAATTGTAAATAGAATCCACAGACTGCGCATTCCACGACAATGAGTCGTTAATGGAAACACCTTGATCGGAGAAGAAATTCTCCAACTGCGCAGTGGTTGTATTCCAATTGCCTTTATCCACGGCCCGCAGTAGTGCATCACGATCGTATGTTCTCTGAGATCTTGCTCCCGACCATGAACACGTCAAGAAGACTATGCATGCAACCTTGAGCCATTTAGACCGACCAAAATGTTGAGCGATATCAGCGGTGAACATGAGACAATGTTACTCATTTAACTTCGAAAGCAACACATATTTGTAGACGTGAAGTTCCTCTTCAAACCCATTGACAACAGCGGTCTAGTTCTATTCAGGATGCTGTTCGGATTGGTCATGTTCTTTGAACTGGCGGGAGCCGTGGTCATCGGATGGGTGGATCAAGTGTACGTCGAACCAAAATTCACATTTACTTTCATCGGATTCGAATGGATGCAGCCGCTGCCCGGATATGGCATGTATGCTGTATTTCTCGGACTCAGCATCCTGGCTTTGTGCATAGCATTCGGATACCGATACCGCTTAGCCACTGCCTTGTTATTCATCGGCTGGGGATACGTGTACTTGATGCACAAATGCAGCTATAACAACCATCACTATCTGTACTGGATCCTGATCGGATTGTTCTTCTTTATACCGGCACACAGATACCGCTCGGCGGATGTCAACGCGGGGAGAGTAAAAGAATCGCTGTACTGCAGATGGTGGCACGCTTATCTGTTCATCGGACTATACTTGATCGTATACACGCATGCAGCCATTGCAAAGCTATACCCTGATTGGTATCGTGGGGTCCCACTTGATATTTGGTTTGGTGCGAAATCTGAACGGCCCATCATAGGTGCATTCTATGGTTGGGAGTATGCTCCGTTGTTGTTTGCCTGGGGAGGGAAATTCTTTGACTTTCTGGTCATCCCAATGCTGCTCTGGCGTCGCACCAGATGGTTCGCAATAGGGCTCAGCTTGATCTTTCACTTGATCAATTCCATCACTTTCGAAATCGGGACATTTCCGTACATGATGATCGTTTCCATCGTCTTGTTTTTCCCTCCCGAACAGATCAGGAACAGATTTTTCAAGCAAAAACAGGCACCGGATCTGGTAAGTGTAGGTAAACCTGTGAACCAGCGACTAACCTCCTGGCTCATTGGTTTATTTGTGGCCATTCAGGTATTACTTCCACTTCGCCACCATTTGTACAAGGGAAATGTGTTCTGGACCGAAGAGGGCCACCGCTTAAGCTGGAGGATGATGTTGCGATCGAAAACCGGCAACGCAAGTTTTATCGTAAAAGACAAAGACGGGAGTTTCATCAACCACAATACTCGCGATCATATCACTCACAAACAGTACTATACCATGAGTACCCACCCGGATATGATCTGGCAATATGTACAGTACCTGAAATCACTTTACGGGAATGATATTTCCGTTAATGTGGTTGCATATGTGCAATTGAACTGTGGTCCGAGCGTCCCAATGATCGACCGTGAAGTGGATATGGCAAAGGAAGAATGGCACCGCTTCAAGCATCATGAATGGATCACTGAATTCCCTGGATGGCCTCAGTAGCAATGTTATATGGATGTCAATAAAAGGATTAGCAGTCAGAAGAGAATAACAGGGACTTTAACTTTACCACAGACAAGATTATGAAATATAGAACTCAATGGATCAGATTAACGGCGATCGTAGTGATCCTGCTGTCATTCTTGCAGCGATGTAAACACGAACGCGATGACTTGCCCGAACCGGGCAACACGGATACCACGGACACAGTGATCACACCTATTGTAAAGTCTGACACGTGCAGTTTCGATACCGTATATTTTGTGAACGACATACTGCCGATCTTCGTCAGTAAATGCGGTGGTTCTCTGTGCCATAGCCAAGGGGCCACAAACGAAGAGGATGTCTTCTTATATGACTACGACCAGATCATGGAACACGGTAAGATCAAGCCATTCAAACCGGATGACAATGAGATCATTGAAGTCGTTACGGAAACGGATCCGAAAAAATTAATGCCGCCTCCACCTGCGTCTCCTCTCACCCCAGAGGAGATCAATGCGATCAAGGTTTGGATCAATCAAGGAGCCTTGAACAACGCTTGCGAGAACAAGTGTGACACCTCGGACGTTCGCTTTAGTAATGAGGTAGGGCCAATCATATTGGCTACTTGTCAGGGATGCCATCAAGGACAGTTTCCGGGAGGTGGAGTATACGTCCGGAACTACCAGGATATTAAGGTTTTGGCAAATAGTGGTGCGCTCATTGGCACCATCTTTCACAAGCCGGGCTATAAACCAATGCCACAGGGTGGACAGTTGGACAGCTGTAGCCTGGCCAAAGTACGAATTTGGGTAGATAATGGAGCGAAGAATGACTAGGAAGAATTATCAAGCCTTTCGGTTACCTGCAAGTTGGGTTGTGATGTCGCTGTTTATGTTAACCATCACTTACTCCTCATGTTACTATGACGTTGAAGAGGAGTTATATGACCCCAAATGTGACTCTCTTGATGTCACCTACATGGGCACGGTCAGAGGGATAGTGTTCAGTTATTGTCAGAACTGTCACAATACGGGGGTTGAAAGTGGTGGGGTCATTCTTGACACCTATGAAGGAATTCGTGCCGTTGTTGATGATGGCCGGCTCTTATCTGCAGTCAAACGAGATGGAGTAGCCAGTCCTATGCCTCCACCGCCTAGCACGAGAATTTCAGATTGCGCAATTGAACAAATCGAAGTTTGGATAAGACGCGGTGCCCCTAAGAACTAATCCTATGAAACATTACACACTAACACTAATTCTCGTATTGGCATTAGTTCCAAATTTGGCTTTGGCTCAATTCGATTTCAACGCGGAGGACGACGAACCAAAACCCGTAAAAAACACATTCTACACTACTCGCATAGTGAATAGCCACACCACAGAGAGCCTTGAAAAGCAGACTCTGGATTTCAGGATAAATCACCGATTCGGAGAAATTTCGGGAGGGGCGTATGAATTCTTCGGTTTAGACCAGGCCATGATGAGACTAGGATTCGACTATGGCATCACGGACAACCTCATGGTTGGTATTGGTCGTTCGACATTCGAAAAGACGCTCGATGGGTTTGTGAAATATCGCTTCATGACCCAGCACGACAATGATAAAAAGAGGCCATTGAGTATCTCCCTTGCGAGTGGAATGTCCGTCAACACGCTTAAATGGACTGATCCGGACCGTAAAAACTATTTTACCAGTCGTTTGAATTATTCTCACCAGCTGATGGTGGCAAGGAAATTCAGTGAAAAGTTTTCCCTGCAACTTATGCCATCTCTTGTGCATCGGAATCTGATCGATAGCACGAAATACAGCAATGACGTCATAGCCATGGGTATTGGAATTCGACAGAAGATATTGCCTAGTGTCACCCTGAACCTGGAGTACTTCTATATTGCTCCGAACCAGATCTCTGATGATTTTACACATCCACTGAGTCTTGGGATCGATATCAGCACGGGCTGGCACACATTTCAACTACACCTTACCAACGCAACAGGAACCTTCGAAAAAGCATACATGACTCAAGTCTCCAATCGCTGGGACAAAGGGCAGATCCATTTCGGGTTTAACATTTCGCGTGAATTTCACGTAGGAGGCTATTAGGGTTCGGGGATCGGGTGTCGGGTGTTTGTTCGAAACTTCTCGATATGTCGATGTCTGAACCTGTCACAGATCGGCCTTGGCATAAATTACTCCCTTTCACGGACATCCTCGCTCACTGTCGCGGTCCCGAAAGTTATCGGGATGTAATCCGTGACTGAGCCAACCGTTTCACTGAAAGCCTAAACATATATCTGTAGGCTTTCAGGTCTGTCAACAAGATCGTGATACTCTTCCATCAACAAAATCTAAGGACAGGAGTTGCGCAGTGGCCTGAGGGTGCGAACGGAGGAAGCGCAGGGCGTTTGGCCGGCTGAGAGAGGGGCTGGCCCTGCGCGAAAGGCCAAACGAAGTGCCCCGATCGCTATCGGGACACTCTCTGATCTTTTTGCTTCTTCTTGTAGCAGACAAAAAGAAGGTATCAAAAAAAGCCTCCCGAAGGAGGCTTGCTCTTTAAAGATAATATCTGTTTAGGAACCGATACGAACGATGAGGTCCGCCAATCGGTTTGAGTATCCTGCTTCGTTGTCGTACCATCCTACGATCTTCACGGTTTTACCGTAAGCGAGCGTAGACAGACTGTCAAAGATGCAACTATGTGAGTTGCCTACGATATCGATAGATACGATAGGATCTTCTTCATATTCGAGGATACCTTTCAACTCGTTAGCAGCGGCTTTCTTGAATGCAGCATTTACTTGCTCCGCTGATGTTTCTGTCTTCAGGTTCACAGTGAAATCTGTAACGGAACCATCAGGAATAGGTACTCGCATTGCGTTACCATTCAATTTCCCTGCGAGGTAAGGAAGCACCAATCCAACAGCCTTTGCAGCTCCTGTGCTCGTAGGAATGATAGAATATGCGGCCGCTCTGGCTCTGCGGAGATCCTTGTGAGGAGCATCCTGCAAATTCTGATCTGAAGTATATGCGTGGATGGTAGTCATGAATCCATTCTCGATCCCGAAAGTATCATCGAGGACCTTTACCATTGGCGCCAGACAATTCGTAGTGCAACTTGCGTTTGAAACTACGGTCTCGTCAGCGGTAAGTTCATCATCATTCACACCGAGGACGATAGTCTTAACATCTCCTTTTGCAGGAGCTGAGATCACCACCTTTTTGGCACCTGCTTCCAGGTGCATGGAAGCATCATCTTTATGTAAGAAACGACCGGTGGACTCGAGAACGATATCCACTCCTAAGTCTCCCCAAGGCAATTGCTTAGGATCGCGCTCTGCTAGAGCGTGGATCTTTGTACCATTCACAGTGAGATACTCATCATCGAAATCTACCGTTCCGTTGAATTTGCCATGAACACTGTCGTACTTCAGCAAGTGAGCCAAAGTTTTGTTGTCGGTCAGGTCATTGATCGCTACTACTTCTACTCCTTCTTTCTCGAGGAGGCATTTGAACGCCAGCCTTCCGATACGACCGAAACCATTGATTGCTACTTTCATAATGATTGGATTTTCTCCTTAGTGTTGAAGTGATTGTTGTTTGAGGCCTGCAAAGGTAAAATTTTGAATATTTTTTCTTTGATTATTGTTTCTAAAAAATATTTCTTTGCAGCCTCAATTCGGGAGATGGCTTCGTTTGAAGCAATTCTCGAGTGACTTGGCCCCTTCGTCTATCGGCTAGGACGCCAGGTTTTCATCCTGGAAAGAGGGGTTCGATTCCCCTAGGGGCTACCAAAGCGGAATAAGTGGGTAAATCCATCTTGTTCCGCTTTTTTGTTTGTGC
>VMDK01000132.1 GCA_008080835.1 Sphingobacteriia bacterium | reverse complement strand
CACTGCTACTCAGGAGTAGTATATCGAAGTTGAAGAAGCATAAGTCTTGGTCCTCCCATGTCTGCCGGACGTATGAATCGCTCACGGTTGAAAATATTGTTGGTGACGAGACCAACGCGGAATGACTGATTGATTCGATAAAATACTCGTACATCGAAATTCAACCCGTAGGGATAGAGGTCACGTGACTCCTGAACTCCGGGAACAAAAAAAGATATAGGAGGAGTGATGAATGCCAGGTCGACATTTTCCACTTTACTATTGAACCTTCCACTTATACCTGCTTCCCATTTTTGGTACTTCCACATCAGGTCCAGCTTGGCGGAATGCCGACTTCGGTACTTCAGATAGTTCGAAACGGTGTCAGAACTCGTAGTTCTATAACTCAGATTCTTACCTACACTATCCTTACCCCAGATCAGATCCGGTTGTTCACTTACCGGATTACTGAAAACATACCCGGCCTGTATATTGATCTGATGTTGGTCATGTTTATACACTGCAGTTCCACTGATCTCGAAACCACTGATCTTAGCCGGACCGGTATTGATCGATTTGAAGCCGATGCCAAAGTTGTTTTCAGGCGTGATCAAACTTGACCACTGACCAAACGTGAACTCTACCATATCGTCGTATTTCATTTGAAATACTGCGGCATTCAGCAATCCTCTCCACCGCTTCTTGATCTGAAATCCTTGAGTTAATCCCACCTCGACATTACTCCCGATTTCAGGGTTCAATTCTACATTTGGATAGACCGATACAGGGCCCACTGTGGTTGAAATATACGTCTCTGCTATGGTCGGGAATCGGAATCCTTCTCCGTAGGAAAACCTCAGGAAAGTACTCTTGGTCAGTGGAACATTTAATCCACCTCTAAGAATTGGCTTTCGACTGATGCGGTCGTTCAGCCTGTATTCTTCGAAACGAAATCCAAACTCCGTTGAGAAAGGTCCGAAATTGTTCCGGATCTGTGTGAATGCCGCCATGTTACTGGCTGTTTGATCACCGCTGAAAAGAGGACTTCTTGTCACGGTGTAATTCCCTGTCACACCCAACGACCATTGCGCATTCAGCCAATCCTTGTTATTCGGGTTCCACCTCTTTTGGAGCAAGTATTCCGCAAAGTACCAATCGGATCGATTGCTTTGGTCTACAGATGTATCTCCATTATCGACGTTGTTGTCAACCAAGAGATACCGAGTATTGATCTGATGCCGCCAACCATTTTTTGTTGCAATGGAAAAGAAGGGGTCTATTGCAACGCGCAGGTTCGCATTATCTGTGTTACTGCCTTCCAGAGGTAAGTAGGCACTGTCCAGATTTCGCCATAATAAAAAGCTTCCCGACTTGTTTAACAGAACCTTAGTTCTGATACCGACACGACCTTGCTCTCCGATCCGCCTTCTCCAATTCACGCCTCCCTGAATTCGTCTGTCCGGATCACCTTTTCGGAATCCGTCATCATCGATCCACTCACCATTCAAAACCAGCTCGTTCTGACCCATACGCCTACTATGAAGCACTCTGGCTCCGGAACGTAGTAATGGTCTTTCACTCCAACGCCATGATTCTTCTCGCGGAGCAGAGAACCCACCTCCGAATGAGGTAACACTCGTATAAGGTTTGGCCTTGGTCCATTTTGTGCGGATCGAAATGATCCCGTTGAGTGCAGCAGATCCGTACAAAACGGACGATGCACCTTTAACAACTTCGATCTCTTCAATATTGTCCACTGTTATAAATGACCACAGGGCTTGTCCTGCATCACCCGACATAAGCGGAACCCCATCCACCAAAACAATGACTCGTGACCCGGCGCCATAACTCCAGCCACTGCCACCGCGAATACTCACTTGTCCATCCACCATGTTCACTCCCGGGATCTGATGTATGATCGAGCTGACGGAAGATGGGTTCTTATCTGTAATGATCTTTGGATTGATCCTTTCGACGGAGATCGTCATCTCTTTGAGAGCACTTTCGGATTTATTTCCCGTGACTACGATCTGATCAAGCAGGTCATCTGTCCCGCGCAGTCCGACCAGTAGTTCATTGTGACCCTCTAGCAAATAGACCAAACTGTCTTCGTATCCAACGTGGACAACTAGGAGTGCGTTGCTTTGAACATTTATAGAGAATGCTCCTGCATGATCGGTGATCACCAGATTCTGGGAATTGGCTGCTTCAAGAACGTGGGCACCTATGAGTGGTCTACCTGTTTTAGCATCCACGACTTTACCTCTGCAAGTCTGTGCCAACACAGTATTGACCGACAAAGTCAGTACAAGGGCACAAAAGAGAAATCGTTGAATAAGTCGCAAGGGATCAGTTAAATTCGTAAGACAAGTTTAATCAAATCCGAGTGACTATGGTACGTCGAATACTCTTATTGGTTCTTTTAGCCGGGCTCTCTCAGCTCGCGAAAGCACAGTGTACTCCCAATGACACGATCACACGAACAGGTTTTTTTCCTTCACAACTTTCTCCGGGAGTTGCTGGTCAGCCTTATTCAGAAACGATGACCGTGGTACTGATCTCAGACACGACGATCGATTACAATGGTTTTCCGGCTGCGGTGATCATCGATAGTGCGATCCTGGTGGATGTTGTGAACTTACCACCTAAGTTCGGATACAATTGCGAAACGTCAGATTGTAAATACCTGCCCAAGAAACCGCGCTGCGCGGAAGTGTATGGGCAACCTGGCGTTGATGATCTCAGAGAAGATACGATCGGATTGGTGATTCGGATGCACGGAAAGGCGTTCGGTACAATTGTCCTCAGCCAAACAGACACGCTCTGGAGGTTTGTCATCAAAATTGAGAAGAATACAGCGTCTATCCGACCAATTCTCGAAGGACTTTTCATCTATCCAAACCCGAGTTCAGATGGTGCATTCACATTTAGCCAGGTACTGGATGAAGTCCGGATCTTCGATGCCATGGGTCGACAAGTTCCTTTTAAGTATGACGGTGTAGAATTGAAATTGGAACAACCTCTCGCAGGTTTCTATTACCTGAAGGCGGTCAATTCGCATAAAGAGGTCATCCACAACAAACTTCACGTTCAGTAGACTGAAAACAATCAGTCTATTCTATCTGTTCCTTCCACTCGTTGGGAAGCATATTACCTTTGCACTGTGAAACGAGTAGTCGTTGGATTATCGGGTGGCGTTGATTCCGCCGTTGCTGCAGCTTTGTTGGTAGAACAAGGCTACGACGTCATTGCTATGTTCATGAAGAACTGGCACGATACATCCGTGACCATCAGCGATGAGTGTCCGTGGGAAGAAGACAGCAAAGACGCTCTTCTGGTTGCAGAGCAGTTGGGCATTCCGTTTCAGACTTTAGACTTGAGTGAGCAATACAAAGAACGGATCGTTGATTACATGTTTGCCGAGTATGAAGCAGGCCGCACACCAAACCCCGATGTGCTGTGTAATCGCGAGATCAAGTTTGACATATTCCTCAAGGCCGCTATGGATCTTGGGGCAGATTATGTTGCTACCGGTCACTACTGCCGTAAGGATGAAATTGTCGTGGACGGGAAGCCCGTATACAGGTTACTTGCCGGAGTGGACGGCAACAAGGATCAAAGCTATTTCCTGTGCCAACTGGATCAGGAACAGCTTTCGAAGGTGCTCTTTCCGGTAGGAGAACTTACTAAACCTGAAGTTAGAAAAAAGGCTGATGGTCTGCATCTCCCGAATGCCGACAAGAAGGACAGCCAGGGACTTTGCTTCATAGGAAAAGTTAGACTGCCCGATTTTCTGCAACAACAACTCGAGCCGAGAGAAGGGGAAGTTGTTGAGATTCCCGCCGACAACCAGATTTACGGAAGTTTGAGCCAACGGAATCCCGAAAAATCAGATGACTGGTATGATCTCACTGAACCAATGCACTACCAGCCTTCGGATGGAGAAATTCTTGGCACACATCAAGGTGCACATTTTTACACGATCGGACAGCGAAAGGGCCTTGGGATCGGAGGCAAAGAGGAGCCACTGTTCGTCATCTCCACGGATGTCAAGTCAAATCACATTTATGTGGGAATGGGAGAGAAGCATCCCGGACTTTATAAGAAAGCCTTGCTCATTGAAGTCCCGGATGTTCACTGGGTCCGAACTGATCTTGAGTTGAAGGAGTCTGAGACGATGGAAGTACTCTGCCGTTTCAGATATCGTCAGCCACTCCAGAAAGCAACGTTACATCAGTTGAAAGATGACCTGATCATTTCCTTTGAGGAACCTCAAAAAGCTATCACTCCAGGACAATTTGCTGCCTGGTATATTGATGATGAATTGATCGGTAGTGGGGTGATCAAGTATTGAGAGGTGGTATTATTCGAACAAGAATCCGAATCGTAGGTCCAGCCGATTGTAGGTGATCTTTTCTTCAACAGTGGTCACCACCCAATTGAAGCCATCCCAAAACCCGTCTTCGTGAGCTCCGTTGATCGTTTGAGTTCTGAAGCCCATTTGAAAATACCACGCGAGATTTTCTCG
The DNA here is from genome assembly GCA_008080835.1 of Sphingobacteriia bacterium. Lineage (GTDB taxonomy): Bacteria > Bacteroidota > Bacteroidia > NS11-12g > UBA9320 > VMDK01. The sequence goes on along the minus strand of VMDK01000132.1, from coordinate 43,539 downwards.
GTATTTCGAGGTGATACCCACACCGGGAGATATGTACAATCCACCGGAATTGTTCTCCGACCAATATTCTGCTGAGCCCAAGAACCCGTATCCACCTTGAAGCGAAAGATAAGGTGTGAATGATTGTTGGTTCAACCTCGTTCTAACTTCCAAAGCGACCGGATATACCATACTATTTGGCCACCAGTAGAAGTCGGTTCCGGCCGTAAGTCCGAGTGACAGGTTCTTATTGAAAGTATATCCACCACCAACGAGCACCGAGACATTCAGAGAGGGATCACCCCAGGAGTCCACACCTAGTGGAAACCCAAAGTTTCCATATATGTAGTACCCCTTGTCCTTCCAATCGTGACGTTCTTTGACTTTGCGAACCTGAATGGGCTGAGTCGAATTGATGACGCTCGTAGGAACGATCTCGTCAATATGCTCCATCGAAATTTCGATCTGCTTTCCTCCGGCCAGCTCCAACTTTATGCCTTTTTCCGGGTCTAACTCTATCACCTTCCCAACGATCTGAGCACCGCTTTTCAATTTTACTCGCGAAAACTCGTCAGTTTGCGCTAATGCAGACAGCGAAAACAGTGCAAGCACGGCCATCGTGAGCAGAAAATGTAGCACCGATTTATGAGAATAATGTGAGCGGAGATTCAAAGTCATCATGATTTGAAATAGGTAAATTTGAGACAATCACTTAAATACAAATATGTACGCTAAGGTATATTCTAAATTATTAGTCCTGAGTTTTCTGATGGTCATTTTACTTGGTGGGTGTAGAACCAATTGCACCAAGACAATTTCCTATCGAGCTCTCATGCCCGTGTATATGTCAATGACAGATATGCGCAAGGTCAATGAGGCCCAATCTCCAAAAGACCTCAGTGACCCGGGAAAGATCTATGTGTACCAGGATCTTCTATTGATCAATGAAAAATACGAAGGCGTTCACATCTTTGATAATTCGGATCCCGCAAACCCGGTTGCAATGAAGTTTGTAGCCATCAAGGGTTGTCTGGACATGAATGTGGTAGATGATGTCATGTTCGCCAACCAAGGAGCGGATATGGTAAGCTGGGATATCTCGGATCCTTCAAATCCTTCATTCGTGCAGCGTCTCGAGATGATCATGAACCATGAGCTTTTGAAAAACGACAGCTTCCCAATCGCCATGGAAGAGCGTGACATTGTTGAAGTAATCGAAGATGCCAATTGTGGGGATGATGGAAGATTCAGAGGAGGATTTCTCTTTGCAGAGGACGCTTCCAACTCCGGTGGAGCAGGAGGGCAGAGCGGACAAGCGGGCTCTATGTCTCGCTTCGCTTATGTGGATGGATATCTCTACATCGTGGATTCTGACAATCTGAGATCACTGGATATGTCAGACGTGCGAAATGCATTCGTAAGCGGGAACCAACAGATCACTTGGGAGGTTGAGACAATATTTCCCTACAAGGATTTTCTATTTCTCGGAACTACGACCGGAATGGTTGTACTGAACCGCGTAGTGAACCCCAAGGTACCTGTTTGGACTACAAGCTTCACTCATGTGCGCGGATGCGACCCGGTGGTTGTGTATGACGATAAAGCATATGTGACACTCCGTGGTGGCTCGCGTTGTGGTGCCGCAGAAGATGCCTTGCATATCGTTGATATTTCCAAAATGGAGCAACCGACCCTTTTGGAATCATATTTAATGGAAGGGCCCTATGGATTGGCAGCCAGTGATAGTCTGTTGCTCATTTGTGATGGCAACGCAGGTCTAAAAGCTTTTGACAGGCGATTCACATTTGAAATGAACAACCATCAATATTCAACCTTTGAAGGAAAGAACACGTACGATGTGATCCACAATGGTGAAACGGCAATATTATCGGCAGAAGAAGGGATTTTCCAGATCGACTATTCTGACCCTGCAAGTCCGGTCGAGATCAGCACGATTCTCGCTCGTTGATCGAAATTTTGAGCATAAAAAAAGGGCTGTGTTTTTGAAAAATTCCTGAAATAGTAGGATTTGGCCTTAAATGAAGTTCGACCTTCCCCCGTTTGGATAATCCTCTTTTCACCGAAGTGAAATGGGGCCTGCTCTACGTTCATTGCCCAGCCGGTATATTAGTAAATGTTGAATTTTTCAATTGTTACTACCAGCCCTATTTCAAATGTAGCACTAAAATCATTGCGAGGATTGTACTCCCGGATTTTTTCTTCTGAACTTTGTCATATATGAGTACGAATCGTCCCAAGGTGAGCATACTAATGCCCGTGAAGAACGCTTCACGCTATTTAGGTGCTTGCCTCGATTCCATTTTGGATCAATCGCTGACCGATTGGGAGTTGATCGCAGTGGATGATCATTCCGCCGATGACAGCGCTGACATCCTCCAGGCATATGCTCAACGCGATGCACGGATCAACGTGTTATTCAACACAGGTCATGGCATTCTTCCCGCCTTAAAGTTAGCACTTGAGCACTCTAACGGCACGTACGTCACGAGGATGGATGCCGATGATATCATGAAAGCTCCAAAATTGGAACTTCTTTTTATGCAATTGGATGATTCGGATCTCGCCATAGGGCTGGTGGAGTACTTTCATGAGGAAGGAACATTGGGAGAAGGATACCGGAAGTATCAGGAATGGTTGAACAATACTTCACTGGTTGGAGAAACATATGCAGAGATCTACAAAGAATGTACGGTTCCATCGCCTTGCTGGATGATGTCGCGGGACCAATTGAAGTCTATTGGAGGATTTGAGGGTCTTGATTATCCAGAAGACTACGACCTGGCTTTTCGGATGTATGAACACGATCTAGCTATCGGAGTGGTCCCGGAAGTGTTACATCTGTGGCGGGATCACTCAGAGCGAACGTCGCGAAATGATGCGCACTATTACGATAATCGATTTCTGGACATCAAGGTCAGGCGTTTCCTCGAATTGGAACAAGATGCAAACAGACTGGTACTTTGGGGTGCCGGAAGAAAAGGCAAAGAGATCGCAGCATTACTACTTGACCGGGGTGTTCAATTTTGCTGGATCAGCGGGAATAGCAGAAAGATCGGACATCAGATCTACGACCAGGAATTGATCTCGGAGAGCGAATTCTCCTTTGCTGATCAGGACAAGATCGTTGTGGCAATTGCGGGTGATCCGCTCAGTGAGGTAAAGGTTTTGATCCGTGAGAAAGACCTACCGGGTCAGTTTTATTTCTTTGCGTGATCAGTCTTCGATCTCGATGTCGAAAACAGTGATCTCAGGACGAATGCCCAGTCTACCGGGATAGCCCAAATAGCCAAATCCGCGATTGACATAGAGCTTCTGCATGCCTTTCTCGTACAGTCCGGCCCATTCTGAGTATATATACTGCACCGGGCTCCACTTGAATCCAGCCGTTTCGATCCCGAATTGCATTCCATGAGTGTGACCACTGAATGTAACGTCGATCTCGGGGAACTCCTCCAATACCTGTCCCTTCCAATGAGTAGGATCGTGCGACAACAACAAGCTCAGTTCTTTGAGGTCAACATCCTTAACAGATTTTTGCAGGTCACCGTATTTTGGGAATCGCAGCGAGGCGCTCCAGTTCTCCACTCCGATCACGTTCAGGTAAGCTCCTTTGTATTCGACCCTTTCAGCTTCGTTTCTCAACAACCTCCAACCCATGCGATCATAAGCAGCGGCCAGTTTTTCGACATTTTCTTTGCGTTGCTCAGGAGTGTATGCCGGAACGTAATCCGCATAGTCATGATTACCAAGAACAGAGTAGACTCCCAACGGTGCTTGGATCCTACCGAAGAGATCTTCATAGTCGGCGAATTCTTCGGCTTTGGTGTTCACCATGTCTCCAGTGAAGAAAACAAGATCCGGGTTCTGGTCGATGATCATTTGCACACCTCGGGTCACTGCCCGTTTATTCCAAAAGCTTCCGCTGTGAATGTCGCTGATCTGCACCAATCGAAGGCCATGCAGCCCTTTGTCATATCCTTTGAGACGTAATCGCTGACGAGTAACTTTATAATGATGCGATCCGACTGTGACCCCATACGTCAATGCTGCACCTAGTGAAGCGCTTATCAACCCTCCCGTTTGAACAAGAAATGCTTTTCTGGAGATCCCTCCATCTGTACTACCGCTTTTTACGAACAGTGACACCACCCATTGAACCCCTCTGATCAAGTCGTCGATACCAAGAAAGATAGACCAGACCAATTTGACAACGAATAGGATGAAAACAGCAGTGAACACAGCCCTAAATACAAGGCTGTTCTCACTCGTTCGGGCAAACACGAAAAAAAACCCGGTGATAGCGATGCCTGATATGGAAAGCACCCAGAAAATTCGTTTCCACATCAGCTGCTTATTGATGGAAAGCGAAGTCAATATGGTCTTGAAACCCTGATAGCTGTATAAGTCGATCAGGAAAATGAAAACAAGGAAAATGATCAGTCCTGTTAGTCGTGACATGCGCTAGATATGTGCGAGTAGCTCTTTGATGAATGATTCCTTTGCCCAGTTCTTGCCTCCGGTGTGATTCACAATGAGTTTGCGGTCTTTTGAAAAAATGTAGGTGGAGGGAATGCTGTTCGTTCTGGTCATGATCTCTGGTAACGGCCCGGCGATCTGGTATACCGGAAACGAATAACCGTTCTTTTTCTTGAACGCGGATATCTTATCGATGGGTTCTCCTGAAGCGACGATAAATTCGATGTCATCCGAGGTTCGTTCATACAACTCATCAATAGAAGGCATTTCTGCGATGCACGGTGGACACCATGTGGCCCAAATATTAACGAAGAGTGCCTTATTGCTCAGTGAGCTGAGATCTGTGCGTTCACCGGACTCGTTGATCAGATACATCTGAAGCTCCGAATCATCATAGACTTGATCGGAGGATTCTTCCATGTTTGGGGCAAAGCTGAGAACTCGCAGCAGATTCACTTGAATGAATTTGCGACTTGTTGGGATCAGCATTGCGATCAGCAACGCGTAAAACAGGATATTACCCGGAGTGAGATGTTTTTTCACGCTACCCAGTTTACAACGTGATACCGGGTAAATAGTTCAGAAAACTCGCTGAGTCATTATAAAACAACCCAGCGAGTGATGTATAGAAAACGATGGAAGAAGGATATCAACCCTTCTCACATTCGTATTCTACGTTGTCTTCGTCTTCGAACCAGAATTCACTGTTGTCAGTCTGGTAACGTGGAACTCAGTGTCATCGCCATCGTCGTAATCGATCTTGATGTTCTCTTTACCGTCGGCCCACTCCCATTCTCCGTCATAGTCAGCAGAGATGTCATATCCGTAGAAAGAATATTCCAGTGTTAAGTTGAAATCGCCATCTTCTTCAAACTCCATGGTGATGTCAGTATCGGTGCGCTCGTCATCGATCTTGACAACTTCCCATTCTCCATTTGTCAGACGCGATTTCTTGGTTTTCAAGCTGAAGGCAGGTCCGTCATCATACGTAGAACATGAAGTCATGTTCAGGAAGATGACCAATGCCACGGCCAACATGAACTTTTTGTTATTTCTCAAGTTCATGAGTCAGGCGCAAAAGTTCAAGTCTTAGACCTTTTCGCACTCCCAGAGGTCGTTATCCTCATCGTCGAACCAGAGTTCTTCATTGGTCAGTCTCTTGACTTCGAACTCTTGATTGTCACCGTCGTCCAGGTCTATCTGGATGGTTTCTTTCCCATCTTCCCATTCCCACTCACCATCATAGGTATATGAATATGAATAACCGTAATACGAGTATTCAATAGAGATCGCAAAATCCCCATCTTTTTCAAACTCGAGAATGATCTCACCATCAAGTCGCTCATCGTCGATCTTCACAACTTCCCAATCCCCATTGGTCAGACGTGATTTTTTAGATTTCAAACTGAAAGCCGGTCCTTCATCATAAGTAGAACACGCGGTCATGTTCAGGAAGATGACCAGAGCCACGGCCAACATTAATTTCTTGTTTTTACGGATATTCATTGGTGTTAACTAGTTTGTTCGTTTTCCTTTTTTTCTTTTTTGATCCAAAACGCACCACTCTTTGTAGAGATCGCAGTTTTATGTCTTTCGTCCCTTGTGGTGATCAATCCGGGTTTTCTGAACCCTTGCAACAACTGAACGTCATAGATCTCATCGACTGTTGAGTCATACATGAATCGGCTGACGATAGCTTTCTGTTTCAGATCCACCACGATGATCCCGGCTTTCTTACTCATGGTGCTCACCGGCAGTTTGTGGAATGTTTTACTTGATTCCCTAACCTTGGAGACACCAATGAATGCATAATCGCCATGAATACTCATTCCTCGGATCAATCCGGGGAAGTTAACGATTTTTTCGTACGATCTATCCTCTACATTGACCCTAACCAAGTCACCAGTAGCCGATAAGAGTACATATAATTGGCCATTGTACAATCGGGGGGAGTGCGGCATTGGCAAGTCCTGCACGATGATCTCCCCATCAGGAACGCTCATAAGAACACCACCCGAAATGATATTTTCCCTCCAGCCCTGCTTGGTATCCGTGGTGCCTAAAGCAGTTACATATGCTGGGACCTGATCTTTCATGGCCATGCCATTCAAGTGACAACGATCCTGCGGGGCAAGTGCCGAAATGAAAGGGGGTTTCCATCGTGGATTGAAGCTGTAATTCACGTCAAATGTGGCGAGACAGCTGAATTTCGTATTCACCGCCCAAAGTCCACCTTTCCCAAAACCCAGATCGTGTAGGTCCGTTTCACCACAGTAATAAGTGGCTCGAGGGACGTACATGATGTCATACGTATTCGGATTTTCAGGATAATATTCAGCCAATTTCTCCGAACCGGAAAACACATGTATTTCATCCAGCGTAGCTATTGCCAGCTTCTTGTCAAGAATGGAAACTCCCATGGGCTTTTTAAACCCGGCAGGGATCTGAAGGATTCTCTCACCTGTGTCGCTGCTGAGGAATATGGTCCTGCCTGCCTGATAGGTGGTGAGAATTAAAGTGCTGTTCAACTCGTGCAGGATCCTCGGAAAGTTCGTGTCGTAGGTCGCTGCAAATTTCCCGACTTCCTGTATGCCGTTGTTCGATTCCACTCTGTCTTATTGGTGTCCAATGTTAATCAATTTCATCTACATGTTGCAACAATTTGCCAACTATAGGTGTTATTGAATGTATATACATTAAATAGACGGTAAACGTGAAACTCGAAAAGGCCATCAAGCAGGAAAAATTCACCTCCGGATACCACCGGCTCATGGTGAACATTGCATATACGAACAGCTTTTTGTCGACAATAATAGCCAGCCGACTCAAGCCCTATGACCTTTCCATGCAACAGTACAATGTGTTGAGAATACTCCGCGGACAGCATCCGAACCCCGTTTCGGTCAACAGTATCACAGAGCGCATGATCGACAAAATGAGTAATGCCTCCAGATTGGTCGAGAAATTGCGTAAGAAATCATTAGTGGAACGTAACAAATGTCAGTCAGATAGAAGGCAAGTCGATGTATCCTTGACACAGAAAGGTATCGACACGTTGACAGAACTAGATGACATCATCGCAAATGTGGAAGGAACAGTCAAGCATTTGAGCCAGGATGAAGTCAAGAAGTTGAATGATATGCTTGATAAGATCCGAACTGACGAGAAATAAACCAGACACCAAACTATATGAATATGAAACGAACCTTAAACATGATCGTGCTGTTGGTCGGGTTTGTTATGATGTCCTTTCAGGCGGACCAGATCTCGACCGACTATGAAGTCGTAGTTGAGAAAAGCCGGCTCGAATGGAAGGCCACCAAAGTTGGAGGAGGCCATGAAGGCATAGTGCTTATCAAGTCAGGTACCTTCCATGCAGAAGGAACGACTATCACATCAGGCTCATTTGTGGTCGACATGCCAACCATTAAAGTGACCGACACCGAGAGCAACAAACTCGAACGCCATTTGCGAAGCGAGGACTTCTTCCACGTTGTCAAGTACCCGGAAGCGAAACTGACGATCACTTCATCAGAACCTATCGATGCCAAACATCAGAAGTTGACCGGTGAGATATTTATTGTCGGGAAGTCGCAACCGATCACCTTGACAGCCACTTTGCTTGGCCAAACGGACAACTTTGTCGCCTATAAAACAACATTTAAGATCGACCGTACCAAGTTCGGTATTGATTACCGTTCCAGTCTGGGCGACGCCTTTATCATGGATGACTTTGAGATCACTGCAAAGATCACCGCGCAAAAGAAATAGTATCAGACCTGTCAGAATAAAAAGCCTCCCCTCAGGAGGCTTTTTATTTTTCCCTTTTGCTGACATATGTAGCTTTGAAATCCAATCATGAAATCAAATAAGTATCTGATCATACTTGCTAGTGTGTTGTCGCTTCTAACATGCAAGCAAGAGGAAAAAGCAACAGAAGATCTGTTCTCCGGCCTTTGGAGAAGTCAGCTCCATCTTGACACGAGTTCTACCAACCTTCCCTTTTTTCTACAGGTAATGCGAGACGATTCTGGATCATACATGGCAGCTGTGATGAATGGAGATGAGAGGATCTTTCATGATGAAGTGGATGTGATGGGTGACTCCATCTTTATTAAGAGTCCATTCTTCAATTCAGAGATCCGAGCAGGGATCACGCAAAATGAACTTCATGGATTTTGGTTCGATCATTCACGCTCTGGAAACTACAAGATCCCGTTTAGTGCCAAGTACAACCTAACCAACAGATTTTCCTTTGATGCTCCACTCACCTCAAGCCTGGGAGGGAAATGGAAGACCGTTTTCGGTCCAAATACGGATTACCCGGATACCGCGATCGCTGAATTCGAGCATCTTGAGAACAGCGAACTGCACGGTACATTTCTCACTACGACAGGTGACTACCGTTTTCTCGAAGGAGGCTATGATGGAAAGACTCTCAAATTGAGCACATTTGACGGTTCGCATGCATTCTTGTTCATTGCTGAGAACAAGGATGACACATTGCATGGCACATTTTATTCAGGCAATCATTGGAAACAGAATTTCATATCGTGGAGAGATGAGGAATACAAACTTCCGGATGCTTGTGAAGCGTTGCAATTCGACAGTAGTGCAACGTTCAGCTTGAGTTTGCCTACCATTGAAGGAGAGACTTTTGAGCTCGGAGCACAATTAAAAAATAAGCCCGTGATCATACAGATCATGGGAACATGGTGTCCCAATTGCCTGGACGAGTCAATCTTTCTGACGCGAAATCAAGAACGGATCAACTCGAAAGGAGTGGAATTATTAACCGTTGTTTTTGAGAGGCAAGAATTGAACGAGCTGTCAGAACATCTTGAGAAGTACCGAAAAAACCTCGAAGTGGAACATCCGTATTTGTATGGAGGAAAAGCCTCTAAACGCCTTGCTTCGGAAGTTTTCCCTCAAGTCAGTGGAATTCAATCATTTCCCACGACCATATTTCTATCTGCCGATCACAAGATCAAGGCTGTTCACAGCGGATACAGCGGTCCCGGAACAGGAATTCACTTCGACGTTCAGAGTGACCGATTTTGGAGAAATGTAGAGGCGATCGCTATTCAGTGATCGTCAACTCCTTCCTTTCGAGGCTGTACACAGCAAAATAACCATAGGCCCCGGCTATGTTTCCTGTGGGATTTGCAGGAGGAGAGTCAAATGGTGAACCGGCTCTATTATATTGATTCGTTACTTCGATCAGATAGTCGTAGAAATTCTTGTTGATACACCATTGTTCCATGATCACTTCATCACCTACCTGAAAATCGAAAGGAAAGGGACGAGGTAAGTATTCGAGCGTGATATTCTCCAAATCTATATTGGAATTGAAGAAACTGAAGTCCGCGAATTCATCCGTGTCCAAGACATACCCAAAATCATCGAGAAGTGTATCATTTCGGAAGATCCGCCATTGATAATAATCACCCGGAGGAGCGATCTCCTGTGCCAATTCAAATACGTAATACCCCACATCAATGAAGCCGTTACGAGTAGGTTGGTAGAAATAGAGTAAGGTATCAACCGGCAGCTGATCCCTGCATAACTCAGTAGCTGTATAGCTCTTCCCTTCAAACTCAACGTTCAACGTATATTCCCGACCTCGAACACATTGGCGAACACCGTTGCTCATGTATTCTCCTTCGCCATTATGTTGAAGCGTATCTACATTTCCCTGATCATCGGATATCGTTACAAATGCCGAAGCTACAGCGTCTGCTTCTTCGTTGTCAAAATAATCACGAGTGCGAGTCAGCTGAACCTTCCAGGGTTCTGAGCGGTCGCTGATATAACTCTCGATGGTCAGTTTTTCCGGCGCCGATTCCAATTCCCAATCGACAACTGTGCGACATGCATTTCCGACTGTCAATATCGCTAGAAATATGAGTATCTGATATAGTTTCATGATCTGCATGTTTTAAAATTCAAAGTTCCAGGTAACACTCGGGATGAGTTTGAATAAGGCAACTTGTACTGCTTGATTCTCGCCTGTTGCCACCTCTTCTCCATCTTTATCTTGTACTTTGACCTCTTCGAAGTTCACGATGAAAGGATTCTCCCTCGCATAGAGATTGTAAACGCTGAAGTTCCAGGAACTCTTCAATCGTTTGTTTTTCTTCTCCTTGTTCTTGAGCGTCAAACCGATGTCTGCTCGGTGATAGGCAGGTACGCGGTCATTATTTCGGCCATCGTAAACAGCAATGCGCTTACCGTCGTACACGAATGAAGATACCGGCGATGTGAACGGTTTCCCGCTTATGTAGCTGAAGGTTCCGCTCAAGCTAACGCGCTTGTTGAATGTGTATGTTCCAACAACACTCACACTATGTGGACGGTCATTGTTGTCGATATACCAATCGCCGTCATTGATCCCTTCGATCTGGCGTCTGGTACTTGACAGCGTATAGGCAATGAATCCGGTGAGTTTTCCCGTGTTCTTCTGCAGATAGAGTTCCAAACCGGTCGAACGCGCTTTCCCGAAAAGTAGCTCCCCATCGAGTTGATCATTGAAGAATAAGCTTGCACCATCACGGTAGTCGATCTGGTTGACCATCACTTTGTGATACACCTCTGCCGAGAATTCGATCCCGAATTTGTCGATGTTCTTGAAGTAACCCAAGGCCACCTGATCGGCTCGCTGAGGTTCGACATTCAGACCGGATGGGAACCACTGATCCACCGGAAGTGTAGTAGCGGAATTTGATGCTTGCTGCAAGTATTGGAAAGTTCGGTTGTAACTCGCTTTCAATGCTGAAGAAGTATTCAGATTGTAGTTCATGCTCAGACGAGGCTCCAAACCAAAATCGGTGTTATAGATCTCGTTATTTCCATAGTTAAAGGTATCTACCGGAACCGGTTTGTTGAACTCATCATAGGTGTAAGCGTATTCTTCTGCTTTACCTATGTTGTTGAACATGGATACACGCAACCCGTATCGCATGCTGAAGCGAGATGATTGTTTCCATTCGTGATCCACATACAATGCTGATTCAAGTGCCTGCTTGTCCGGGATCTTCAATTCAGCATTCCCAATGGTTTCTTTCGTTGCATCGTTCAGCGCTTTGAATTCACCAGGGTTGAACGTGTGGTGTATGAACTGTCCACCAAAACTCAACTTGTTACCAGGTTTGAAGTAATTGGCGAAGTCAATTTTAAGATTGTAATCCTTAAATCCTTGCGAAGATCCGAAGTAGGCATTATCTGCAAACTGGAACTCGATTCCGTAGTCAAAGTCGCTGTAAATCAACGAGATGTTCGAGAAGAGCTTTTTACCATAAACGTGATTCCATCTCAAAGTCGCCGTTGAATTTCCCCACGAGAGGCCAAACAGCGAAGAGAATCCAAACACATCTCGTCCAAAGTATCCGCTTAAGTAGAATCGGTCCTTATCGCTGAGCTGATAATTGGCTTTCAAGTTCAGATCGTAGAAGTACAGCTTCGAATTCTCGATGTCTTCATTGTTTGCCAGAGGCAGGAATATGTCCGCATAGCTTCGACGACCTGCGATCATGAATGACGACTTGTCCTTCACAATTGGACCTTCCAAAGTCAATCGACTCGATATACTTCCAATCCCTCCCGTGGCCGCAAATCGCTTCGAGTTGCCATCCTTCATCCGAATGTCGATCAGGGAGGAGAGGCGTCCGCCATATTTGGCAGGAATACCACCTTTATAGATCTCAAGATCTTTGATGGCATCACCGTTGAAAACGCTGAAGAACCCAAGAAGGTGAGATGCATTATAAACAGGAGCTTCGTCAAGAAGGATCAAATTCTGATCCTGACCACCTCCGCGCACACTGATCCCCGAGCTACCTTCTCCAAGTGACTGCACACCCGGCAGGAAACTGATGGTTTTCAGCACATCCACTTCTCCAAAGACAACCGGGATCTCCTTGACCGTCTTGATGTCCAGTTTTACCACAGAGATCTCTTTGTTCTCTACTTTGGATTCTTGTTTGGCAGCGCTCACGACTGCTTCTTCCAATTCATCCACAGATTCACCAAGTTCGATGTTCAAAGACTTGTCTGCGTCCAGAACCAATTCGACATTCTTTTGATTGAAGCCGAGATACTGAAAGATGAGTTTGTAAGTTCCTTTTTCGAGAGTCAGGGAATAGAAACCGTATTCATTCGTCACAACCCCCGTTTGTATTCCGGAAACAAAAACCGTCGCTCCAATGAGTTCTTCGCCACTCGATGCGTCCGTTACTTTTCCGTTCACAGTGTATTGTTGAGCTCTCAAAATGCCCGGGAACAAACACAGGAACAAGATGGTCCAATATTTCATGTTGGTTTATTAAGGTGCAAGATTACGTTTACCAAAAACGATTAACATCTATAAGTAGATAATGTTGACCAATTTATGGATTAACGACACCGACCAACTGCTATGTCATTAAATCTATTTTAATTCGAAAAGTGAAAATGCGGATCTGGATACCAAATTCGATTACCCTGCTGAACTTGAGTTTTGGTTTGATGGCAATACTCTGGGCTTCTCGAGGGGATCTGCTCTGGGCAGGTGTTTTTATCGTGATCGCGGCGGTGTTGGATTTCTTTGATGGATTTCTGGCGAGACTGCTCAAGGCTCAAAGTGATATTGGGAAGGATCTCGATTCGATGGCCGACCTGGTGTCTTTTGGGGTGGCCCCTGCTGTTATCTGGTTCAATTACTCCTTACATTTTGGAGACCACTGGTACAACTACTTTGCGCTAGTCATAGGCATTGGAGCAGCAATACGCTTGGCTCGATTCAACAACGATGAAGATCAGACCACTTCGTTCAAAGGGCTTCCGTCGCCCGCTGCCGGGTTGCTGGTCGCATCGGTCCCATTCATGTTGGAATACGATGATCTGGGATGGGAAGTCGCACTGAGCCATCCGATCGTGCTTATGGTTTTCCCTTGGGTTACAGCATTGCTCATGGTCTCGGGATTGCCGCTTTTTGCATTGAAATTCAAAACCTTCAAATGGGAGGAGAACAAGTTGATATACGGCTTTCTGATCCTCTCGATCGGCTTCCTTGCGCTCTTTGGATTTTTTGCGGTTCCGATGATCATCTGCACATACATTTTGTTATCCCTTCTGCGTAAATTTGCCGCATGAAATACAGAGTGGAAATCGATGTGATGCCTCAAAAGGCGCTTCTGGATCCTCAGGGTAAAGCCGTGCATCACGGATTGGAAGAACTGGGACTGAACAACATAGAATCAGTTCGAATCGGAAAGCACATTACACTCCACTTGGATGCGCCTTCTCGGGAAGCTGCGGCAGAAGAGACCGAACAGGCTTGCAAAAAGTTATTGGTCAATCCTGTAATGGAGCACTTCGAGTTCGAGATCTTCGAAGACTGATCAACCCATTTTTATCTCTGTGCTGTCTCCAAGGTTCAAACTGAGCGTTGAGCCTTCCAGGGATGCGTGATTGCCAATGATGCTGTCTTTCAGGCTGGCGTGGCGAAGATCGCTGTCTGCACCAATGATCGTATTTCTCAGAATGCTCGAGGTGATTCGGGTATTGTCTCCAATGGACACATTAGGTCCAACGATCGAATTTTCGACGATAGCTCCTTTCCCGAGGTATACCGGCGGAACCAGAATGGAATTCACCAACTGATCATCTGCGGGTGCTGTGAATTCTCCTTTCTTGAGTAGAATGGCGTTGGTTTCCAACAGGATATCTTTTCTCCCACAGTCGAACCAGGTCTCAACATCACAAGTGATTATTCGCTCACCTTCATCGATCATGTGCATGAGTACATCCGTGAGATGAAGTTCTCCGTTCGGGCTTTCTTCGCCTTGAACCACTTGGTCCAACCCCGCCTTTAGTAACGCAGTATTCACGATCTTATATACACCGATCAGAGCCAGATTCGATTTAGGGATCATCGGTTTCTCAACGAGACGGAAAACACTTCCATCTTGATTGAGTTCAGCCACTCCAAATTTGCTTGGGTCGTCTACCTTCTTCACTCCAAGGCAGGTCGATTCGCTGTTCAGGAATGCCTCTTTATTTGCTTTGAAGATGGTATCACCAAATACGATCAGGAGGGGTTCGTTTTCGTCGATCAGATCTTTGGCAAGCCAAATGGCATGTGCGGTACCGCGACCATCGCTTTGAACCACATAGTGTACCTTGATCCCTGGATAGTTGTCGTGGATATAATTCTCGATCTTGTCACCCATATACCCGATGATGAAGATGAATTCATCAATACCCCAACCCTGCAAGTGGTCGATGATATGCGCCAAAATGGGTTTCCCTGCAACAGGGATCAACGATTTGGGCTGAGTATGTGTATGGGGACGAAGCCTTGAGCCAATGCCCGCCACAGGTATGATCGCTTTCATGATTGAGCCCGGCAAAGATGATGAAAATTGCCGCAATAATGCCTTAAACGGGGATTAGCAGTCTGTTAACTGCTTGAAAAAGACACGTCTAAAATCAGACGAAACGCTCGTCAACTTCCATAACAGTGCCACATTTGGAGCATGTTCGGAGCTCTTCGGATCCGTAGAATTCACGAAATCGAGGGAGGAAATCCTTTTCGATGTCTGTCAATGGGAAATACGTCTCATGCAGCTTGTTATTACAATTGTCGCAAAACCACAACAGGCCGTCTTTCTCATTCTTTTCCCTTTTTAATTCAACCACCAAACCAATGCTGTTTTCACTGCGCATTGGGCTATGGGGTACATTTCCCGGAAGTAGGAACATCTCTCCGGCTCTGATAGGAATGTCGACCGCCTTACCATCTTCCTGAATGCGTACATTGATGTCACCTTCGAGTTGATAGAACAGTTCTTCGGTTTCGTTGAAGTGGTAGTCCTTGCGGGCGTTGGGCCCTGCAACGATCATTACAATGTAGTCACCTGCTTCTTTGTACAAATTGCGATTTCCCACCGGTGGTTTTAACTCATCGCGATGCTCATCTATCCATGCCTGTAAATTGAAAGGTCGACGTATCATAAGATTGGATTTTGATCGCTGCAATTTACAATTATTCGCTGTCTCTGTGGTGTCGGGAATTCTTTGAAATCATGGGAGGAAACACACAAATCGACTACCTTTGTCGTTTAACAAAAGACATATGAGCACTCTAGCTATATTTTTGTTTTTAGGCGTTCAGGAATGGGTGATCATCGTTTTGGCGATCGTATTGCTCTTTGGAGGACGCAAGATCCCTGAACTGATGCGTGGTATTGGACAAGGGATCCGTGAATTCAACAGTGCCAAGAACGATGTCAAAAAGCACATCGAAGACGGCATGAACGAAGAATCTAAATCAAAAGAGGACAAAGCCTAAATTGGAAACCTTATCACTTAGCTCGCTACAAGAGCAGGTTAAGAGCGGTAGTACAGATTGTCGGCAGGTCGTTTCGCGCTTTCTAAGAAGGATCGAGGAGAAAAAGCATTTGAACGCTTTTTTGGAAGTCTATGATCAGGAAGCTCTCGATCGAGCCGATGAGATCACAGAGAAACTACGCGCAGGAACTGCCGGACCTCTGGGCGGACTTGTCATCGGATTGAAGGACAACATCTGCTATGCGGGGCATCATGTTTCTGCATCTTCGCGCATTCTGGAAGGATTTGAGTCGTTGTACAATGCAACAGTTACACAACGACTGCTTGATGCCGATGCGATCATTATAGGTCGGCTGAATTGCGATGAATTTGCAATGGGTGCGTCCAATGAGAACAGCGCTTATGGTCCTGTTCTGAACGATGCGGATAACACAAAAGTTCCCGGTGGATCATCAGGTGGATCTGCTGTTGCAGTGCAGGCCGGTTTGTGCATGGCTACACTTGGTTCCGATACGGGTGGTTCCATCCGTCAACCTTCATCTTTCACCGGTACCTTCGGAATGAAACCTACGTATGGTCGGGTTTCCAGATACGGTCTCCTTGCCTATGCATCGTCATTCGATCAAATAGGTCCCATTACCAACAATGTGGATGAAATGGCTGCTATCCTGGAAGTGATCTCCGGAGATGACGGTATGGATGCTACTGTTTCAGATAAAGCCGTTCCAAAGTATAGCCAGATGACCGCTTCGGAAGGGAGTCGGAACATTGCCTATATACGTGATTGTATAGAATCGGAGGGAATCGATCCAGATGTCAAGGCTCATACGCTCAAGATGGTCGAGAAACTGAGAGCGGAAGGACATACGGTCGAGGCGGTTGATTTCCCGTTCCTTGACTTCATGGTACCGTGCTATTATGTACTCACTACAGCAGAGGCTTCATCCAATTTGTCGCGATACTCCGGACTGATGTACGGATATCGCAGCAAAGATGCCCATGATCTGGAGTCAACCTTCAAACTTTCCCGATCTGAGGCCTTTGGGGAAGAAGTTCAGCGTCGTATAATGACAGGAACATTTGTATTGAGTTCGGATCACTATGATGCGTACTATACCAAAGCTCAGAAGGTTCGTAGGGTGATCAAAGACCGAACCGCAGAATTGTTGAACAAATACGACTTCATTCTACTTCCCACAACACCGACACCTGCATTCTCGTTAGATGAGAAAGCTGACGACCCGATCGCGATGTATCTGGCCGACATATTCACTGTACAAGCCCCATTGGCAGGAGTTCCGGCAATTTCTATCCCTACGGGAACGCACAGCTCCGGCTTGCCGTTTGGAATACAACTAATGGCCAACTCCTTTGAAGAGGCACAGTTATTGTCCTTTTCGAAATACGTGTACGAATTAGGGACCAAGTAATATGAAATACAGAATCTTCGCCGTCATCATCGCTTTGCTTTGTTTCTCGAATATTTCAGAGGCACAGGATGAACTGTATCAGAACCGATTGGACAACATTGGCAGCAGCATCGATCTGGACTACAACCAGGAAGTCAGGCAATACATTGAGATGTACGTGGATCAGTCAAGAACCACTGGCGAAGTGCTTGGAAAGAGTGCATATTACCTCGAGATTGTGGAAGACACCTTCAAGAAATATGGCTTACCGGCCGACTTAAAATATCTGGCTCCGGCACTCAGCTCATACAATAATTGGAAAGTTTCCGAAGATGGAGGATCCGGTTTCTGGCAAATGCGATATGTGATCGCCAGACGCTACGGGTTGAAAGTGAACAGCTATGTAGATGAGCGACGTGATTTTGCTAAAGCGACTGGCGCTGCCGCTCGATATCTGAAAGACCTGCGAAGATCTTTCAATTCATGGCCATTGACCATTGCTGCGTTCTATTCTGACGAAGTCGAAGTGAACAAGGCTATCCGAAAAGCTGCCAGTGATAAGAAATATTGGGAGATTCACGAACACCTATTGTCCCGACATAGAATGGCCGTACCGGCATTCATAGCGATGACGTATATGCATTTCTATGCCGAATCACACAAGGTGCGCATCATTGCTTTCGAGCCGGTCGATAACACAATTGTGAATGTGAGTGAATGGAGTACCATCTACCAATTGAGCCGGGCTCTTGAAACTGACTATGAGACTCTGAAAGAGCTCAACCCACTTTTCAAAAAACAAGTGATCCCTTTTACGGATCAAGCATATCCGGTGTATATCCCGAGCAATAAACTGAAGAGATTCAACACTCTCGGAGACTCGATCTACACCTATCCTGAGCAGGAGATCCCGGACGGGATCACCGTACCTCCTAAGCCGATCATTCCTGAGCCACGGGTTGTGGAGCCTGCAGGTCGTGGATCGAGTACAACTACTACAAGTAGCTCATCTTCAACAGCATCCGGGATGAAGGTTGTATACTACACGGTACGTAGAGGAGACTATCTTGGCCGAATTGCCGACATGTACGATGTGGGCTTGTCTAAGATCAAAAGCTGGAACAATTTGCGCAGCGACCGCATCAATGCCGGTCAGCGTTTGAAGGTCTACGTGCCCGCTTCGAAGTACGATTACTACAACAGGATCAACTCCATGACCTCCGCGGAAAAAGTACGGATCCAGAACAAAGATTAAGCGTACATTTTGAAGCTCGATGAGGAAAAATATCACGAGACGAAGTCCATCCATCCAAAGCGGATCTTTTTCGGATTACTGTTCCTCAATGCATTCCTTCTCATTATCGTGCTCTTGTTCCGACAAGACCGTATTGAACTGAGCGACGACCTCAGTCTGCAGTTCGTAACTCTGGAACAACTCTTCAACAAAGAGGAGATCGTCGTGGTCGATGTCGATTCGGTACTTCAAGACGTAACACCCATCGATCTTGATGACACTACCTATGCGCTCTCCACAGCAGATTCGCTCATCAAGGAGCCTCCCGAGGGCAAGCGAATTCAATATTCGGATGTATCTGAAAATCCTTTGAGTTCCTTTTTTACCAAGCTTCTCAAAACAGAGAAGACGGGGGAGCTTATTCGAATCCTGCATTATGGAGATTCCCAATTGGAAGGAGATCGCATCTCAGATTATCTGAGGAATAAGTTTCAGTTGCGTTTCGGTGGTTTCGGGCCGGGAATCATATTGCCCATTGACGTTTCTCGCTCAAGGGTTTCTGTTCGGCAGAGCGAAAGTCCCGATTGGAAGAAGTATGCCGTATATGGGAAGGGAAAGCGCCTGAAAAATGGCTACTACGGCATTGGAGCTTCGTCATATATGTTCGATGGAAAATTCGCGGCTAAGATCGGCGAGGACACGTCCATCACGAAAGTATTTGACATCATCGACAGCAGTTGGGTAGCCCGGGCGGATTCAAATGGTGTGGTCGACTCTATTCTTCAGCCGGTTTTTGATACAACCTCCTTCGTTTGGGATACGACGATCGCACCCATCTACGAAGAGCGAACAGTATCAAATACGTACTTGCGATTCCGTACGGCGAGAAGATCATTTCCACGGGTGAGAGAATTCAAGAACGTGAGGTTGCTCTATTCCGCTGAAGAGCCATTTTTGATCGGCTATAAACGCGATACGGTGTATAGTTCGATCACCTGTAGAGCGGCTCCTGTTCTGAACAACAAGTTGCTGTCCGATCAATTGGTGAACAAGGAAGTCATGATGTCCTTCAATGCCACGACCAGTCCTGTGGTATTTGGTGTGATGCTTGACGGTGATAGCGGAGTGGCAGTTGATAATTTTCCAATGAGAGGGAGCTCCGGGCTTGGATTTGAGATGATCAATGGTGCACTCTATGAGCAGCTGCTGAGTTCCACGAATACCTCGTTGTTGATCCTCCAGTACGGCATCAACGTAGTGCCCAATCCTCAAAAGAATTACCACTACTACGCCCGTTTGATGGATGCTCAATTGAAAGCGATCAGGAGGGCGTCCCCGGATATTTCCATTCTAGTGATCGGACCGAGTGACATGAGCCGAAAACGTGGAGGAAACTACGTTTCTTATCCAAACATACCTGCCATTCGCGATGCAATGATGCAAGCGGCATTTGACAACGGCTGTGCGTTCTGGGATCTTTACAACGCAATGGGAGGGGAGAACTCCATGGTTGCTTGGGTTCAGAATGACCCTCCGTTAGCAGCCAAGGACTTTACACATTTCAGTTCAAGAGGCGCTGGTTTCGTAGGAGAAATGCTGTACAACGCAATCATTAGTAAGTATATAGATTGGAAAAAGACCCAGCACGAATTGGTTAATGAAGTACCTGAGAAGGATAGCATGCCAGAGCCTGTAAATTTGAAACAATCATGAGAGCACCGACATTCTCTGAAAAGCAGGTTGCTTACCGAAAGCCCTGGATATTATTGATCACTGTTGCCTGCATGGGTGTTCTGATAGGGATGTACCTTTATCAGGTGATCACAGGAATACCATTAGGCGACAAACCAATGTCAGATACGGGATACCTGGTCATGATCGGGTTCTTAGGTGGACTATTTGGAGTATTACTATGTACCACTCTGCAGTTGGAGATGGACGAGCGTGGAATCCGCTATCGATTCTGGCCATTTGTCGGACGTTGGATCAGTCGGAGTTGGCACGAATTGGAAAGCTTAGAGATTAGGAGCTATCGACCTCTCCTTGAATATGGAGGATGGGGTTATCGCTATGGGCTAAAAGGCAGAGCATTCACCTTAGGAGGACGCGTAGGCGTACAGATCACAACCAAACACGGGAAACGGTTACTCATTGGGGTCGACAATGACGCGGAAGCCACAAGGGTGATCGCGCATTACATGAGACGCCCTGATCATGACTGACTCTTATTTGCAAGTTGGCCACAGGCTGCATCGATATCTTTGCCGCGGCTCCGTCTGACATTTACGATCAGTCGATTTTTCTCGAGGATCTGCGCAAATCGATCGATGGCTTTACTTGACTTGAACTCAGCCATGTCGATCGGATTGTACTCTATAAGGTTGATCTTGCATTTGATTTGACGCGCAAAAGCTGTGAGTTCGGCGGCATCTTCCCTGGAGTCGTTGACACCATCGATCACGCAGTATTCTAGCGTGATCCGAGAACCTGTTTTGTCGTAGAAGTAATTCAACGCTTCCACAAGATCTTCCAGAGTATTGGACTCATTGATCGGCATGATCTTCGAACGCTTTTCATTGGATGAAGCGTGAAGGCTCAATGCAAGATTAAAGCGTACGCCATCATCCCCAAGTTTCTTGATCATTTTGGAGATGCCGGCGGTAGACAGCGTGATCCTTTGCGGGGACATACCCATGGCCTCAGGATCAGAAACTTTCTCCATAGCCTTGAGTACATTCTTATAGTTCAAAAGGGGTTCACCCATGCCCATGAGCACGATGTTGCTCAATGGTCGGTCGTACGTTTCTTCCGCTAACTCTCGGATGAGTGCTACCTGGTCAAAGATCTCGTCAAACTCGAGGTTCCGTTTCCTTGGCAAATAACCCGTCGCACAAAATGTGCAATTCAAGCTGCAGCCTACTTGTGAGGAGATGCATGCCGTCATTCTTTTACCGGAAGGTATAAGGACACCTTCTACAAAATGTCCGTCGTGAAGTTCAAAGCCAAGTTTGATAGTCCCGTCAGCGCTGTGCTGCGCTGTGGATATGGCTACCGCAGGGATAGTGAAATGTTCCTGAAGCTTATCCCTTAAAGACTTTGGGATATTCCTCATCGAATCGAAATCACGAACAAAGCGTTTCCATAGCCAGTCATAGATCTGACTCGCTCTGAACTTTGGCTCACCTTGATCAAGAAGCCATTCAGTGAGCTGTTCTTTGCTTAGATCCCGGATATTCTTCATTTCTACTACAAAAAAAAGAGCTCCACAGCAAAGTGGAGCTCTTTAGAGATCTTAAAACTGATTCTTATTGGAAGTTCACTTTGCTTCCAACGTCACAACTAGCTACGTTGTGTACGAAAGAAGAACCAGTAGTCAATGTGTTTTCGTAAAGCATAGCTACGATGAATACGTCCTCACCAAGAGTATTGATGTTGAATGAGTACTCAGATACAGCTTTAGCTTTCGTATCGTCTTTAGATACAGGATCACCAAGAGCGTTGGTCAGAACATACTGTACAACGTGCTTGTGCTCGTAACCTTCGATGATTCCGATCACAGTACCATTGCTGGTAGTAGCGCGTTTTCCAACGTTGTTGAAAGGGTGATTAGGGAAGTTAGCAGGATCGTAGTAGTAGTTGATCTGATCGTACTGCTGACCAGTTCCTGTAACTGTTTTAGTTACCCCGTAAACAACGAGTTTGTATGAACCGTTAGGAAGGTCACTTGAACCAACTCCTAGTTTCACTTTTACCTCGTAGTTCGTTCCTCCTGTGTTATTTGAAGCGTCAATAGAGAAACCGCAAGTAGCTTCGTTAGAAAGTACATTGCTAATATGACCTGGCCAGTTACCACGGTTGGTAGTTGTACCACCGATACGGTTAACCATTCCAGTAGGATATCCCGCTTTGTTGTACTGCTTGTCGATGGTAGCACCATCTGGGAATTCCATTCCATCACCTCTGTGAATTACAACAGCTTCCACACGTCCTGGGTTAGCTGCCATGATTTCTTTCGCTTTCAACCATCCATCAGGACAGTAACCACACCAAGCACCAGAGAAGTACTCGATGATCGCATTTTGAGTGAATGATTCAGGTACAGCGTTGTTGTCGCCTGATCCATCACCGTTTACATCGCTTGAATCGTCTTTACAAGAGAAGAGAAACAAGCTTGCCGCAACTGAGAATAAAAGTAATTTTTTCATTTCTTATATAGTTCTATTAAACCTCTATGTTGATAATAGCCACCGAATTTAGTGGTTTAACTTTCATTTAACCAAGAAATGTGTTCGTTTTTGGCGTATATGTGCAATTCCTGACAATTCGAGGATTCACAGCGCCCGATCACCTGAGCATCAATGCCAAAGCTTTTGCTGATGCGAATGACAGACTCAGCGTGCTCCTCAGGTAAATAGAACTCCATACGGTGCCCCATATTGAACACTTCCATCATCTCCTTCCAATCACTGCCACTTTGCTCTTGTATATGTTTGAATAGAGGTGGAGCCTCAAAGAGATTGTCTTTGATGATCTTGATGTCGTCGGTAAAGTGCAGAACTTTAGTCTGAGCTCCACCGCTGCAATGTATTATGCCATGGATCTCCGGACGTAATTCTTCCAGGATCTTTCGTACAACCGGCAGATAAGTTCGTGTTGGTGAAAGAATTGACTTTCCTACATCGTGTTTCAGTCCTTCCGCAGGATCTGTAAGTTTGAAGCCACCGCTGTACACCAGGTCTGTGTCCACTTCCGGATCATAACTTTCGGGATACTTTTGGCGGTATTCCGAATGAAGCATATCATGACGGGCAGAAGTTAGCCCGTTACTTCCCATGCCTTCATTATATGAGTCCTCGTAATTGGCTTGGCCAAATGAAGCCAATCCTACGATCACATCTCCCGGCTGAATATTGTTCTCAATGATCTGATCTCGCTTGACGCGGGCAGTCACCGTGCTATCTACGATCACTGTGCGGACAAGATCACCCACATCAGCGGTTTCTCCACCTGTCAGGGTGATATCGACGCCCTGGTCAGCCATTTTGTCGATGAATTCCTGTGTACCGTTGATGATGGCAGCGATCACTTCGCCCGGAATTCGGTTCTTATTACGACCGATGGTTGAACTAACCAGAATGCCATCTGTAATTCCTATGCACAACAGGTCGTCAATATTCATTACTAGAGCATCCTGAGCGATACCTTTCCAAACGTCCAAATCACCTGTTTCTTTCCAATATATATATGCCAAACTGGATTTGGTCCCGGCTCCGTCCGCATGCATCACATTGCAGTAATCAGGATCACCTCCCAGGTGATCAGGAACTACCTTACAAAAGGCATTGGGAAACAGGCCTTTGTCAATATTGGAGATCGCGGCGTGAACGTCCTCTTTCTTCGAACTAACGCCTCGCTTGGAATATCTGCTCATTTCTGGACTTTCGGGTTTGAGGCTTCAAAGATACCATGCCCTTACTACTTCGCTCAGTTATGGCAAAAAAAAGGGAATGCACAGTGCCATTCCCTTTTCCCATAATTGTATCTGATCGTCGGTATCAGTTTCCGTCGTCGATCTTCTTGAGCCAAAGCTTACCGTCTTTTGCTTCCACTCCGAAGTAGTCATTGAAGATACCGGAACCAAGTCGTGCAGGCTGACCATTGTCTACCATTTTGCAACGGACTTTCTTGAATTCCACATCTCCGATCTTCATGCTCTTCACTTTGAAGTTTCGGCTGGTCACTTTGGTGCCGTCAG
Source organism: Sphingobacteriia bacterium (assembly GCA_008080835.1). GTDB lineage: Bacteria > Bacteroidota > Bacteroidia > NS11-12g > UBA9320 > VMDK01. Next base: position 19,337 of record VMDK01000132.1, on the reverse strand, counting down.
TGAATTTGAACTTATCGCTGCCATCGCTGAAATCGTTCACTGTGATGTAACGAGCTCTGAGCAATTGCTCGACTTGGGACATCGGGATCTCAACCTTGCGAGCTTCAGGATCGTATACAAGTTTGATCTTCTTGCGTTCGATCTCCGCTCTCACGTACATTTTATCGCGTGAAACCGTGTAAGGGATGATGTCGTATGTTTCAGCAATTCGCTTGCGCTCTGCTTCTTCTTCCTGACGTCGTTTTTCTTCCGCGATGGCCTGTACTTCTTTGTCGTACTCACCTTGGTTGGACATGATGAATTTTTTACGCTCGTCTATGATGACCGCACTGTAGATAGGACCGTCTCCGATGGCCACCTTGTTAGTGTCTTGAACCTCAGGATTGCTCCATTTGAATGCGTATTTACAGTTCACAACTTTCACTGTTGTACGTCTGTTTTCCTGATGCTCTTCTTCCGTACATGGAACGACTTTGGCACCCTCACATTCACACTTGTTGGTCAGTTGGCTTTCACCATAACCACGTGCTTCGAGTCGGAATGGGTTGATCCCTTTCGAAATGATGTATGCAACTGCTGAATCCGCACGTCGCTGAGACAGGAAGATGTTGTAGTCGTAGGATGCACGACAGTCAGTGTGAGAACCGAGCTCTACCGACATTTTTGGGTATTTCTTCAAAGTTTCAACCAGCCCATCCAATACTTCTTGTGACTCCGGACGCAGGAATGCCTTGTCGAGATCATAATAGATCGGAAGAACGAATACATCGTCACACTGGTTGCGTAGACAGAAGTCTTTTACGAATTCAGTACTGACGTCAATTCCTTCCGTAGATACATATTTTGGCTTACTGTCGTAGAAGTAATCTTCGCGTTTTGATGCTACTACTTCGTACTTCACACCCGGACGCAGTGGAGTTTCATAATATCCTTGCTCGTCGGTGGTTAGTCTGATCTTGGTTGAGTCCACATTGTTCGTGATCAATACCAAAGAGTTCTTCAGTGGCAATTTGCTTTCACAATCGGTCACGGTTCCTTTCAGGATGATCACGAGAGGAGTCATGCTGAACTCGTAGATGTCGTCGTCACCCGGACGATCGCGATCAGAAGTGAAGTAACCATGCTCCTTGTTCTTGTCGACCAGGATACCGAAATCATCCGCTTTCGAGTTCATCGGACATCCCATATTTTCTGGATCTCCCCAATCTGTTGGACCATCACCTGTTGGTTCACTGTAAAGGATATCAAGACCTCCTAAGGTAACATGTCCGTCGGATGAGAAGTACAGTGTTCCATCCTCATGAATGAATGGGAACATCTCATTTCCTGAAGTATTGATCGTTGGACCCAAGTTTATCGGATCTCCCCAGGTACGTCCTCTTTTCACAAAGTTGGACACATAAATGTCCTTGGATTTTTCCATGGTCTCTTCGCCGTCTTTGCCTTGGGTTGTACCAGGCATATCACTGACGAAGTATAGCTTCTTTCCATCCGGAGATAAGGCAGGATGACCACAGCTGAATGAGTCACTACAGAAAGGAAGTGGAGTTGGGTCTAGTTCCCAGCTGCTTCCTCTTTTCTTGGCCTGATAGATCTTACAATTTGTCTGCTTTCCTTCTACACCGCTACACTGGGTGAGATACATGGTCGAGTAACGACTATCGAATGTCATAGCCCCTTCGTTCCACTGTGTGAAACCTTCAACGAGTTTTGGCGCTTGCCATTTTACACGACCTCTTCGACCTTTTTCTTCTACGATGTAGATATCCTCGAAGAATCGTCCCTGCCATTTATCTTGCTTCTTGCTCTCTCCACCTTCACGGTTAGAGGTGAACATGATACTCTTTTGCTTTCTATCTGCGTAGCGAGGTACTCTGTCATCGACTCGTGATTCGTTCGCTACTTTGAACTCTTCGATCACGTAGCGCGTGCGCTTGTCTGCACAGAGTAAAGCCAGTTCGCAACCCTTGATCTTGGAATCAACTTCCGTGTCGGAAGGATTCATCTTCTTGTACTCCTTGAATTTGGTGAGCGCTTCGGTGTATTGCTCTTGCTCCATCATCATTTCTGCCTGACGATAGAATACAACCGGATCCTTCATTCCGTAGCGGATTGCTCTGGAATAATACTTGAGCGCTTCTTTGCTGTCGTGGATATAGCGGTATCCTTCACCTGCTCGGTAAGCTGCAAATTGCTTATCCTCTTTGGCGAGTTCACCTTTCCGCATGACCTGCTTGTACATGTCTGAAGCGACGGCATACTGATGCAGGTCAAAATTTTCATTTGCCTGCTGCATGGTGACTTTACAGCCGAACATTGCGAAGCTCAGTAAGACAACCAGGAGTATATTTCTTCTTGCCATTGAACGCATTTTATTCTTCGGGGTTAGTTGGCTTATTATCGCCAAAAATCAACATATTTAACACTATTTCCAAATTAAAATCGAGGTATAGAAAGGCACTGTCTTTACGATCGCTTAACACAGTGTTTACACGATTTACCACATTGACGCGGCCAACTCCCAAGGGGTTGGTGAGGAGATAAAAAAAGCCGGCAGTGAATTTGCCGGCTTTAGATGTGTTAATGCTTACCCTATTTAATGTAAAGCAACTCCCTGTATTTAGGGAATTCCCATAGCCTGTCGTCCACCAGACGCTCAAGCTTATCCGCGTGATAGCGGATATCGTCAAATTTCGATTTCACATTGAAGCAGTACGCGAGTGCACGCTCCTCGTTTCCATCGATCTTATTGGCTTTTTTACGCTCTTCTACCATCTCATCAACGAGTGATTTCAGTCGTGAGAAATGCATGTTCACCTCAGCGATGATCTCCTTGTGGCTCGCTACATCACTGTCGGTCATGCCACTGGCTTTCAGAGCATTGATCGCTTCTGCGACTTCCTTCATGTACCGGGTGGTTGCCGGGAAGATCTTGGTGTACGCGATATCATCAATGATTCGCCCTTCGATCTGGATCTTCTTCTGATAGTCTTCGAGTTGGATCTCATGTCGGGATTCCAGCTCGCGCTTGCTGAAGATGTCGTGTTTGGTCATGACATCGATCGTGCTATCAGATACAAGTGCAGCAAGGGCAGAAGGTGTGTCTTTTACGTTGGAAAGACCTCGTTTTGCAGCCTCTTCAACCCATTCGTCGCTATATCCGTTTCCTTCGAAGAGGATGCGTTTTGATGCGGTGAGTTCATCTTTCAACACCTGGAGAATAGCAGCATTCGTTTCCATTCCGCTGTTAACGAGTCCGTCCACTTTTCCTTTGAACTCGATCAGCTGATTGGCAACCGCCGTATTCAGGGCGGTCATAGGAGCCGCTGAGTTTTGGGCAGAACCTACAGCTCGGAGTTCAAATTTGTTTCCGGTGAAGGCAAAAGGTGAAGTTCTGTTACGGTCTGTATTGTCAACCATGATCTCAGGGATCTTGGCAATGTTGATCACCTTTTCAGAGCCTCTGTCTGTCTTCGTGTTTGTCTCCAGATCGTTCAAGACCTCTGTGAGTGTGGAACCGATGAATATCGAGATGATCGCCGGCGGAGCTTCGTTCGCACCCAGTCGGTGATCGTTACCTGCAGTAGCGATACTCGCTCTGATGAGGTCTGCGTGGTCGTGAACGGCCTTGATCGTATTGATGAAGAATGTCAGGAAGCTCAAGTTGGAATCCGGATCATTTCCCGGGCCAAGCAGGTTGGTGCCAGTGTCAGAGATCATTGACCAGTTATTGTGCTTTCCGGAGCCGTTGATCCCTGCGAAAGGTTTTTCGTGCAAAAGGACTTTGAACCCGTGTTTGGCAGCGACCTCATCCATGAGGTCCATCAGCAGCTGATTGTGATCCACGGCGAGGTTGATCTCTTCGAATTGTGGAGCACACTCGTATTGTCCCGGAGCTACCTCGTTGTGTCTGGTACGCAACGGAATTCCCAATTTGTGTGCTTCCACCTCCATTTCATACATGTAGTTGAATACGCGATCCGGGATGCTTCCAAAGTAGTGGTCATCCATTTGCTGGTTCTTGGCAGCCATGTATCCGAACAGCGTACGACCACACATGATGAGGTCAGGTCTTTGCGTATAAAGCGCTCGATCAACGAGGAAATACTCCTGCTCAATACCCAGAGAACCTTGGACATGAGTCACTTCCGGATCAAAATATTTGCATACATCTGTTGCAGCACGATCGAGTAGCGATAGCGACTTCAGCAATGGTGCCTTGTAATCGAGTGCGTCGCCGTTGTATGAAACGAAGACCGTTGGGATACATAGAGTCTTACCACTGGTGTTCTCGTAAATGAACACCGGTGAAGAAGGATCCCATGCTGTGTAACCCCGGGCTTCGAAAGTGTTCCTCAATCCGCCACTTGGAAGGGAAGAGGCATCCGGCTCCTGCTGAACCAGGTCATTTCCACTGAACTTACTGACTGCTCGACCGTCTTGAGGCTCAAAGAAGGAGTCGTGCTTTTCAGCGGTGCTTCCTGTCAAAGGTTGGAACCAGTGCGTGTAGTGGGTAACACCACGCTCTTCGGCCCAGGCTTTCATGCCTGATGCGATGAGCGTAGCTGCTTCTCTACTGATCTTGGTTCCGCTCTTGATGGCTCCTTTGATGGCCGTCAGGGCGTCTTTGCTCAAGTAGGATGGCATTACATCCTCGGTGAACACGTTAGCTGCAAAATTTTCGGATACAGAGATGCCGGTCAGGTCGACTTTTCTTGAAGGCCGCTCCTGAGCAATTTCAATGGCTTTGAATCGCATGGTGTGGTGTTTAGAACAGGTATGTTAGGGACACGTGGATAACGAGAACAAATATAATCCGACGTCCTTGGAGCGCATCCGGATTTATGCCCCATCTACAAACAAATTATGAACAATAAATTAACCTTGATCCAACCCGCCTGCTTTCAGTTTTTCTGCGTTTTCTGCAAGCTTGAGTTGTTCGATGATCTCATCGAGTTCACCATTGAGAACGTCGCTCAAATTGTAGAGAGTCAGACCGATCCGATGGTCTGTTATGCGGCTTTGAGGGAAGTTATATGTCCTGATCTTCGCGGAACGATCACCGGTAGAAACGAGGGTTTTTCGTTCTGCCGCGATCTTGGCATGATGAGCCTCTAACTCTCTCTCATACAGTCGACTACGCAGAACCTTCAATGCTTTTTCGTAGTTCTTGAGCTGACTTCTTCCGTCCTGGCATTCAACCACGATCCCGGTTGGAATATGCGTCAGACGAACGGCAGATTCAGTCTTGTTCACGTGCTGACCACCGGCCCCGGAAGCTCGAAATGTATCTCGACGCACGTCGCCCATATTCAGGTCCACATCTACTTCATCCGCTTCAGGAAGTACGGCCACAGTAGCAGCGGAAGTATGAACCCGGCCTTGAGATTCTGTTTCGGGTACGCGCTGAACTCGATGAACCCCACTCTCGAATTTCAATGTGCCGTATACGCTCTTGCCTTCTACGTTGAAGATCACCTTATTGTATCCACCAACGGTTCCTTCAACCACATCCACCAACTCTACTTTCCAACTTTTGTTGGCGCAGAATTTCTGGTACATACGAAAAAGGTCCCCGGCGAAAAGTGAAGCTTCGTCACCACCCGTACCCGAGCGGATCTCAACGATCACATTCTTGTTGTCCTCGGGGTCTTTTGGTATCAGGAGCATCTTGATCTCCTGTTCCAACGGACCGAGTTTCTCCTGCAATTCTTCGACCTCTGCTTTCGCAAAATCCTTCATTTCCGGATCCGACTCCGAACGCATCACCTCCTTGGCTCCTTCAAGATCGGAGAGCAGCTTCTTGTACACGAAATATTGCTCAACGATCTCTTTGAGGTCACCATATTCTCTATTGAGCTGATTGAATTTCTTCATGTCAGCCAAGACTTCCGGGTCGCTCAATTTGAGCTCAACCTCTTTGAATCGATGATATATTCCTTCGAGTTTGTCCAGCATACTTTAGAGATCGAAAAGATCAAACCTCTTCAAATTCGACGTAATCTCCTTTGCTATCGGATCCTTGAGTTTGATTGTCCTTTTTGCCGATGATGTTCACTTCACCTTCTTTTCGCGGAGGTGGTGGCTCCTGAAAGTTCTGGTTTCGGACGTTCTTGATGAATTTCCGAACGGTCAAATAGCGGTTAATGATCCGCCACAGGACATAAATGCCCAAAATGATCCAAAGTGTGCGCATCGGTTCAGTACCTACTTGCTGAGGTACATTGATTTTTCTTTATAAAGTTCCCTGAAGTAAGGGTCTTTTGTGTCGTTCACAAAGTAGATCGCCTCACCCGTACTCTTCATTTCAGGTCCAAGCTCCTTGTTCACATTCGGGAATTTGTTGAAAGAGAAGACCGGACGCTTAATTGCAAAACCTTTTTGCTTAGGCTCGATCTTGAAATCAGACAATTTGTGAGTCCCGAGCATGACCTTGGTCGCGATATTCACGTAAGGCACATCGTATGCTTTGCAAATGAAAGGTACTGTTCTACTGGCTCGAGGGTTGGCTTCGATCACATACACCTTCTCATCTTTGACCGCGAATTGAATATTCAGGAGTCCCTTGATGTTCAAAGCGCGCGCTACTTTTTCAGTGTAACGCTCGATCTGCTCCATGACCGTGTCACTGAATCCGAACGGAGGCAAAACAGCCGAGCTGTCTCCGGAGTGGATACCTGCCGGCTCAATATGTTCCATGATCCCGATGATCTCCACGTTCTCGCCGTCACAGATACTGTCGCTTTCCGCTTCTTCTGCTCTGTCGAGGAAATGGTCTATCAAAATTCTGTTACCCGGGAGATCCCCTTGAAGCTGGATCACAGCCTCCTGGAGTTCCTCGTCGTTGATCACGATCTTCATTCCTTGTCCACCCAATACATAGGATGGTCGAACCAGAACCGGGTAGTTTACTTCATTCGCGATCTGGATGGCTTCGTAGGCATTCTCTGCAACGCCGTATCTGGGGTAAGGGATATCGAGTTCCTTCAATAGGTCTGAGAATGATCCTCGGTCTTCTGCAAGGTCCATGTCAGGGAAGGAGGTTCCAATGATCTTGATACCTTCTTCGTGTAGTTTCTTCGCTAGCTTAAGCGCGGTTTGTCCACCGAGTTGTACGATCACACCTTCCGGTTTTTCAAGATCGATGATCTCGCGGAGATGTTCCCAGAATATAGGTTCGAAGTACAGTTTATCTGCCATATCGAAATCGGTCGAGACCGTTTCCGGGTTACAGTTCACCATGATGGCTTCGTAGTTCTCTTCCTCAGCAGCAAGCAATCCATGTACACAGGAGTAATCGAATTCGATCCCTTGTCCGATCCGGTTTGGCCCGGCTCCGAGTACCATGATCTTCTTCTTATCGGTAACGATAGATTCGTTCTCACCGTCAAATGTGGAGTAGAAGTAGTTTGTCGGTGACTCGAATTCCGCGGAACACGTGTCTACCATTTTATAGGTACGCATCATTCCGAGAGATTGACGAAGTTTATATACATCATCTTCGGTGCATTCACCCATGGCAAAAGCGATCTGAAAATCTGAGAACCCTTTTTCCTTCGCTGTGCGAAGCATTTTCGGATCGATGTTATCAATGCTGAATTTCTTGATCTCACGTTCCGTTTTTACCAGATCATAGATCTGCTCGAGATACCATCGATCGATATTGGTGATCTGCTGGATGGAAGTGATCGGAACACCAAGGGAAATGGCGTCCTTGATATGGAATATGCGATCCCAGCTTGGATTCTTCAGGCTGTGCAGGATCTCATCGAGGTTCTTGCTTTCCCAGCCATCGCATCCAAGTCCCATGCGCTTCAGCTCGAGACTCTGACATGCTTTCTGCAAGGCTTCCTGGAAACTACGACCTATACCCATGACCTCACCTACGGATTTCATCTGCAGGCCAAGAATTCGCTCCGCACCATCGAATTTCTCGAAGTTCCAGCGAGGGATCTTGATGATGGTATAATCGATCGCCGGCTCAAAGAAAGCGGACGTGGTGCGTGTCACCGGGTTCTTGAGTTCATCCAGATAGTACCCCAGGGCCAGCTTAGCGGCGATCTTGGCGATCGGATAACCAGTCGCTTTAGAGGCGAGTGCTGAAGAGCGACTCACACGAGGGTTGATCTCAATGGTGATGATGTCTTCATTTTCCGGATTCACCGAGAACTGTACGTTACAGCCTCCGGCAAAATTCCCCATGGAACGCATCATCTTGAATGCCATGTCGCGCATCTTTTGGAACGTCGGATCCGAGAGCGTCATGGCCGGTGCGATCGTGATCGAGTCACCCGTATGGATCCCCATTGGGTCCAGGTTCTCGATCGTACAGATCACTGCGATATCGTCTTTGCTGTCGCGCAGGAGCTCCAGCTCATATTCTTTCCATCCCAGTACGGCTTGTTCAACGAGTACTTCATGAGTAGGCGAGGCTTCAAGTCCTCTTTTCAGTGCGGTGTCGAATTGATCCTTATCGTGCACGAATCCTCCACCATATCCACCCAATGTATATGAAGGGCGTATCACCAATGGGAATCCGAGTTCCTGACCGGCTTCCTTTCCTTCGAGGAAGGAGTTGGCGATCTTGGAAGGTGCCACAGGAATGCCGATGTCAACCATGAGTTTTCGGAATTCTTCCCGGTTCTCGGTCTTTTCGATCGCGTTGATGTCCACTCCGATGATCCGGATATTGTATTTCTCCCAGATGCCTAATTCGTCAACTTCTTTCGCCAGGTTCAGAGCAGTTTGTCCTCCCATAGTTGGAAGCACTGCATCGATGTGACGTTCTTCTAAGATCTTGACAATGGAATCCGGAGTGAGCGGCAACAAATAAATATGGTCCGCAGTCACTTCGTCGGTCATGATCGTGGCGGGATTGGAATTGATGAGGGTAACCTCAACTCCTTCTTCGCGAAGGCTCCTTGCGGCCTGACTTCCGGAGTAATCAAACTCGCAAGCCTGTCCAATAATGATGGGTCCGCTTCCTATGATCAGAATCGATTTTAATGAAGTATCTTTGGGCATTGGTGTGATTGTAAATTGCGCGAATTTAGTGCATTTAGGAGCAACTGAAAGGAATTGTGGAAAAGGTCTTTGAATGGAGAAAATCGAGCATTTCCTACGTCGAATTTGGGACCGGTCCTGAGCTGCTAATTGCCTTCCACGGATTCCGTCAGGAGTCTAGCATTTTTCTTCAATTTCAGGAGACCCTCAGCGAGAAATATCGTGTTATCGCTGTCGACTTGCCTCATCGGGGTGATACGATCTGGCGCGAGGAAAATGAACTAATCGTGAATGACCTTCGCGACCTCATGGCGGTGTTTTTGAACTCTCTTGGGCATGAAGGATCAATTCATCTGATGGCTTATAGTTTGGGCGGACATTATGCACTCGGACTTACCATAGTGAAACCGGAGCTTGTCAAGCGCATTTATCTCATCGCAGCGGATGGCGTGGGAAGTAAGAAATTCATGCGCTTCATCACACATAATTTCCTGGGGAAATTGCTCTACCGTTCATTTCTGTATTTCCCGTATCCAATTTTTGCGCTGCTCTGGCTCATGAAGATCAGTAAAGCTATGAAGCCACATGTCGCCAAATTTTTCAGGAATAGCATCAGAACCTTTGAGTTGCGCAAGGGACTTTTTCCGATCTGGGAAAGTGCGGCCAGAATGAATTTCACACCCGAGCAAGCTGCTTCAGCCTTAAGCACGTATAAAATTGAGCTACGAATGTTGTACGGGAGGTTCGACAATGTGATCTCACACCGGGACGCAAAGACCTTCGCAAGCATGGTTCCGGATTCCGAGTTGGTGGCAATTGACCAGGGGCACGATCTTGTGCGTTCAGCAAATCAGAGGTACATCGCTAAATTAGCCGACTAATCTGATGTTCAAACTCATCCGATCCGTATTTGGTATCTTGGACAGGTGGGCGCCACGACTATCGGGATGGTTAGCATACCGCCTCTTCCTCATACCATTTGCTAAGGGATATTCCAAGGAGGAGTTGGACTACCTCAGCCCATTTGAAGAGCGTTCCTTCATTTACCGAAAAAAGAAGGTCTACTTTCGATTTCTCGGCGATGGTCCTTATATACTATTCTGTCATGGCTGGGCAGGGAAAAGCACGCAGTTTAGGACCCTGATCGACCAATTCCAAGAGCGAGGATACGGCATCTTGTTGGTGGATTTTCCGGCCCACGGTAAAAGTCCGGGTAGGCGAACAAGCGCTTTGCAATTTGCCGAAGTCATTGGTCATTTGCTGGGACAATTCAATGTGGAACACATCATCACACATTCATTAGGCGGACTCGGATTTGCAGCATTTGCCGAAAAAAACGAAGTGACATTGAAAACTGCAGTGTTTGTCTCCTTGCCGGGGATATCCTCAGACACTGTTCGCATATACATGGAGCAGATCAATGCGGGATACCACACGCGAGAAGTCATGGTCAATCACATGCAGCGAACCTTTAACCGGGCTATGAACGACTTCAATGCACCGGATCTCATGAGAGGTAGGATGGGCCAAACCAGGGTGCTGGTGGTACACGACAAAGAAGACAAACGCGCTCCGGGTTATCAGGGAGGGAAGCTTGCAAAAGCGCTGAATGGACAACTCCTGAGCACAACAGGACTTGGTCACATGCGCATCTTAAAAGATGAACGAGTGGCAGAACGAATTGTAGAATTCGTTGCGAACGAGCGTTGAATCAGAGCTCGTCTTCGTTGAAGAAATAATCGTCAGTGGTTGGATAATCGGCCCAAACCTCTTCGATGGATTCGAATGGTTCACCGTCATCCTCAAGTTCTTGAAGATTCTCTACCACCTCAAGTGGTGCACCCGAGCGGATCGCATAATCGATCAGCTCATCCTTGCTGGCCGGCCACGGCGCATCGTCAAGGTAGGAAGCAAGTTCTAGTGTCCAATACATAACTTTAGACTTATGAATTTAGCACTGCTAATTTGTCGCGAAGATATTTTTTTCAAATAGAATTCCAAGTTGATTTGTTTGTAAAGAATTCGCAGAAAAAGCATGACTGAACTGTATGTTGGTCAGTCAATTTAAGTGTTTGAAATACAGAGGTATAGCTAGCGAACCAGTTCGTACATGGCCACCGCACCCGCCACGGAAACGTTCAAAGACCCGATATTTTCACCTTGTGGAATGCGATATGTGTCTCTGCAAAGCGCCAAATGTTCCTTGCGAATGCCCGTTTCCTCGCTCCCGAGCACTAAAGTCAGGTGGTCATCTTTTGGGATGTACTTTAGCTCTTTATTGCCAGATTCAGTGATTCCCACGATGCTGATCCCATGGAGTCGAATGTCTTTCAAGGCAGCCGTCAGACTGGCGACCTGGATCAAAGGGATCTTCAGCAAGGCTCCTGCCGACGACTTGATCGCGCCGCTGTGGATCAGCACGGAACCTTTTTCAGGCACCAAAATGGCGTGAAAGCCAAATGCCAATGCCGATCTGGCTAATGCCCCAATGTTCCGGACATCCGTGATGTGGTCAAGAGCCAGGATGCGCAAAGTGGTTCCTTTCGCAAGCTCCAGATTCAAGAAATCATATAGGTCCACGGACTCAACGAGCGAAACATAGGCGATCACTCCCTGATGGTTGCCCTTTAACAGCTTATTCAGTTTCTGAGTTGGAACGAATTGATGGCGAATGTTCTGTTTACGCAGGATGCCGAGAAGTTCATTGATCTGAGGGCTTTTAGCCTCCGGATTGATCAAAACCTTCTGCAATTGCTTGCCGGCCTGTACAGCTTCAAGCACAGGATGAATCCCGTAAATGAACTCATCGCTATTCGCTTCTTCTGACATGAATCGATCTTTTACCTACTGCGGTTGCTGTCCTTGCTGTGGCGGTGTACCCTGAGGAGGTGCAGCAGCTGGTGGTTGCAATGTATTCATCACATCCATCATGCGTTTTTCGAGATCCGGTTCATCCATACGTCGGGCTATACCCGCTGCGTCACGAGCATCTCGAGCCAATCCGGCAACTTTCGATCGCACTTGATTTTTAAGATCGAGACTCGCTGATTTCATGAAATCCATGTAGTACTTGGATTCCGCTTCGATCCTCTGAACGATCTCAACCAGTTTCATTCGAGCGGTTTCGTTGTCTCCCGCAAGCTGATAGATGTCGGTGTAGTAGCTCTTCAGTCCCAGATCCATCAACATGATCGATTCCGGAATGACCTCAAAACTCTTATTTGCCAGATTCAGTGCTTTGGTCGAATCCCCTTTCAAGAGGAAGTTTCTGGATAATTGAGCGAAGAGTGAACGAAGGGTTCTTGGGACCAAAGTAGCCTTGTGATCCAGGAACATTTCACCTTTATCCATGTTACCCCACTCATATTGCTCCATGAGTCTCGAATAGAGTAATTCATCATCGATCATACCGCGCTGGTTCCAGTTCGATTTGATAGGAACCAATCGATAAGCCAGTCCTTCATGTCTGAAGTACTCTTCCAGACCAACATACGTATCATCAGAAGTAGTGGTAGTGAAATAGATCGGTCTTTCCCAGCCGTTTGCAGCGTTCGTTGCAATGATGTCGAGCATGACCAGAGTCCCCTTCATGAGGTTGTTGTTCGAAATGCGGAATTGAACGCGATCAACTACTCGCGCCAGATCCTCTTCTTTTACAACACCGTTCTCCAATACCTTCTGTTTGTCAACCGGTAACAGGAAGTTCTTCGTTGGCAGATAGTTCACTTGATCACCGTTCTGAGTGTAAGCCATATTGCTCGGATCATCCGACACACAGAATTTGACCACATCGCTCAACCAATAGAAGTTGTCCTTGCCAAATTTCTTCTCGTCAGCCAGATATCTGGTGATGTCGCGCTGTCCGTCCTTGAGCTGTTGCTTAGGCTCGATGGACATCGGCAACGGCTTCGAGTCATAGTACTGACGGCGCAATGCTTGCGCGTACCATTCCGTGCTCAACAGACTCAGGTTGATGATACGAACATCTGTTCTGTATCCTTCCACGTTTTGAGCATACCAGAGCGGATAGGTGTCGTTGTCACCATTTGTAAATAGAATGGCATTTTCGTCACACGAATTCAGGTAGTTCTTAGCGAATGAAATACCGAGGTAACGATCGGAACGATCGTGGTCGTCCCAGTTCTCCGTTCCCATCAAATAAGGAGCCATGAACAGTCCGAGAGCTGTTGCCGCAATACCGGCGATTCGTTTATCAACCAAACGGCGCAACCATTCGGCAATTTGCAGAACTCCTAACCCGATCCAGATACAGAAAGTCTGATAGGAACCGACGTTCGTATAATCACGTTCCCGCGGTTCGAGAGGAGGCTGGTTCAGATATATTACAATGAAAATACCCGTGAATATGAACAGTGCTGTGACCACCCACGCATCGAGTTTCTGTCTGTTGAATTGGAAGAACAGACCAAATAATCCGAGCAGGAATGGAAGCAAGTAATAGATGTTCCGGGCTTTATTGAATGACAACGATTCCGGAATGTTGTCCTGAGATCCCAATCGTCCTTTGTCGAAGATCGGGATACCACTCATCCAGTTTCCGTCGAAAGCATTGTTATCGACATTCTGGTTGTCGCTTTGTCTACCTCCAAAGTTCCAAAAGAAGTAACGCCAGTACATCCAGCCAAGCTGGTATTTCCACATGAACGCGAGGTTCTGGCTCATGGTCGGCATGGTAACAAGACCATCGGAGGTCTTTCGCTCCTTGTACCAGTATTTATAACCATTGCTTTTTTCGGTCATGTCACCCATACGTGGAAGCATGGTCTCATATCGATCAGGCCAGGTGTAGGAGTATTTCCTTCCGATCTCTTCGTAGCCTTCGTCTCCCTTGCGGTAGCTCATGGCACCTTCCGTTACATCGATCGGTGAAACTTCTTTTGCCGGATACAATGGTCCTTTGAAAAGCGGACGATCACCATACTGCTCACGCTGAATGTAGCTGAGCAGACTATATGCATCTTCTGGATTGTTCATGTCGATCGGAGGATCGGCCAATGAACGGATCACAACCATGGCGTAAGAACTATATCCAATGATCACGTAGGTGAAGCATAGGACGATCAAATTCAGCAAAGGTTTTTTCTTACGAATGGTATAGCGGATGGTCAGGAATATGCCCGCAGCCAACAAGATCACCCAGAACAGAACCCCTGAGTTGTATGGCAGAGCCATTCCGTTCACAAACAGCTTGTCGAACTTGGCGGCAAGCTTAGGCAACCAAGGAATGATACCCCAGTTCAAGACCACAACCGAACCCGCGCCAATGGCAAGTGCTATGATGATATTTCTTGTGTTCAGTTTATAGCTGTTGAAGTAGTAATACAGCAAGACTGCCGGAAGTACGAGAAGGTTCAACAAGTGGAGTCCGACTGCCAGACCTACTATGAAGAAGATGAAGATCAACCATCGGTCGGATCCTTTCTCATCCTTTTCAACCTCCCATTTCAGGATGCCCCAAAACGCCAGGGCAGTGAACAAACTCGAAGAGGCGTACACTTCAGCTTCCACAGCGGAGAACCAGAATGTATCCATAAAGGTCAAGGCAAGTGCACCAACGATCCCGGAACCGAACACGGCAATGGAATCACCGATCGCGATCTCTTTAGTCCCGATGTCGAGGCGAAGCGCTTTCAACGCAAAATGCGTAATGATCCAGAATGTGAAGGTCACTGTAAGGGCACTGGCCACTGCACTCAAGGCATTGACCGCCATGGCTACGTTGGCCGGGTCGCCAAAGGCGAACAGGGAGAACACCCTTCCCAACATCAGGAACAGCGGTGCTCCCGGAGGGTGAACCACTTGCAATGTATAGGAAGCTGAGATGAACTCACCACAATCCCAGAGGGGTACGGAAGGTTCTAAAGTGAGTAGATAAACCGCGAGTGAAACCGCGAATAAAACCCAACCCAGGATTATGTTATATGCCTTGTATTTCAACATGTTCCGATCAATATTTGCGATCACAAAATTATTTCTTTTTTTTACACCTAAAAGCCGGCAAATGCATATCGGAGAATATAAGGTCCTGGACATCAATTATGATGAATTGATGAGCCTGGCTGAAGCCAAGAAAGCTGAATACCAAGGCAACAGTCCTTTCCCTAACATCTACTTCGACGAGTTCTTCAACGCAGAGTTCCTCGATCTCGTATTGAGCGAGTTCCCTGAAATGGGTGATAAAGGGGATATCAACTTCAAAAATCCGAATGAGGTCAAGCTGGCGTCGAGAGGCGAAGCGCGCTTTGGAAAAGCAACCAAAGTTTTCATGCACTTCCTTAATTCTGAGCCATTTCTGAACTTTCTCTCGGTGCTGACCGGCATAGAGAATCTCATCGGAGATCCGTACTACGAAGGTGGTGGATGTCACCAGATCAAACCGGGTGGTTATCTCAAGGTGCATGCCGACTTCAACAAGCACAAACTTACCGGCCTCGATCGCCGATTGAACGTGCTCATCTATCTGAACAAGGATTGGGAGGAGTCATACGGAGGTCATTTTGAATTATGGAATGAAGACATGACCCAATGCGAGAAAAAGGTGTTGCCTCTTTTCAATCGCATGGCCATGTTCAGCACCACGGACTTCTCGTACCATGGACACCCGGATCCCCTCAACTGTCCGGAAGGACGAAGCAGGAAATCTTTGGCGCTCTACTACTACACGAACGGAAGGCCAAAAGAAGAGCTCAACGAAGGCCTGGAGGATCATACCACACTATTTGTGGACCGCAAAGGGGTTGAATCCGAAAAAAGCATGAGATTCTACAACGGGCTCGTGCGTTTCGCGACCGACTGGCTTCCACCGAAAGTATGGCGCTTCATCAAGCGTACCAGAAACCATTAAAAGAGTCTTTTGAGTTAGACAGGTCCTGAAACCAGTTCAGGATGACTGTGACGTAAAGTTGCACTTTTGGTTCCTTTCTCCTTTCCCCTAAGACCCATCCCCTATATATGTATTGCAATTACAATGATATTTATTAGCTTTGCACCGCTAAAACGGATGTATCGAGGGGGATTTAGTTCCCCCTTTTTGTTATCCAAAATTTGAACGAGCGAAAGTGAGCTTGAAGGAAGAAGTCCGGAAACTAGTTGAAAAGGAGATCGAGGATAGTCCTTATTTCCTGATCGACGTCGAAGGTGGAGAGGATACGGGGAAAATTCTCGTATTGCTGGATGGTCGCGAAGGCATCGGTATCGATGACTGCGTGCGCTTCAGCAGGGCTGTTTCCGAGGTGATCGATGAAGATGAATCAGGGAAGCCTTTCCGACTGGAGATATCCAGTCCGGGAGTGGACCGACCACTGGTGGACATTCGTCAGTATCATCAGCATATCGGACGCACGCTTCAAATGGACTTGAGTGAAAAGCAGATGAAGGGTAAGTTGTTGGAAGTGCATGATCGAAGTGTCGTTGTGGAGGAAAGACTCCCTTCGAAGCAGAAGCACATCAAGGACAAGCCCGGAGAAACAATGGAGATCCCGTTTGGTGAAATTGTACGTTCCAAAGTAATTGTAAGCTTTAATTAGTGCTAATATGAGCATAGGATTAGTAGAGTCGTTTTCGGAATTCAAGGAGTTCAAGAACATCGACAGAGCAACCATGATGCGCGTCATGGAAGACGTTTTCAGAAGCATGCTTCGCAGGAAGTTCGATGCGGATGAGAATTTCGACATCATCATCAATACCGAGCAGGGAGACCTCGAGATCTACCGTAACCGTCGCATTGTCGACAATGGCGAAGTGGAAGACGAGAATCTTGAGATCTGTATCGATGACGCATTGAAGCTGGAAGATGACTACGAGATCGGGGAAGAAGCGATCGAAGAGGTGAAACTGGTCGACTTCGGAAGACGGGCTGTACTTACCGCCCGCCAAACACTTCTGTCTCGTATCCTCGAATTGGAGAAAGACGAGCTTTACAAGAAATATAAAGATCGCGTTGGTGAGATCGTGACCGGAGAGGTATACCAGATCTGGAAGCGTGAGCTGATGGTTCTCGATGATGAAGGTAACGAACTCATTCTCCCTAAAAATGAAATGATCCCAAGGGATTTCTTCAAAAAGGGCGATGGTGTGAGAGCAGTTGTACTGCGCGTTGAGATGAATAATAATAATCCGCGGATCATCCTTTCACGTACCGCACCGATCTTCCTCGAGCGATTGTTCGAATTGGAAGTTCCGGAGATCCTTGACGGTTTGATCACCATCAAGAAGGTTG
The DNA here is from genome assembly GCA_008080835.1 of Sphingobacteriia bacterium. Classification (GTDB taxonomy): domain Bacteria; phylum Bacteroidota; class Bacteroidia; order NS11-12g; family UBA9320; genus VMDK01. The sequence continues at coordinate 2,095 of VMDK01000132.1, read as the reverse complement.
TACGTGAGCCGGGTGAGCGTGCGAAAGTTGCCGTAGAGAGCTACGACGATCGCATCGATCCGGTAGGAGCTTGTGTGGGTATGAAGGGATCGCGTATTCACGGGATCGTTCGCGAATTGCGCAACGAGAACATTGACGTGATCAACTATACCACCAATATCCACCTGTACATACAGCGGGCATTGAGTCCTGCCAAGATCTCTTCGATCCAGATCGAAGAAGAAGAAGGAAGGGCTGATGTGTATCTCCCAACTGACCAGGTTTCACTGGCGATCGGTAAAGGAGGTCACAACATCAAACTCGCCGGTAAACTGGTAGGATACAATATCGATGTGTATCGTGAAAGTAGCGATGAGGACGACGTGGATGTCGATCTGGACGAGTTCACTGATGAGATCGATGAGTGGATCATCGATGAACTGAAAGGGATCGGACTCGATACTGCCAAGAGTGTGCTTGAGGTAGAAAATGAGGACCTCATTCGTCGAACTGAGTTGGAAGAAGAAACTGTAATGGAGATCAAAAAGATCTTCGAAGCGGAATTTGAATAAGTCTTTCTATGAATTAAAAAGTGAAGCGTTAGCCGTGTAGACTAACCGAAAAAGAAAGACCAAGTTCAAAATATTATAAATAGTATTTTCGAAACGCAAGACCATTAAATGGCTGGAAATAACAAACATAGAATCTCAAAAGTAGCTGCAGAACTCAATGTGAGTTGGAAGAGTTTGATCGAATATCTCGACAAGAAGGGGTTTGAGGTGGACAACAAAATGACCGCCAAGATCTCTCAGGAGATGTACGAAATTCTTCAGGAGGAATATCAATCTGATAGAGAGGCGAAGGAAGAGTCACAAGCTCTTGAGATCAATATCCGAAAGGATAGTGAAACACTTTCAGCTAAAACTTTCAAACCCAAGAAGAAAAAGGAAGCCGAGTTCACAGAAAGTCTCCTGATCAAGGATACCGGCTTGAGCCATCCTGTAGGGAAAGAGGAAGAAGGTCAGGATGCTCAGCAACCGGAAGCAGAAGCACCGGCAGAAGAAAAACAGCCTGAGGTCAAAGAAGAAGCTCCGGTAGAAGAAACACCGGAAGCTAAAAAAGAAGAGCCTGCAGAAGAAGAGGTAAAAGAGGAGAAAGCTCACGAAGCCGAAAAGGAAACCAAAGGCTTGAAGGTTCTTGGTAAGATCGAACTCCAAGACGAGAAAAAGCCCAAGGCTAAGAAAAAAGAGGAAGAGGCTCCAAAAGAAGAAGCTCCTAAGGAAGAAGCACCTGCAGAAGAGCCTGTTGCGGAAAAGACAGAAGACAAGCCGGAAGAGGATACCACGGAGGTGGTTGAAACGAAGTACGAGAAATTGGATGGTCTGACCATCAAAGGAAAGATCGAACTTCCTGATCCTCCGAAGAAGAAACCGGTCGCCAGCAGCGAGGGAACCCCGGGTGAACGACAGAAGCGAAAGCGCACTAAGAAGAAAGTCGATCCAACCCGCCTACCTCGAAAACGTCACTCAAGACAGGAAGAAGAAAAAGCCGAGATCACCGAAAAGGAGATCCAGGATAAGATCAAAGCCACTCTTGCCAAACTCAGTGGACAGAAAGGTGCCAAGCACGGAGGGAATATCCGTTCCAAAATGCGACGTCAGCGTCGTGATGAGCACCAGAAGATCCGTGAGGAGGAAGCAATGCAGAAGGAGCTGGAAAGCAAAGTATTACGCGTAACAGAATTCGTGACGGCAAACGAATTGGCATCGCTCATGGACGTTTCTGTGAATGAGGTTATCACCGCATGTTTCTCATTGGGGATGATGGTTTCCATCAACCAGCGACTCGATGCAGAGACCATTCAGATCGTTTCTGAAGAATTCGGTTTTGAAGTGGATTTCGTCGATGCAGACGAGACAGTAGAGATCATCGAAGAAGAAGAGGACGATCCAAAAGATCTGGTCGATCGAGCTCCGATCGTAACTGTCATGGGACACGTTGACCACGGTAAGACATCGCTACTCGACTATATCCGTAACGCGAACGTGATCGCCGGTGAGGCCGGTGGTATCACCCAGCACGTTGCGGCCTACGAAGTGACACTGAGCAACGGTAT
>VMDK01000116.1 GCA_008080835.1 Sphingobacteriia bacterium | reverse complement strand
AACTGTACATCCTGTCATTCCTCAGCTAGCTTGAATTCGGGTTCATATAGTTCAGCACTAAAATTGAGCGGAGATTTTACCGGAAATGGCTATTTGCCTGATTCCACATACACCATCAAGATCGAATATGCCCAACCGGGTATTTCCAAATTCGGGTTTAATGTGACCTCATTGGATGTAAATGACGATCCGATAGGAGATTTCACTAATACCAATAACCGCACGCAAAGACGGACTAAAACTGTTAGTGGAAAGACCAGACAGTACATGGAGCATACCAATAACGGCACAAGTGCTACCAGCACCAACAAAACAGATTGGTCATTTCAATGGACTGCCCCTTCTTCGAACGTTGGAGACATTAAGTTTTACGTGACATTGAATGCTGCGAACGGTAACAGTGGTACTTCAGGTGACACGATCTATGCGAAAATATTTACGATCGCACCTTCATCGCTGCTTCCTCAAGCTCAGATCGTGACCAACGATACAAATATTTGCCAAGGCTCGGTAGCTTCCTTCAAAGCCGGAGGGTCTGGAAGCCCTACTTCGTTTGAATGGACATTCACAGGCGGGAGTCCATCACAGTCAACAGATTCGGCACCAAAAGTGAATTATAACAATGCCGGAACTTTTTACGCTCGATTGCGGGTGAAGAACGCCTTGGGACAATCGAACTGGGATACTGCGATCATACGCGTGAATCGCGGTCCATCCGCATTTATCCAGGGAGGAAATCGATCCATTTGTCCGGGTGACAGCGTCATGATCAGTGTGCCGAACGTCAGTGGTAATACTTACCTCTGGAGCGATAAACAGACCGGTAATGCGATCTGGGTCAAAGAGGCCGGTAAGTATTATGTGATCGTTACCGACAATAATGGATGTTCCAGAGTCTCGAATGAGATCACAGTTAGCTATTTGTCAAAGCCTACGGCGTCATTGACAACAAGCGCTCAGAACGACAGTATTTGCTCTAATGGAACCCTGCAGCTCACATCCACTCAGGGGTTGGACTCTTTCGTTTGGTATAGAGGAGGAGCGATGATCGGAAGTGGTGACACCAACGTGTTCGACTTCCAGGTAGACACTTCCGCTGAATTCTACGTCATAGCTCAGAATAGTAACGGGTGTTGGAGCGATCCAAGCGACACAGCCTTCGTAGAAGTTGTGCAGCGTGTCAAGGCACCGGTAGTGAAATGTTCGTCAAAAACCCCTTTCACGGTCACCTTTGAATGGGATCCCGTTGATCAGTATAATGGTTATCAGGTTTCGACCAACGGAACAGTCTGGGATTTCCCTAGTTCCGGTAGGTATAATCACACTCATCGGGTTACAGGAGTGAGTCCGAATACAGATGTAACCCTGTATGTGCGGGCATTGGATCTGGCTCCTTGTTACTATGGCCCCACCACCATGCAGGTTTGCAAGAGTGGAACTTGCGATAGCTTGGAAGTCATGATCGACTATCCAAAAGAAGTATGTAAAGGCGACTCAGCCATTGTTACTGTAATGGGTCTGAGTGAACAGAAATATGCCATGTACTTCGAAGGTGGTTCTGCCTTCACTGATACGATCTTTTCATTTACTCCTTCATTAAGCAGAACATATATGCTTCAAGTTCAGGACTCTTCCGTACTTGGATGTCCACCTGCAAATTATGCACTCGACGTTCAAGTTGATGAGATCAGCCAATTGAGATTCCGAACTCAAAAACCGTTGAACGAGTTCTGTACATATGACTCGGTGCGATTCTCTGCGACATCTGGTAACGACGAATACCGTTTCTATGTAAATGATGAAGTACGGAAGATCACAGCAGATAGTTTCTACTACGAGAGCCTATTCAAGGACCAGGACAGTGCGTTCGTGATCGTGCAGAAAGGCGCTTGTATCGACACTTCGGAGACCATAGTCATCGGGGTTGTGCCCGATCCTGATGCCGGGTTCACGTACAGCCGAAGCGGTAGCGAATATTCATTTATACCAAACGGACAATTCTATCAGAAGTATTTCTGGGAATTCGGTGATGGCTTTACCAGCGTTTTGCAGCAACCTGTACACGACTATGCAAGCAGCAGTGGAAAAACCGTTACTGTTGATCTCGAAGTGACTGATAACAGCAACTGTGTGTCGAAGGGTTCACAGGAGATCGATCTACCTGATTTTACCGGTATTGCGGAACTGGGAGCCATGGGAATTCGAGTATACCCTAATCCGGCGAGCAAGTTCTTTACGATCAGTGATGAGATCATTGCACGTGAACTTTGCTATACGCTTACAGATATCGGTGGCCGTGTGATCACAACTGATTGTCTGGAAAATGGAAGTGCCGTTGTTTCGGTGGAAGAATTGAATAAGGGACTCTACATTTTGGGTATCAAGGATACCAACGGAGATGCTGTCAACGTGAAGATCGCTGTTGAGTGATCAGCTTTCCAGACTGCGTTTGACCATTTCCCGTGCTTCATCCTCTCCAAGGTATCTGTCGATCACAGCGTGAAGCAGATACAGAGTAGGCGTGAGGACGACTGCCACGATGAATTTGTAGATATATCCTACAAGTCCAATGGCGATCACTTGCTGCAATGGGAATCCCTGACCGATATAGAAGGCAATGAACAGTACGATATAGGTGTCCACTAACTGGGAAACCAGAGTGGACCCTGTAGCTCGTAGCCAAAGCAACCTGGAACCGGTCCTTTTCTTGAACCACTCAAAAATGGTCGCATCGATGAACTGACCAACCAGAAAGGCCGTCAAAGAGCCCGCTATGATCCACATGCCTTGTCCGAATATGACGCCAAATGCGTGGTTGATGTCAGGTATCCCTTGGTTCTCTGCCATGCTACCTACCCACCATCCAGCAGGTACCAGCTCAATAGCCAGGTATATCATCAGGAAACAGTATGCGATCAGTCCTGCAGTCATATAGCTCAGGAATCGCACACCCTTTTTCCCGAAATATTCATTGATGATGTCGGTCATAATGAACACAACCGGCCAAAGGAGTATTCCGGCAGTCATATTGAACGGGATCTCATAACCGAAAATATGAAGAGGGAGAGGATCAAACCCCAGGGAAAGCTCTACACTGAAGATCTTACCACCTATGAACTCGGCAAGAAGTGCGTTGGCGACAAAGAAGCCACCCAGGATCATGAATAATCGGCTTGCTTTCTTTTCCATTTCTCAAACATAAGCATTGCTTGATTCTTGTGGTTGTATCTCATTCGGTACGATTTTGGAAGTACTGTGGAAGACCGGAACCTTTCAGAATGTTTTGACAGAGTACTCTCGGCTACATTTGTTTTATGAAGTATGCTTTATCCTTAGTGTTGTGGGTTGCCTTGAGCTGTTCATTATCGGCTCAAAGTGCTTTGGAATTGACCGAATCCGGCAATTCGAAAATGAAGGAAGGAAATTCTCTGGGAGCGATCAAGGATTATACTGCAGCTATTCAAGCGGACCCCGAATTTGCTGAGGCATACTATGGAAGAGGATCGGTATTCGCCGAACTGGACCAATTCGAAGAAGCACTCGCAGATCTTAACAAAGCATTGGTGCTTGAGCCTGCACTCACAGAGATATACTACAATAAGGCATACATTTTCGCAGCCCTAGAAGATTACGATCGTGCTTTGAATGAATACAACAAGTATCTCGAGTTTCACCCGGAAGAAGCACAGGCTTGGTTAGCCAGAGCCGAGATCAAGCATATGCAAAGCGGCCTGGAGACTGCGAGATCTGACTATGCCAACTTCCTGAAACTTGAATGGGACGCAGAGCAAAAGCATCTCATTCGTTCAGAGGTATTGCTCAAACTCGGTGACACATCTGCTTCCATAGAAGAACTGAACAAGCACATTGCAAAAGCCCCTTCTGATCACAAACTCTATCGCATGCGTGGAGGGATCTATTTTGCTTTGGGAGAGCATAACAAAGCCATTGCAGACCTCTCAACGGCACTACTGCTCGATGAGGACCCACGCAGTTATATACTCCGCTCAGACATTTATGCTACACAGGAGGAGTGGGCAGCAGCCATGGAAGACCTTAAGAGAGGAATAGAAGGGGATATGGCAACTAGTTCTGCAGATCAGCTTTATCTCCTCGGATATTATTCCTTGCAAGCCGGTCGCCTGAGTGAAGCAGTCAAAGGATTTCAATCCGCATTGGCTAAAGGCTATTCAGACAAGGAAGAGTTGTATTACAATCTTGGGTTGGCTCAGATCAAGTCAGGAAACAAGACGGATGCCTGCTCCAGTTGGAGGAACACACCTGCATTGGCTCGTGAATTGATCGAGAAGTATTGTGTAGGAGATTCGGCGAACTAAGCCTATTCTTTAAGTTTCAGGAATCCGAAACGTCCAAGACCCATTTTCTGCAGACGGTATTGAAAGGATACTCGAAGCACCCCAAGACCGTACTTGACGCTTCGTCGAAAGTTGATGGATGATGCATCCTCAAAGTATCTGGTCGGGCAAGTCACCTCGCCGATCTCGAAACCGGCAAAGAAGATCTGCGCGGTCATTTCATTATCGAATACGAAGTCATCCGAGTTCGCTTCTATATCGATCGTGTCAAAGATCTTGGCATGAAATGCCCGATAACCCGTGTGGTATTCTGAAAGCTTTTGACCGATCAGAATGTTCTGTGAAAGAGTAAGAAAGCGATTCGCGATGTATTTATAGATCGGCATTCCACCTCTCAAAGCACCTTTACCCAGAATTCGAGATCCATAGATGGCAGGATACACGTCATGAGCGATCACACTGGCCATGGCACGAATGAGCTTCGGGGTATATTGATAATCCGGGTGAAGCATGATAATGATATCAGCACCGAGCTCTAACGCTTTGTTGTAGCACGATTTCTGATTTCCTCCGTATCCTCGATTGGCCTTATGCTCAACGATATGCTCAATTCCAATCTCCCGGGCATGCTCAACGGTATTGTCTTTACTTGCATCGTCCACCAAGACTACTTCGTCAACTATATCAAAAGGGATCTCATCATAAGTGATCTTGAGTGTCTTGGCGGCATTGTATGCCGGCAGAACGATGACGAGTTTATTTCCGTTGATCATGTGCTACGCGTACATTAAATAAAACACTCCAGCTCCTGCAAGATACCCGGCAATAGCTAGCAAGCTGATCTTCTTCATATACCAGAAGAAATCGATCCTTTCCAATCCCATAACCGCAACACCTGCAGCGGATCCAATGATCAGGGCACTTCCACCTACACCGGCACAATATGCCAGGAATAGCCAGAAGGTTCCATTGGGTAGAAAGTTAGCTAATTCAGCATTGCCCGCTACCATCTGCTCCGTGGCCGTTTCATACATGCCCTGTGCGGCTGCAACCAACGGTACGTTATCGACGATCGATGATAGGAATCCAATAGCTACATTTATCGCAAAGATGTTCCCGACCGTTTTGTCGAGCCAGCCGGAAACTTCTTTCAGCAATCCGAATTCTTGTAATCCCGAAACTGCCAGAAGGATCCCCAGGAAAAAGAATACACTTGCCGTATCGATCTTTTGAAGTACTCCAATGACCGAAAGATCGTGCTTGTGCTCCTTGTTCTTGGATCGGTGAAGTATCTCCGTAACCGTCCAGATCACGCCCAAACTCAGCATCATACCCATGAATGGTTGAAGGTGGGTCAATGTCTTGAAAACAGGGACGAATAATAGTCCGAGTACACCAATGATGAAGATTGCTTTGCGTTCGCCTGGAGTTGTAGGATTCAAATAATGTTCAGCACCTTCGGAGATCTGTGGTCTTTCAGCTTCACCTCCTTTCATAGTGATCGAAAGGATGATCAAAGGAACGATCATGGCCACTAAACTCGGAATGATCAATTTTACGATCATATCCGGGACATATGGCAATTGCCCTTTGATCCATAGCATGGTCGTGGTCACGTCACCAATTGGCGACCAGGCTCCACCGGCATTTGCGGATATGACCACCATACCGGCAAACAGCCACCGCAATTCTTTCTCTTTTATCAGCTTCCTTAGAAGTGAAATCATCACGATAGAGGTCGTGAGGTTGTCCAGCATTGCTGAGAAGAAGAAGGTAAGTGTACAAAGGATCCACAACAAGGGAACGATCTTCTTCGTCTTGATGCGATCAGTGATCACCGAGAATCCTTCATGTGCATCCACGAGTTCTACGATGGTCATGGCACCCATGAGGAAAAAGAGGATATTCGAGATCTCACCAATATGGTGAAGGAGACCTTCTTCCACTACATGATGCTCGGCTCCCGACATCACGTATAAAGTCCAGCAAAGAACCCCTGTAATGAGTGCGCTGGCGGCCTTATCGATCTTGATCGAATGTTCCATGGCAATTGCCGCGTAGCCTAGCACAAATACGACGATCACAAATATCTCCATACCCAGAATTTGGCGCAAAAATAAGCCAATTGATTAAGTCAATTGTTGATGGACTGATAAGGTGGCATTTCTTCCAGAAATCGATAGCCATTTTTCTCCAGATCCAGCTCACAGACCACCATTTCCACTCCATTTACCAGACACAGATAAGGAACCTTCAACCCAAAGTTGTACGTACTCACCTGATCGATGGTGGACTGGTCGAGGGGAACATTCGGTCGCTTACATTCGATCAAACAGACCGGCTGCCCGGTATTACCGAAGATCAGTATGTCGAACCGCTTGTTCATTCGATTATAGGTGATCTGTCTTTCCACACCCATGCATTTCAGGGGATATCCAAGCCGAGTATGCAGGTAATGAATGAACCACTGTCTGACATCCTCCTCGGGAGTTCTGACCACATACTTCTCGCGCACCGGATCGAAGATGAGATCCTTGCCTTCTGAGGAGCGTAATTTTGGATTCCAGGGAGGTGGGTTTGAATTCGACATTTCCGATTGCAGATTGATGCGCTTTGACTAGTTTAGCGCAAAATTCTGTCGACGCAAACTTAGCGCAATTCGAGGTTCATGAAACAAGTCAAGGAGTACGAAGGGATACTGAAGAGCATATCATCCAGAAAGTTCTCACCCATCTATGCACTTGATGGTGATGAGCCGTTTTTCATTGATGTGATCGCCGACAGATTGGAAGCGGAAGTAGTGCCGGAGGAAATGCGCTCCTTCAATCTTCAGATCCTGTACGGTAAAGATGTCAAGATCAGGGATCTGATCACCGCCTGTCGTCGATTTCCTATGATGGCCGATCATCAGCTGATCGTGGTCCGCGAGGCACAATACATACACGAGAAGGAGCTGGACAAGCTTCTGGAATATGCCGAAAACCCAACTGAGAGCACTGTCTTAGTGCTTCTGCTCAAAGGAAAGAAACTCAACCGTGGAACTAAGCTGGGCAAAGCGATTAAGCCATTCGTGCATTTCTCAAGCAACAAATTGCGCGACTACGAAATGCAACCTTGGTTGGATGCGCATCTCAGTACATTGGGTTTGAAAATGGAGCATCAGGCTATGGCTATCCTTCTCAATACTGCCGGTACAGACCTGCATCGGATCAATGGCGAGATCGATAAGATCCTTTCCAGTCACGGTGACAAGAAGGTGATCACGGTATCCGATCTCGAGGCTTCTGCCGGAATTGACCGGGATTACAACATCTTCGAATTCACAGAAGCTCTTGGCAATCGAAATTTGAACCGCGCATTGGATATCGCTTCGGTGATCGGCAAGGACAAAAAGAACTTCCCTTTGCAGATGATCATCCCTATGGTCTTCAACTATTTCAAAAGACTATTGATCGTACACGAAGTAGGCGGACACATGCAAGGAGACCTACCCAAAGCACTGGGTGCCAGTCCGTTCATGGCCAAGAAATACGCGAGCGCTGCTCGTCACTACCACGTCAAAGAATTACAAAGAAACATCGTTGTGTTTCACGAAATGGACCTGAGAGTCAAAGGAATGGGCGAGAAACAAGCCTCCTCTTATGAACTTTTGAGAGAAATGATTGTAAGGATAACTAGCTAATCTCCTATACTTGTAGGATTAACAATTGTATAACTTTTAAGATTGAATCAAGGAATATGAAAAAAGTGTTACTAATCGGTGCTGTATTGGTGTCGGGAGTTGTGAGCGCTCAGTCTGTGAGCGATTTGCGAAAGACCGATAATGATGAAGTAACCAAGGACATGATCAAGGCGGTTGACATTTCAGCCGGCGAACACATTCAAGGAATGCCACACGTTCCCTACACAGAGGGTACTCTGGAAAAATCCAGACAGGACGTGTACTCATTCGTGAACATCGGAACGTCTTATTACGACCTTCAGTCCAACGCCGCTGTAGGACGACGCTTGCTATTGCACGACGACGGTACGGTCAGCACGGTGTGGACGTACAGTCCAGATGCATCTTCCGGATGGCCACAACGTGGAACTGGTTTCAACTACTTCGATGGTTCCTCTTGGGGAGCCGGACCTACTGCTCGTACTGAGACAAGCAGAACAGGATGGCCGAGCATCGCTGAGCTGAGCGATGGTTCGATCACCACTTTTGCTCACATCAGTTCAGACGGTGGGTTCATCCAGGCTACAAAGCCGAGCAAGAGCTCTACCACCTGGACAAGCAGTGCAGCTCGTCTGCAATACAACAATGGTGTACCTATCTGGAACAGAATGGCTGTGAATGGTGACACGATCCATTTGATCTGTAACTTCTGGTCAGATGGTGGTGCAGTACCTGAGACTTTAATCGGAGGTATCTCTAACCCAACTACGTACTCACGGTCAGACGACGGAGGAGCGACTTGGGCTGTTGAGCATATGCTCATGCCTGGTTACGACAGCACGGAGTATGACAACGGTGGAGGTGACACCTACGCTATTGACGTAAAAGGAAGCACTGTTGCCGTAGTGATCGGTGGTATTGCAAAGGACCTTGCTCTTTGGAAGTCAACTGACAATGGTCAAAACTGGACCAAAACGGATGCTCTTCCAACTCCTGTTCCTAAGTACAAATGGGGTAAAGCTCTTCTTTCTCAAGATTCAAACTACGTGACCAACGATGGTTCTGTAGATGTGGTGATCGATAACAACGGCGACTGCCATATCGTTACCGGATTGCTCAGGATCTATGACGATGACACTACTGATGAGTCAATCTTCATCCCACAATTTTTCAGCATGTACCACTGGAGCGAGAACAGCCCTCAGTGGAAGATCTGTGGTACTCCTATCGATATGGACCTGGCAACCGATCCTGAGACTGGTGATAACTGGACTATAGCTAGTGAAACAACAGCATCTCTTGGTACTGATGGTCAGCCTCCAAGCGGACTATCTTACGCTGCGCGTTACGGACGTACAAGTATTTCAACTCACCCGAGTATCTCTGTCGATGCGAACAACAACTTGTTCGTGACTTATGATGCTCCTCTTGAGTTGATCTTTCACGACTTCGGAGCGAATCTACGTAACGTAAATGTGGTATATTCTGATGATAACGGAGATACTTGGTCAGACGCACAGAATGCTACTCAGTGGAGAACTAAGGAATGTGTATTCGGAAGCCAGGCGAGAATGGCTGACGATTATATCCACTTCATCTTCCAGGCGGATGATTATCCAGGAACTCACTTGCAGAACAATGGTAATACAGGACTGCATCCTAATGATGAAGTTGGAATCTACTACGCAGCGATCCCTACATCAGATATCATGGCAGGAATTCTCGGCGCAAACAACCTGAGTGCTCCTTCAAGAGATCTGGATGCCAAAGTTTTCGTTGTTAGCCAGAACTACCCGAACCCATTCGCAGGAATGACCACTGTAACGATCTACATGAGAAGCGGAAGCGATCTGGATCTTACGGTGACTGATATTCTGGGAAAAGAAGTGATGAACAAGGAACTTGGATACAAAACAGCAGGTAACCATCAGATCGTGATCGATGGTTCTCAGCTGAACCCTGGTATCTACTTCTACACGCTGACTTCAGGCGATCACAAAGTGACTCGCAAGATGAAAGTCATCGACTGATTCGAACAATATTTTGAAGAAGCCCGGTCCTTTTGGATCGGGCTTTTTTTATTGAGCCATCTTTGGCGTTTTTTTATTTCGAATTGATGTACCTTTGCAGCCCTTTAGCGGGTGTGGTGGAATTGGTAGACACGCTAGATTTAGGATCTAGTGCCGCAAGGCGTGAAGGTTCGAGTCCTTTCACCCGCACAACATTTCTTAGAATCAAATCCAAATTATTTTTCCGTGAACGTAAGTTTAGACAAAAAGGATGACCTCAATGCCGTATTGACGGTAGAACTTCAACCAGAAGACTACAAGCCAAGAGTTGAGGAGAACTTGAAGAGTTACAGAAAGCGTGCGAACATCCCGGGTTTTCGTCCTGGTATGGCTCCAATGGGTATGATCAGAAAGATGGCGGGAACGTCGATCCTCGCAGATGAGATCAATAAACTTGCTTCAAGTGCGCTCTACGACTATTTGAAAGAAAACAAGATCGATATTCTTGGTCAGCCTTTGAATTCTGAATCAAAGGACAGCGAATTGGACTTTGAGAACGGTGAGAACTTCGTCTTGCATTTCGATCTGGGACTGACTCCGGAATTTGAGATCAAATTCAGTAAGAAGAATAAGCTTACTCGATACGTCATCAAGGTTGATGAGAAAGAAGTTGACAAGGAGATCGAAAACTTGAGCAAGCGTTACGGCTCTCTGGAAGTCATTGAGAAGACTGAGGAAGACAACGACAGCCTGAGCGGTACCTTGACCGAGCTCGACGACAAAGGGAACCCTCTGGAAGGTGGAGTGGAAGGAAAGACCACAACTGTGCTGTTGGAGATGATCAAGGACAAGAAGACGCGTACAGCATTGATGGGTAAGAAGATCGGCGACGACGTGGACGTTGATGTATTCAAAATGTTCAATGACAACGAGAATGTCATGACCTCAACGCTCGGATTACCTGCTGAAGGGATCAAGGACCTGAATAAGAAGTTCCGATTCCATATCACGGAAGTGAAGCGATTCAATCCATCACCGATCGATCAAAGCCTTTTCGATAAAGTATTTGGGGAAGGACAGATCGAAAGCGAAGAGATGTTCAGGGAGAAGATCCAGGAAAATCTCGAGAACTATTACCGATCTGAGACGGAGCATCACGTGAACCACGAAGTCCAGCACCTGATCCAGGACAAGCACGACTTCGAACTTCCGGACGAATTCCTGAAGCGTTGGTTGCAGCAGTCATACCCTGACACCTATACCGAAGAAAGTACGGATGAGCAATACGCCAAAGAGGCAAACGGCTTGCGTACACAATTGGTGAAAGAGAAACTCCTCGAAGACAACAATGTGGAGCTTACCTCAGACGAGATCAACCAGACCTCGTTGGGCTACACCGCAAATATGTTGCGCCAGTACGGTATGCAAAATCCTGATTTTGATACAGTTCGCGAGTTTGAGCAGCGCAACCGCGGTGACGAGAACTATATGCGACAGGTGCGTGATATCGCCGTAACTAACCGTGTTACGGAGATCATCAAAGACATGATCAAGATTGAAGAGAAGGAAGTAACAGCCGACAAATTCTACGACATCCTGCAGAAGCACAACGAACAACATAATCATTGATTATTTGTTAATTTTGGTTGATAAACCAAACTATGGATTACGGAAAAGAATTTAAGCTATACGCTACCAAACACCTCGGCCTCAACAGCATGGCCGTGGATCACCATATTCAAAGCAGCATAGGTCCAGTAGGATTGACACCGAACATCATCGAAGAGCGCCAGTTGAATGTGGCCTCTATGGATATATTCTCAAGATTGATGATGGATCGCATCATCTTTCTGGGTGTACCTATCAATGATCAAGTTGCGAATATCATAATGGGACAGCTGCTGTTCCTGGATTCAACAGATCCTAACCGCGACATTCAGATCTACATCAATAGTCCGGGAGGATCCGTGTACGCAGGTCTTGGGATCTACGACACGATGCAATTCATCTCCTCAGACGTGGCAACGATCTGTACGGGAATTGCAGCTTCTATGGCTGCGGTTCTGTTGTGTGCAGGTGTAGAAGGAAAACGTTCCGCATTGCCTCACTCACGCGTTATGATCCATCAGCCTCTCGGTGGAGCTCAAGGGCAAGCCAGTGATATGGAGATCCAAGTGAACGAGATCAAAAAGGTTAAGACTGAATTGTACCAGATCATCTCCAATCATTCCGGACAAACCATGAAAAAGGTTGAAAAGGATTCGGACCGCGATTATTGGATGACTGCAGCTGAAGCAAAAGCCTACGGTATGGTCGATGATATCTTGACCAAAACCACCCGAAAATCCTGATTTGGAAGAGAAAGAGTCATATTGTTCCTTTTGTGGAAGGAAGAATCATGAAGTAGATCTTCTCGTTTCCGGTATCGATGCGAATATCTGCGATGCTTGCATTGAACAGGGGCATACCATCGTTCAGGAAGAACTGAAGCGCAAGAAGGGCAAAGGTAGTTTCGAGCCAAATCTGCTCAAACCGAAAGAGATCAAAGAACATCTCGAGGAGTACGTGATCGGTCAGGAAGAGGCCAAGAAGGTACTTTCAGTCGCGGTGTACAATCACTACAAGCGATTGATGAATCCGGGTCGCGATATGGATCAAGGCTTCGTGGAGCTCGAGAAATCGAACATCATGATGGTCGGGGAGACCGGAACAGGGAAAACCTTATTGGCCAAGACCCTGGCACGCGTACTTCAAGTTCCTTTCTGCATTGCTGATGCCACGGTGCTTACGGAAGCCGGTTATGTCGGGGAGGATGTCGAGAGCATCATTTCCAGACTCTTGCAAAGTGCTGATTACAATGTAGAAGAAGCAGAGCGCGGGATCATCTACATCGACGAGATTGACAAGATCTCCAGGAAGAGCGACAATCCGAGTATCACAAGAGATGTGAGTGGTGAAGGTGTGCAACAGGCATTGCTGAAGCTGCTGGAAGGTACAACGGCCAATATCCCACCGCAAGGAGGAAGGAAGCACCCCGACCAGAAGTACATTCAGGTTGACACTTCCAATATCCTTTTCATCTGCGGAGGAGCATTTGAAGGAGTCGACAAAGTCATCGAACGAAGGATCCAAAAATCTTCACTTGGATTCAAAGCTGAGAAACTGCAGGACGTAGTGGATGATAGTTCAATACTGAGTCACGTTACTCCTCTTGACCTGAAACATTACGGATTGATCCCTGAGATCATTGGGCGTCTGCCGGTACTCACGTACCTCGATACACTAGATCGCGATGCTTTGAAAGCGATCCTCATAGAACCAAAGAATGCCTTGATCCGACAATATAAGCGCTTGTTCGAATTGGAAGACAAGGAGCTTCTAGTTGGCGACGAGATCATCGAATACATCGTGGACAAAGCGGTCGAATTCAAACTTGGTGCACGTGGACTGAGGTCGATCTGTGAAGCCATCTTCGTGGACTACATGTATGAGTCGCCGTCCGATGAGAATTCCAAGCGCATCGAAGTTGGGCTCAAGGATGCCGAAATGAAGTTGAAGAAGTTTCATTTGAAGGCAGCCTGATCATGTTGTCAAACTCCTGAAATTTAGCGTTCTTGCCTGAATGAGTCGCAAGAACGATCCAAAGGTCATCAATGGATGGGCATTTTACGATTGGGCCAATTCGGTCTATAATCTTGTCATTACTTCTACCATATTCCCAATTTTCTTCCAAAATGTGGCTGTTCATTATACCCGCATTAATGGAGATGACAGAGAGGTAAGCCTTGTTCGATTCTTTGGCCGTGAATTCGTCAATACCGAGCTCTACAGCTATATATTCTCTCTCTCGTTCCTGATCATCGTGTTAACGGTTCCGATCCTTTCAGGAATTGCGGATTACAAGGGCAACAAGAAGAGTTTTATGAAATTCTTCTGCTACATGGGAGCATTCGCGTGTATCAGTCTGTACTTTTTCGACAAGGATCAGCTCGAACTCAGCATGTTATCTCCGTTCTTAGCGAGTATTGGGTTTTGGGGCAGTCTTGTGTTCTACAATGCGTACTTACCGGAGATCGCTACACCCGATCAGCATGATCGTGTGAGTGCAAAGGGATTTTCGTTGGGTTATATAGGAAGTGTTCTTCTGCTGGTATTCATTCTTGCGATGAACAAGATCTACAACTGGGATATTAGAAATGGATTCCTCCTGGTTGGTCTGTGGTGGGCAGGATTCGCTCAGATCACCTATAGCCGACTGCCAGAACGAGAAGCCAGAAATACCGAAAAGGTCGATCGAAGATACCTGTACAAAGGTTTTCAGGAGTTGAAAAAGGTATGGTTGGAGTTACAGACTATTCCGCGACTGAAGAAGTTTCTGGCAGCATTCTTTACGTTCAATATGGGCGTTCAAACCATCATGCTACTTGCTGTGCTCTTTGCCAGTACAGAGATCGACTGGCCATTGGGTCCTGACGGAGAAAAGGACAGCTCAGGGTTGATCATCAGTATTATAATCATTCAACTGATCGCCATTGTAGGAGCGACTGTGATGTCAAGATTGTCCAAACGCATAGGTAACATCTCCGTTCTCAAGATCGGGGTATTCATCTGGATCCTTGTTTGCGTGATCGCGTATTTCATTCATACACCAACAGAATTCTATATACTGGCTGCGATTGTCGGCTTCGTCATGGGTGGGATCCAATCGATGTCTCGATCCACATATGCCAAAATGCTACCCGATACGAAAGATCACGCTTCCTATTTCAGCTTCTATGACGTACTCGAAAAAATGGGACTCGTGATCGGTCCATTTCTATTTGGGTGGTTGAATGGAGTCACTGAAGGCATGAGAACCTCCGTGCTGATGCTTATGTTCATCTTTGTGGTTGGGATGGGACTCTTGTTCTTAATGAAGAACAGCGATGTGCCGGAAGGAGCCGGGGAGGGATTGTAAGAGCAAGGACTCCTTTTGGTCCTTCTTGCGCGATGAATCGCGCAAATACAGTCTGAGTTGCTTGCAGTTCATGGAACGTTTCGATCTCAGGGTTCCTTGTTCTACGGAGGATAGAGATTTGTCCAAGCTTTAACTTTAGTTTAAGGACAACCCATACCATTACCGTATTCACGCGATTCATCGCGTGACCCAGCACGAAGGGCGAAGTAGAATGATCAAGTAAAGATGCTTGCGTGAGAGATTGCGCAAATACAGTCTAGGTTGCTTGCAGGACGTTTTGCTATCAATGTCCCGCATGCTATGACGGTAGAGAAGAGAACCTCCAAGCTTTAGCCTCAGTTCAAGAATAACCCAGTCCATTACCGTATTCACGCGATTCATCGCGTGACACGTTCACACGAAGAAACAATGCGTTCTTAAAGAAAGACGGTGACAACTCACTTAAACAATACCATTCCTTCTTTTTTAGTATATGTATTACCAAAACAGAGGAGGTCCTCCAAGACTTCAAGGCTACGATTACACTTCCTGTGGCCACTATTTTGTCACTATAAATGTGAAGGATATGATTCCTTACTTCGGCCGCATTATCGACAAGAAACACTACTTGAATGTGGTTGGCAAGGTGGTTGAGGATACTTGGATTGAGATTCCGAGTAAATTTTCAAATGTTGTTCTAGATATCTTCATAGTAATGCCAGAACATTTTCACGGAATTATATCTATAACTGAGCGTCGCTCAGACCTTGAACGATTTACTTCAAAAGACATCGGTGGAGTGACAGGTATAAAAAATCCAATGATTGTAAATGGTCTCGGAGCCGTAGTGAGATGGTTCAAAGCGCGATGTACAAGGCAGATCAGAGAATACATCCCGGAATTCAATTGGCTTCCACGCTATTTTGATGTCGTTATCTGGAACCAAACAGAACTGAATCGCATACGACGGTATATATTGACGAACCCACATCGGTATGAAGGTCATGGATAAGACCTTGTTGGTACATTCCCCTCCTTTTACTTTGATTTGCAAAAGCTTATTGTTTCGATCAAAGATCAATGGAGTACTTTTTCGCAACCGAATTCAAAGACGGCTACTGGTTTCCCGATGATACCGAGAGTCGCCATATCACAAAAGTTCTACGGAAATCTAATGGCCAGGAGATAACGCTGGTGAACGGAAATGGACTGCGTGTTAAAGCCCAACTGGAAAAGATAGGAAAGCAACTGGCTGTGAGGGAAATAGAACGAGAAGAACTCCCCAGATCGGATCATTTGACGATTGCCGTGGGCCCAACCAAAAGCGCCGACCGTATGGAATGGATGATCGAAAAGCTGGTGGAGATCGGTGTCGAGAAGGTGGTCTTTATTGATACGCACAACGGTGAACGCAGCAAGATGCAGGAGAGGCGGATCCTGATGAAGGCTGTGGCCGCAATGAAGCAAAGTCTAAAGGTCTATTTACCGGAGATCGAATTCGGAATCCCGTTTGAACAGCTTCTATATAGGACTCAAAGTGAACAAAAGTTCCTGGCACATTGCTATTCTGATATAGGCGCTAAATTTGCCCCAGGTGAGATCAGAAAGTCAGGTTCCAGTGTGCTCGTTGCCATAGGCCCCGAAGGAGATTTCAGCCGAGATGAAGTTGAAATGGCCAAAGCGGCCGAGTGGCAAATGCTGGATCTGGGGACAAGCCGTCTGAGAACGGAAACGGCCGCATTGGTAGCGTGTACTTTAATGCAATAAACGGCGTTGAGAATAGTGATGATGAAGAACAGGGTAAAAAATGGGAAGCTCTACTTTGCTTGGGCGCTAGGATTGTTCATGCTCCTGATTCAAGGTTCTTTCTCTACCGAGTATAGTGTGTCATTTGCAAAATTGAAGTACAGCGGAGGAGGTGATTGGTATGCCAACAGAACAGCATTGCCAAATCTGGCTGAGTTTTGTAACGAGCAGCTCAATACCAATATCGATCCACAGGACAATGCGGTGGAACCTGCTAACACATCCATCTTTAATTACCCGTATGTGTATATGACCGGTCACGGGAATGTGGTCTTCACAGATGAGGATGCTACGAATTTGAGAAAATACCTGGAAGCCGGAGGGTTTCTGCATATCGACGATAACTATGGTTTGGAGAAGTTCATCCGACCTCAAATGAAGAAGGTGTTCCCGGAATTGGATTTTGTGGAACTACCTTTTGATCATCCTATCTACCATCAGAAGTTTGAATTCCCCAATGGACTTCCGAAGATCCATGAGCATGACGGTAAACCTCCACGAGGCTACGGTCTCATTCACAAAGGTCGATTGGTTTGTTTCTTCGATGTGGAATGCGACCTGGGGAATGGCTGGGAAGATGCCGGGATCTATAGCGATAGCGAGACAACCAGACTAAAGGCTCTTCAAATGGGAGCCAACATCATTCAACACGTTTTCACGGAGAGTTGATCTATGCTATATGCTAGGTAGAACGCTAGTCATAGTCAATCCCGTTTCTGCCCGCAGACACAACCTCGATTCAGGTCATTTTAGAAAGTCCCTCGATCGGAGGGGTTTTGATTACCAGATTGTAGAATGGCAAACCGCCGGCAATATCAGCCACGACCTGCGAAATATCGATCCGAATGATTTTCAACGCATTGTGATTGCGGGAGGTGACGGCACGGTTAATGAAGTCCTGAACACGACTTATTCTCCAGGAAGGGAGTATGGTTTGATACCGTTAGGTAGCGGAAATGGGCTAGGTAGAAGTTTGGGTATTCCTCGATCCCCCGAAAAAGCCCTTGACATTGTAGAAAAGGGCAATTTCCGACTCCTCGATGTAGGAGTCATGAACGATCGGATGTTCCTCAATGTCGCCGGAATGGGATTCGATGCAGAAGTTGCTCAAGCTTTTGGGAGAACGTCCAGGGGATTCATCGGCTATGTCATCGAAGTGGTCCGACTGTATTTTGACGCTCGGGAAGGCCGCTATTCTATTACAACATCTGAGGGGCAAATGGAGCTCGATGCTTTCCTTATTAGCATTGCCAATGGTGATCAGTGGGGCAATAATTTCTACATCGCTCGTGGCGCTCGTTTCGATGACGGCCTGTTGGATGTGGTAGCTATGAAAAAGCCGGCCCTCTATCAGATACCTTCTCTATTACAGGCATTGTTGAGGAGAAAGAACCATAAGCTGATGCAAACATTCGCTTCAGATCGCTTTAGTATCGAAAGACCCAATACTTCAGCCGTTCACTTTGACGGAGAACCAATGGAAGGAGAGAAGAGTTTGGAAATTCGTTGCATTCCCGGAGCAGTCCGAGTTTTTTGCTGATCAGTACTCAAGACTGATCTTATAACCTGAATGTGATCGGAGATTCATCACGATGCCTCCTTCAAAGATCAAGTACTGACCTTTGATTCCGACCAGCTTTCCTTCTATGATCGGGTTCTTATCCAACTTTACGCTTTTGACTTTGTCCGGGTAATCCAATACCGGATATTCGATCTCTACCAGCTCTTCATCCTGAGCTACATATTGTTGTAATTCTGCACTCAAGTAGTTGCTGAGCTCGTCTTTGATCTCATACAGGTCCGCATGCGGGTAATCGTTCTTGAGCATGTTTCGCCAGTTGGTCTTGTCCGACACGTGCGACTTCAGAGCAACTTCGATCAATCCAGCCAGTTGGCGGTAAGGAGTCTCAGCCAGCACTAGAGCCTGAACGGCTCCCTGATCGATCCAACGCGTAGGGATCTGAGTTTCTCTTGTCACCCCGATCTTCACATCTGATGTGAGGGAGAGATAAGCGACATGAGGTTGCATATGGTGCGCCATTTCCCAATCGTAATCGCGCAAGGCCACACCCTCATGAATGCGACTGAGCTCCGGACGAATGATACTCGGAGACGCTTGTGGTGAATTCATGAATGCGTCATAACTCATCCCGTCACCGAAGGTCTTCCTGATCTTCTTGCCGGTTACGACGCAGTGGATCTCGCCTTCGAAGCTGATCTGAATATGTTGACCCACCAGCGGATTCATTTCAACTACCTCACTCTCTTCCAGTACATTATACAGTGGAAGTGAATATTCGACTACGTTGTCGATCAGACTGCGCATCTTGCGGATGTTCCCGGTATGTTTCATCGAAGACAAAGCTACACACTTTGATCAGACAGACATCTCCATCGTGGAATTGGTTTATTTTGTCACATGAACAAGCTGATCATAGCCTTATTTGCTCTCACTTTTGTAGCCTGTGAGAAGTCACAAAAGAAAGGTTCTAAAGTTGCGGACTCGGAACTACCAATTCCATATTTTTTGAGCGATAGCACCAAGAATCAGACACCTACATATCGGGAGGTGATCGAATATTGGGAGAGCTTGAGTAAAGCGTCGGATATGGTCGAAATTGAGGAATTCGGCATGACTGACAAAGGTCTGCCATTGCATTTGGTCCACCTCGGTTCGGCTACATCAAATAAGGACTTAGCGCAAAGAGAGAAGCCGCTTCTCCTAATAAACAATGCCATTCATCCCGGGGAACCTGATGGAGTGGATGCGTGTATGCTTGTGGCATATGATCTGTTGAGATCCAATTCAGCCCTATTGCGCGAGGTAGATATCAGGATCATACCGATCTACAATATCGGTGGTGCTTTGAACAGGAACAGTTTCTCCAGAGCTAACCAAAATGGTCCGGCTGAATATGGGTTCAGAGGAAACGCGCAAAACCTCGATCTGAACAGGGACTTTGTAAAACTCGACTCAAGGAACGCATTCTCATTTGCTGAATTGATCGACAGATTGGATCCGGACTTTTATGTGGAAACACACGTTAGCAACGGAGCTGATTACAGTTATGTGATGACTTATCTGGCTTCACAAGAGGACAAACTCGATGAACCACTCGGAGACTTCATGCGCTTCAAGATGACCGGCAATATGCTCGCCAATATGGCCAATGCCGGATTCGAGATGGTGCCTTACGTGAACGTACACGGTGTTCCACCGGATGAAGGGTATTCTACCTTCTACGACTCACCGCGCTATTCGACAGGCTTACTGAGTCTGATCCAGACACCGGGATATATCACTGAGACACACATGCTCAAGCCATATGGCAAGAGGGTGGAATCTACTCGGCAGTTCATCCATTCCACGATCAAGCTTCTGAGCGATAATGGCACGGACCTGCTTTCGTCGAGAGAGCAGGCACGACAGCATGTCGCAGAAGCAACTCGTGTCAATCTGGATTGGGAAGTGGATCATGAGCGAGCTGATTCTATCGGGTTTAGGGGATATGAAGCAAAGTACAAGCAAAGCCCCGTCAGCGGGGCTCAGAGATTGTACTACGACCGAGAAAGTCCATGGAGTGCCGTGATCCCATTCTATGCGTACATGAATCCAACAAATTCTGTGAATTACCCTAAAGCATACTTGCTCAAACGCGGATATGTACACGTAGAGGAGCGATTGGCAGCTCATGGTGTAGTAGTGGAAGAGCTTCGGGAAGACACCGTTTTACATGTCGAAGTATACCACATTGATACTTTTTCAACCGGATCACAGCCCTACGAAGGACATTACGGACACCATAACACACGCGTAAATCGGGACACTCAAGAGATCTCATTTCAGCGCGGAGATCTTATCGTTGGGTTGAATGATCATAGAAAGCGGCTGATCGCAGAATTGCTGGAGCCGGAAGCGCCTGACTCCTACTTCAACTGGAACTATTTCGATGCCATCCTTCAGCAGAAGGAGTGGTATTCGCCTTATGTGTTCGAAGACAAAGCACTTGATATACTGGAGTCAGATCCCGAAAAGAAGAAAGAGTTCGACAGGCTGCTCGAGCGTGAAGAGTTTGCGAATAGTCCACGAGCGAGGATACATTGGGTGTATACCCATTCAGACCACTATGAACCGGAACATTTGCGTTATCCCGTATTCCGGATCTTGGAGTGATCAGTTGATCCAACGCTCACCACGGACCTTGGCATTCTCGTCGGCATTTGGGTCCGATTCGATCTTGTAGTTGACCGTTGAGTCTTGGTCGAGCATCATTTGTGTCTCGTGCATTTTACCATTTCTGGCAAATTGGATCATCACTTTTTCGCCAATATGGTATCGTTTGAGTTCATTTTCCAGTTGATCCTTCACGCGCCAATTATTGATGGAAATGATCTCATCATTTACGCTAATTCCGGCATGTTCTCCATGTGAAGCGTTTTCCACGTAGGTGACCAATATCTGGTTCCCGTCTTTTTTGGTCTTTACCCCCAAACCGGGAACAGGTTTGTTCTGATCGGTCATTATCAAACCGTAAAACTTGAGCACGGATTTGTAAGGAAGTTCTTCTTTACCAAATACATACTTTTCGAAGAATTCGCTTAGATCGATATCGGCGACCTTGGACGCCGTCGCCATGAACTCTTCATGTGAAAATCCCCGATCTTCCTTTTTGAAATATGAATCGTACAGTTCACGCATCAGATCATCCAAGGATCTTTTGCCAAGACTTCGCTCAACGATCAGTTGGTCCAGCATCCAGGCAACAAGTTTTCCCTTGTTGTAGTAGCTGATCGTGGCATTGAGACTGTTTTCGTCAGGCATGTAGGCCTTTACCCACGCCAGCTTACTGGCTTCGTCGAGAGACATGTTCATGCGACCGCGTTGATTCTGCAAGCGATTGATGTCTTTGGCCATTTCTTCGAGATAAGATTCTCTGGTATGAATGCCCACTCGGCGCAAGATCAGGTCGTCGTAATAGCTCGTGATCCCTTCTGCTACCCACAGTTGTTCGGTATAATTTTCCTTGTCGTAGTCGAATGGTCCCAATTCGATCGGACGAATGCGTTTTACATTCCACAAATGGAAATATTCGTGTGATATCAATCCGAGGAATTTGCGATAGGCAGCCGGGTCGTTGTACACGAATCGCTCCACCTGGCTTGTTTGACAGTTCGCATGTTCCAATCCACCACCTCCCTGGTCCACATTCTGAATGAAGTGGATGTAACAAGGAGAAGAGGGGTGCTCTCCGAAGAGTTTGACTTGTTCATCGCTGATCTTCTTGAAGTCCTCGACGATCTGATCGCGGTTGTAATTCCCACTTCCGATCATTACAACTTTGTGTGGGACGTTTCCGCTTTCGTATTCCATTACATCGAAATCACCCAGAGCGATCGGCGAATCTGCCAGATGATCATAATTGTCAGCTATGAACTTTCCCTTGCTCTTTTCTTTCAATGCTGCATAAGCTTCCCAATCATCAAGAAGATCCAGCGTCAGTTCGATCTCTTCATTCTCACATCCATCGATATAGCCAAATGTGCTTGGACCATGCAGAAAAGCCATGAACTGATCAAAATAACTTTCGCGCACACCCAGTGTAAATACGTAGATCTCGTAGGATAGGGTTAGATCAGAGTTCGCTCCACCTTTGATCCGCCAGGAATGCTTATCTTCAATCTCCACCTGCAGATCCCCATCTTTTGACAGAGCTCGAATGTCTGTGATATTCCTAGCGAATTCACGAACCTTGTATGAACCGGGAGTCCACACGGGAATCTTGAAGAGCGCATCTTCGCCTTTCAAAAGTTTCGCCGGAATGTCTATCTCAACTTTAACATTGTGACTATTGGCATTTTCAAAAGAGACGTGGTATTTGACCTTGGCTGTTGTACTCATGGAGAATAGAAGGAGTGAAACGAAGATTAAAGAAAATCTCATAACAATAGGCTTGAGAAGGGGGCAAATTTGGGCAATTCACAGCTATTGAAACAGTCTCGTCGATGCAATGCCAAGATTTTTTGTCAAAATATTGTTAGCTGAGATGCAACGTTTAGCATAGACCGCAGGTCCAACTAGTATATCTTTGAGAAAATCATTCGATGAACCGAGTAAAACTCCTGCTGTTTTCGCTGTTATTTGGCTTTCAGAGTTACGCGCAGACCCTCACCATCAAACCCGGACCGGTCGTTACCATCTGTTCCGGTGATACGGTGACATTCACTGCGTCTACAGGCTTTGTGAGATATTCCTGGAGTACAGGAGCATTCACGCAGAGTATTCGAGCGCATAAAGCGGGAGTTTACACGGTCACCGCAACCGACAGGTCGTCCAAGCAGCACACTGCCAAAGTAGAACTCAAGGTGAATACTCCGATCGCTCCAAAGATCGGATCATCACCGTCTACCCGCAGTATCTGTAAGGGAGATTCAATAGTCCTTGAGATCGGGAATCAAAAGGCATTCAGCACCATCCTTTGGGAAAGCAAAGACACGACGCACCGCACGGTCATAAGGCCTACGGCTTCCGGTTCTACATGGGTGATCACGAAGGATACGAATGGGTGTGAGAAAAAGACCTTTATACAGTTCACAGTGAAGAATTGTAGTTCGGGTTCCGGTTGTGATGTCATTGGTGCCTGGCCCGATGCTGTTCTGTGTGGAGACAAGGATTCTGTGATCTTGGAAGCTAAGTCGGGATATGTCGAGTATCTATGGAACGATGGAAACAAGGATCGCATTCGCACCATCAAGAAAGCCGGAACGTACATCCTAAAGGTAAAAGACAAGAGTGGTAACTATTGCTATGATACCATTGAAGTGCATAAAGGTTCGATACCGAGTGTGACGATCAAAACGATCCCTGATCCACCGACCATTTGCAAAGGCGACTCCATAAAGTTGTATGTTCAGGGAGACTATAAATCTGTGAAATGGAGCAATGGATCCGACAACTGGTACACGTATGTAGATCCGGTTGAGACCAAAGGATATCTCGTGGAAGTCGTTAACAAAGACGGCTGTTCAGCGAAAGAAGATATACGGGTAACGGTGAAGAACTGCGATACCTGTGATGTGATCCAGGAACTGAAGCACAGAACCATTTGCAAGGATGGTGACTCAATCATCATAGAAGGAGTGAGTGGATATTCGAGCTACAAATGGAGTACCGGGGCCACAACCAGAAATATTGTCGCTAAAGAAGCAGGATGGTATAAGCTGGTTACAAAGGATAAGAACGGACACGAATGTGCCGACAGCGTGTACATTCACAAGAATGAGCGCAAACTGAAGCTCGAAACCGTGCCACATCCTGCATTGATCTGTCCGGGTGAGACCATCAAGATCGTCGCTTCCGATGGGTGGAAGAATTACTACTGGAATACTGGTCATCGTGAAAAGCGCATCATTGAGATCAAGTTGGAAAAGACCAAGGAGATCGTGGTTGAAGCGGTAGACGAGAACGGATGTGATGCTAGGGCAACGATCAAAGTGACCGTGAAGGACACCTGCGATGACTGTCCGGATCTCATCGAAGCCAAGGAAAGATCGCTTTGTGGTAAGGATTCGATTGTCATTGAAGCCAAACATGGTTTTAAAACCTATGAGTGGTCCAATGGAAAGAAAGGACGTCTTCTGTGGGTGAAAGAGAAAGGCTGGTACAAACTGACAGTCAAAGATTCGAGCGGACGTACGTGCACCGATAGCGTTTATGTAAGCAAAGGAGGCGCAAAGCGTCTGGCCATTGAGATACAGCCGAGCAGGAATATTTGTATCGGCGATACAGTTATTGCTAAAGCCACAGCCGGATTCAAAGCATATTGGTGGAACGTCGGATCACGTGATCGCATCATCGAATTCAAAGCAAAAAAACGCATTGAGCTGGTGGTGGAAGCCGAAGACAGCAACGGCTGTGAATACCGAGCGGTACGTGTAGTAGAGGCCGACAGTTGCACAACTGGTTTGCCGGAGATCAGGAACAACCAGATCAGAGTGTATCCAAACCCTGCATCCGGTGTTGTCTATGTGTCTTCACCGCGCGGTCCTCAGCACATCATCATCTACAACCTTCTGGGGGTCGAGGTCATGAAACTAGAGCACTGTAGAGAAGTTCAGGCGATCTTTGTCAAGGATCTGGATCCTGGACATTACTTCATCAAGGTTGACTTTGGGGATCGCACGATCACGAGAAAACTCACTGTAGAGCGATAGGTCGGGATTGTCGACATTTGCGGCATGAATTCACGTTTGATGCTGCCAGTGATCGCAGCAACGCTTTTGTTGCTGGCCTGTACTAAGAACCAACCCACTGAGGTTGTTGATGCACCTGTAAACGCTTTTGCCGATCCTCAGATCCGCAAGATCTACGAGTATCAAGATCGAATAGAAGGTAAGCAACTCATCCCTTATTTGAAATCCAAGGAGCCTGCGCATCGAGAGCGCGCAGCTTTGGCATACGCATCCATTCGTGATACTGCATTTGTGCCTTACTTGCTGCAAGTTGCACAAACCGATGAGACAACAGAAGTCCGTCGTGCCGCTGTTTTCGCTCTCGGACAAATGAGAGATTCATCCGTTGCCGCAGACATATTGGCAACATTTCACCATGAGTTGGACTACATCGGAAAATCCATCGCTCTGGAAGCTCTAGGGAAATGCGCCGATGACAAAGCACTGGAGTTCTTATTGTCTTTGGAATTGACCGACAGCATATTGCTGGTCGGGAAATACGCTGGCATCTATCGAGCCTCATTGAACAAGGTGTACGATGCACGTGGATTCAAACAATGCCGTGAAGTCCTTGTAGATGAAGAATGGACAGGTGCAGATTTCTACGCCATCCATACTTTATTCCGGAATGCAAAGAATCCGGTGGCTAGAGATAGTGTGGATGATTTTTTAGCTACCTGGGTCGCGATCAATTCCTCTGATGCTGAGATCGCACATGTTGCTGATATGTGGAAAGATCGGATCACCGGCGTTTCAACATCAATTGAGGGTACACAAAATGGAAGCTCCCAGTATGCATTTGCCGACATGTTGCGCCAAAAGGAATTCACACCTACAGATATAGATACACTGGAGCTTCTGATCAGAAATGAATCACTTGCGCATATCGTTCGCACGACCGCTACCGAGGTATATATCAATCAGATCAGCAAGATACCGGCAGATCGATTCATTGCTACGATCACTTATTGTTTGCATTCAGGCGATATGGCTCTTCAAAGCTTGTCAGCCAATGGAATTGCCTCTATTTTGGTTCAACGGCCCGACTTTCCTTATGCTGATAGTCTCGATGTCATACGTGAGATTCAGGGATCACTTGTGATGCCCGAGCAAATGGAAACCTATCTGGATCTGGGGAGATTGATCGCCCAGATCGAGGATGTGGAGTTTAAAAAACCGGAATTCGAATACAATCATCCTATCGATTGGGCGCATGTACAATCCATACCTGCCGATCAACAGGTTCGCATTCAGACCAGCAAAGGTGTGATCATGATCCGTCTGGAAGTGAACGATGCACCGGGCTCGGTTTCGAATTTTGTCAAATTGATAGAACAAGGGTTCTATAATGGCAAATTCTTCCATCGTGTAGTTCCCAATTTTGTGATACAGGGTGGATGTCCGAGAGGTGACGGATGGGGTAGCTTGAACTGGACTCAACGGAGCGAATTCAGCAACTACCTTAAGTATGATCGTGGCGCTGTGGGGTTGGCTTCAGCCGGGAACGACACCGAAGGGGTGCAATTCTTCATCACGCATATCCCAACTCCTCATTTGGATGGACGTTATTCCATCTTCGGATATGTAGTTGATGGGATGGATGTGGTGAACGACATCCGGATCGGTGATACCATCGAGGAGATCACGTTGGTCAAGTAATTCCTATCGCTGTCCTCAATGAGCATATAGGTAGATGTAATTGTTGCCGCCTAATGTGCATAGTATCTTTGTGGCTATAAATGAACAAGCTATGAGTGTTACATTAAATACCGATGCAGACTTCGAAACTTCGTTGAAAGAACACGACAAGGTCGTGGTCAAATATTTCGCGAATTGGTGTGGCAGTTGCAAACTGTTCGCTCCTAAGTTTAGGAGGCTATCTGATGACGAACGCTTTGGTGACGTTGAATTCCTCGAAGTGAACGCAGAAGAGAATGAAAAAGCCCGTCGTGCGGGTGGTGTGAGTCATTTGCCATTTTTCGCTGTTTTCAAAAATGGTGAGTTGGTAGAGGGTCTTGCTACCTCGAAAGAAGAAGTAGTTGTAGATCTTATTAATAAGTTGAACTAATGCAGATCCAGGTAATCAAAGAGATAGTTGGTGCATATAGCATTGACGAACTGCAGAAGGCTGAGGCCGCGCTTCTGGACGAGCGTCAACCTGAGATCAATATCGAAGGAGAAGACGAAGGAGAACAACTCACACACATTTTAGCGGCTATTTGGATCAAAGATCACATGGACAAAACGGGGGAGTCTTTGAACAAATCAGTGCGTGCTTATAGTGTAAAGGTGAGAACCAGTATTTCTTAACCAAGAATTACATCCATAAAAAAAGCCACCCTATCCGGGTGGCTTTTTAGTTTATCTAAATTTCACTTAGTGGTTTGCGAGATATTCTGCTACACCGTCGTGAGTTTCTTTCATGGCGTCTTGTCCTTCTGACCAGTTGGCCGGACAAACTTCTCCATGCTGCTCAAAGTGACGAAGAGCGTCCAGGTAGCGAAGAGCTTCATCTACGTTTCTTCCTAACGGAAGGTCATTGACGATCTGATGGCGAACCACTCCTTCTTTGTCGATGAGGAACAATCCACGGTAAGCGATCATTTGCTCTGTGGCAACCATTTCGTCGCTTTCGTTATAACCGTATTCTCCATTGAGTACACCATAGTTCATCGCAACTGTTTTGTTGGTGTCGGCAACGATCGGGTATGTGATCCCCTGGATCCCACCGTGATCTTTGGAAACCTGCAACCAACCCCAGTGGCTCTGCTCTGTGTCTGTTGAACATGCAACGATCTCACAATCACGCGATTTGAAATCATTGAGTTTTGCCTGGAATGCGTGAAGTTCTGTTGGGCAAACAAATGTGAAGTCCTTTGGGTAAAAGAAGAAGATCACATATTTCTCTCCTCGATACTGTTGAAGCGAGAAGTTGTCTACGATCTCTTCGCCATTAACAACCGCCTTCGTTACGAATTCCGGTGCTTTTTTTCCTACTAGTACTGACATGATTATTTTGCTTTTTTAAGTTGAATGCAAATTTAGTGTCTCAACCCGCATCCCAAAAGGAATGTAGATTGAGATTTCTTATTGCGTCATTTGGTCATCCAATAGTGGCCAGATACTCGGCTGCCTGTTTCACATACACATCGGCATTCTTTTGGATGGCATCAATCTGTTCTGTGTTTAATTCTTTGACAACTTTTGCCGGACTTCCAAGTACCAAGGAGCGCGGTGGGATCACCGTATTTGCGGTGACCAGGGCATTGGCACCGATCAGTGAGAACTCCCCGATCACGGCTCCATTCAGTACGGTACTGTTCATTCCAACCAATACGTTGTTTCCGATCGTTGCTCCGTGGATCAACGCAAGATGACCGACTATTACGTCGTTCCCTATCTTCACGGGATCTCCCGGATCAACATGAACTACGGCGTTATCCTGAATGTTCGAACGTTTCCCGATCTCTATCTTGTCTGAATCTCCGCGCAAAACAGCTCCAAACCACACGGAACTCTGCGACCCGATGGTGACATTACCAATGATGTCGGCAGACGGTGCTATAAACACATCTTCAGCTATTTCCGGTTTATGGCCTTTTATCTCAATGATCATATGCTTTGATTTGTGGTAGAGACCAACAATTGATCCACCCCATGCTCATTCACAATATTAGCAAGATCTACGGAGTAGAGACCAAAACTTCCGGAATCAGGAAAGGCAGCAGCATGGCCGAAGTGGATTCACTGGAAAATGCCTGGATCCTTGTGGAGAATGGTCGGATCACAGATTTCGGCAATGGTGTAGAACCCGAACATACAGAAAGACATGACGCTCAAGGAATGGTTGTGGCGCCCGCATTCGTCGACTGTCATACCCACCTCGTCTTTGCCACCGGAAGGGAGGGCGAATTCGTGGATCGCATCAAAGGACTGAGTTACGAAGAGATCGCCAGTAGAGGAGGAGGGATCTTGAATTCTGCCGGAAGACTTGCTCAAATGAGTGAAGATGAGCTGTTCGAGCAGGCCAAAGATAGACTCATGTATGTTCAGCGATCGGGAACAGGAGCGATTGAGATCAAAAGTGGTTATGGACTGGATGTGGAGAATGAGCTGAAGATGCTCCGAGTAGCCCGGAGGTTGAATGACGAAGGGATCGTTCCGGTCAGATCTACCTTTCTTGGAGCTCATGCAGTACCCGCAGCTTTCAAAGGCGACACGGATGGCTATGTCGATCTCGTGATCAAAGAGATCTTGCCTGAGGTAGTCAGTGAAGGATTGGCGGATTACATAGACGTTTTCTGTGAGAAAGGATATTTTGATCTTGCCCAAACGAAAAGGATACTTGAAGCTGGTTTGAAGCAAGGATTGCGCAGTCGGATCCATGTGAACCAATTCCATGCCTTTGGAGGAGTGGATCTGGCAAAGCAAATGAACGCATTGAGCGTGGAGCATCTCGAAGTGCTGGGAGAGGGAGACCTTGAAGTCTTGCAGGAGAGCGATCTGATCCCGGTAGCTCTTCCGGCATGCTCCTTTTTTCTGAGTATTCCCTACACACCTGCACGTGAAATAATAGATGCGGGATGTGCTCTGGTTTTGGCATCAGACTTCAATCCCG
Source organism: Sphingobacteriia bacterium (assembly GCA_008080835.1). Classification (GTDB taxonomy): domain Bacteria; phylum Bacteroidota; class Bacteroidia; order NS11-12g; family UBA9320; genus VMDK01. Next base: position 19,796 of record VMDK01000116.1, on the reverse strand, counting down.
GATCGTCACCGGTCTTCGATCTCAATTTCGTATTCAGTCTGGCGTGCGTGAAACAAAGACTATTGCCAAATGAGGCCTTTAACGCTCTCACTATCAATGCAGCACATGCGCTTGAATTTGAAGAGGAGTGTGGAAGCATCGCCAAAGGCAAACGTGCCGATCTGAATTTTTATACCATCGACAATCTGGATCAGATCCCGTATTACCCTGCGCACAACCAGGTTTCCCACGTGATGCGCGGCGGAAGGATCCTTTAGTCTTAGAGCTGGAATGTGATCAGCAATGCACTGATCGGACGTATTCCGAATAGGGATTCCACATCTGTACCTTCAGATTTGTTGGATTGACGGAATACCTGCGGATTGAACTCGTTCCATTGCATCATGGAAGTAGAACGCTCGGTTGTGACCGATCGACTCATGACCTGGATACTCGTTTCCAATGAGATTGCGATACGTTCTGTGGCATTATATCGGAATCCACCAAGCAGAGAGTAACCCATGGATGTGGTGGTTCGCTTGTAGTCAAAATCGTTCTGAGAGTTGTTGCGGTTTCCCTGCTGAAATTCCTGAACGACCTCTTGTCGCTCTTTCCAGCTCTTGATCTTCTCCTGATACGACAACTCGATACCGTAGTAAGCATAGAAGTCGTTCCCCAGATCGTGCTCGTTAAGCAAGGCCGCTGCGAGGAACAGGTTTTTGTCTTCTCTCGGCGTGTAGGTGATGGTACTGTCGAGGGTTCCACTGGAAAAGAATGCGTTACTGGTTCGGACATGTCGATCTGATTCCTTCCAATTCGACTCATAGCCTGCTTGAACTCGCAGGTGCAAGTCGGCAAAAAGACCGGCTTGAACGGTGATAGCAGGGGAGTAGTCGAAATCTGACATCCACAAAGGCGCGGCGTTCATGCCGACCTCCAGGTCGAATTTGGATTGAGCGGTAGAACCGATCGCGATAAAAGCAAATGCAACAGCGAACAATGACTTCTTAAGCATGGTGTTCTGGTTTGGTTGGGTTTTATTTTTCCATCCGGAATCCAATGGATTTCGGAGGTTTATCCATCACATCCTGAGCCAATGCGATCGGCTCAAGATCCTCTTTTTTCAAAGTGGAGATGAGTTTGGATGTTCTCTTTTCGCTTGCGATCTCGCTCATGCGCAAGTGTTGGTTGCGAACGGCTTCTTCGATCACTTTTCGAACCGCACGACCATTGCCAAAGTACTTGTCGCGACCGGTATACATTTTGGTCATCATGTCTGACAAGAGCTCCGTGGCTTGTTTGTCGGGTTTGAGATTGTTCTCCGCAAGCTGATTAGCAGCGATCTCGAGCAATTCGGTTTCCGTGAAATCCTCAAACAGGAATGTGCGGTCGAATCGAGATTTCAGTCCAGGATTGGACTCCAGGAAGCGACGCATGTTTTCGGTATACCCCGCTGCGATCACAATAAATTTTCCGCGATGGTCTTCCATGCGCTTTAAGATGATCTCAATTGCTTCTTTCCCGTAGTCTGAGCCTCCACCTTCCGTAAGTGAATAGGCTTCATCTACAAACAATACACCTCCCATCGCCATGTCGATGATCTTGCCCGTTTTAAGGGCCGTTTGCCCGATGTATCCACCCACCAGGCTCTGTCGGTCGCATTCGATGAGGTGCCCTCGTTCAAGGATCCCCAAAGCCTTATAGATCTGACTAAGGATACGTGCCACAGTTGTTTTTCCCGTTCCGGGATTTCCCGTGAAAACGGTGTGCAATGAGAAAGATTTGCGAATGTCTTTACCCGTTTCCTTGTAGAAACGGACGAGTTTGATCAGATCTTCGATGTCCTCTTTCACTTTGTCGAGGCCGATCATTTGATGGAGCTTGTCGACGGACTCGCGCAACAGCTCTTCATCTATTGGGATATCCGGCAATTTCTCACGTGGGTTGATCTCTAATTTGGCAACATCGGCTTCATTGATCGTGGAGAGTTCTTCCATGGTAAGTGCACCCGGATTGGTCTCGTCCATGACGCGCAAACCCAGATTCATTTTGCACTCATCAACCAGGGAGTTGACCAGTCGTGCATTGCCAAAGAACCGGTCGCGGTTACGATATGCTTCCACGATCTTTTTGTACAAAAGATCCTGAGCACCTTCACTGAAAGTGATGCCTCTCTTATCTGCTGAATAGGCTGCGATCTCAATCAGCTCTTGAGGCATATAATCCGGAAAGTCGAACACCATATTGAAACGCGACTTCAAACCGGGATTTGATTCGATGAATGTCTTCATCTCATCCGGGTATCCTGCCGCGATCACGGCAAAATCTGATTCGTCGGACATTTCTTTAAGAAGGATCTCAATGGCTTCTTTACCGAAATCTTTGGCGTCGTCGTCCTTTCTCGCAAGAGAATAAGCCTCGTCAATGAAAAGAATGCCTCCTTTGGCCTTCTGGATAGCGGCTTTGGTCTTCGGGGCGGTCTGACCTATGAATTCGGCAACCAGATCCGCACGGTCCACTTCATGGACATGCCCTTTGGTGAGCAGTCCGAGTTTCTTGTAGATCTTTCCGAGCTTTCTGGCAACGGTTGTTTTACCGGTACCGGGATTCCCGCGAAAAATGGCGTGCAGATTGATCGGTTCATCCTCACTGATCCCTTTGTCCTTTCGAAGGGTAATGAATTGCAGATAGTGGCTATATTCTTTGACTCGAGCTTTGACCTCTGACAATCCGATCAGGTCTTCCAATTCCTGAAGGACATCCTCCACGTCATCGGAAGGGGCGGCTTGAACTGCCGTTCCTGACTTAGATTCAGCTTCCGGTTCCGGAACTTCTTCTTCCTGAACGGTCTCCGAAATGAGGAAATCGGATTCCGTAGCGTTCACATAATCTTCACCGATCTCAAATGTCTTGGTGGCGATCATGCGGTCGAGGAAGAGTATCTCGAGCTTGTATTTCCCTTTGCCCCAGGTTCCAACGGTGTCGGCGCCCCACCCCACAGTAATGGAGAAATCTTTCTCTTGCGGGTATACTAAGAACACCTTTGAAATAGATCCCTTGAGAAGGTTGGTTTCCGTTCGGAAATTGAAGGTGAGTTCACAGGTCCAGTAGTTCACCTCACCGATCAGGTTTTGAGCATTGAATTCAGACCACACGTATCGTGTGAACTGATGATGGAAAGTCGTGTAGTATTTTCGGTTTTCCGGCAGCACGTTTGCGTCCGGTCCTTCATACAATTTGATCGTATCGATGTCGAAATACGGCTGACCAGTACCACTGACTTTCCCGAATTCCTGGATGTAGAAATTGCGTTCAGCGATCAGTTTATCATCCGACCAGGCTTCCCATTTGTAAATACCAGGTTTCCAGAAACCACCGCTGGAGCGAGTTCCCCATCCTTCACGGACGTACACCACTTGTGAATTCATGGATACATCGCGGTCGCAGTTCAGATCACATACTTCTTTCTTATCCTCGTCGATGCACTTGAGACGTAAGTTGAGGGGCCAATCTTCCTTTCGAAAGTTGAGATTGAAGAAGGAGAATTCACAATAAATATAGCCGAGCTCACTCAGGTCGTAGACTGATCGATACTTCTTCTTGTTATCGGCTAACCATTCCGTGCTGCTGTATATTTTCAGGTTGCGGAACAGGAATTTATTGTTGTCGGATTTGGCCATTGTTGTTGTCAAAGGTTAGGAAAATGGGTCAGTAATTCAATATGAAATTGACCCCTTCCCAATTTTTGACAAAAAGCCAATTTTTGTACACCGTTTTCTCGAAAAAATTTATTTTTGCCGTCCGTTTGAGCGAAGTCCCGGATTCGGTAGAGAAAATGAGGACATCGTTCAGTTGAAATACCTAGGATCTCCACTGTGAGATTCACTTCAGGTGAGGTGGGTGAGTGGCTTAAACCAGTAGTTTGCTAAACTGCCGTACCTTAACCGGGTACCGCGGGTTCGAATCCCGCCCTCACCGCATATTGACTCCGGCTCGGCTAAAGCCAAGAGCTGGAAAGGCATTGGCTCCTTAGCTCAATCCGCCAGAGGCGAACGAGCTGGCCAGAGGCTAGCAAGCTGGATACCTGCCCGCCTTAGGCGGGGAGCAAACAGCCAGAAAAAGATGTTCTTTGTATACGTGATGAAAAGTGTTGACCGTGATCGGTTCTATGTTGGATTTACATCGAATCTGAAGAGGCGACTGCGGGAACATAATTCAGGTAAGACTCGGTCCACCAAGGCCAATCGACCATGGGAAATATTCTTAACAGAGGAATTTCCAACCAGAGTAGAGGCCAGAGAGCGGGAAAAGTTCTTGAAAAGTGGGGTAGGAAGAGCTTGGATTAAAAAACAATGGCTCCTTAGCTCAACTGGATAGAGCAACTGCCTTCTAAGCAGTAGGTTTCAGGTTCGAGTCCTGAAGGAGTCACGAAAGACAGTATTGAGTTTGGGTATTGAGTAATGAGAACTCTACACTCACACTCCTCACTCACACTGTACACACGGGGTGTAGTCCGCCAAAGGCGGATAAACTCCACCCGGTCATCTCCAAATTGTGGGAGAGGCCAGAGTGAAGAAAGAGTCTCAAGACTCACACTCTTCACTCACACTAATTCTCGGGGTGTAGCGTAGCCCGGTTATCGCGCCTGCTTTGGGAGCAGGAGGTCGCAGGTTCGAATCCTGCCACCCCGACATTGTAAATCAAGCAGTTAAGCCTCTACAGAAATGTAGGGGCTTTTTTATTTGCATACAATTTGCATATTAGTGTTGAGGCGCCTTTTACTTGAGCATGGTCGACTAGGGTGGGATTATTCTGAGTTAATGTGTTTTGCTTCTTGAATTTCAATTCTTGCTGAGGCATCGTGTTTTTCAGATGGTCTTGGAGGCTTTGTTGGCTCAGAGGGATGCAGTTCGGATGTCTACGTTATTTGCTCCAAGGTTCTCAGATGTCTTCAAGAATGAGTGCGACAAAGCCCTCGAACTAGATCTTTTACTCATGTCGGTAGATTTTCTATTCTCAATCTACAAAGGTTTCAATTAAGCCTAGCTTAAATAGCCCCCTAAAGAGCAGCTTTTATGGGTGTATTGATTACGGTTTGTGTATGGTGCGTATCCCTTAGGGTATGCACTATACACTTTGTTGGCAAATCGTTTTTAGTACTTTACAATTTTTTGTGTTATTACTGTTTGATCAGTAAATAGCTTAACGAAGTAAATCCCGTTCGGAATATCAGAAATATTGATTCTACTAAAGTTTAACTTAAAAGTTCGTATTGGTTTTCCTGTCGTGGCTATAATTTGTATTTCATTTATTTTAATTCTACCATACTCTATAGAAAGATAATTTGTTGTAGGGTTTGGAAAAATATTAAGTGTGTTTGACGATGTTTTTTCATCATTTGAACTTGAAGTGTTTTCTGATTTTAACATGCCTGTAATATTAGAAGAGGAAGGAAATCCACCAGATGAGGTTACACTTACCGTGCTCCCACTTTTTGCCACGATAGGGGAATTAAAAGAGTTGCTATTTTGCGTTAGGCTGTAGTATGTGCCACCGTTAATTAAAATCTTCCTATCAGTACCTTCTGCAGTGTGAATTAAAAGTGTTTTCCCTGCCGGCACTCTATATCCTGCACTACCATATCCAATCTCTTGAGAGAAACTTGAATCTTGAGCACTTAAGTAATGTGTGCTTACGGTAAAGAATATGATTAAAGATGAATATTTCATTTTATTAATGTTTGCCAACTTATTAATAAAGTTCGGGTATTGAAGGTCATTAGCGAATTTTACTTACACCGTTATAAGAGTGGGGTCAAAATAGGCTTGTTTATTTTTCCTTAGTTAAAGCAAAAAAGTCATAACATAATCTGTCTTTCTCCCTGAAGATGCTATCAATTTTTTCAGACAGGAATTCACTTTTAGTGGTGTATTCTTTACACAAAACGGCTCACTTGCGTTGTTCGTGGCATCCCTTGGGGCACTTGCTCTGTTCCCGGGAATTTTGCTTGTTCCGGCAATTTATGGCACGCTGATGTTCCTTACAGGTGGGGTCTTTGCCACGATATTCGAACGGATGGTGAGTAAAAATGCTCAGGCATTGGAGGCAGTGATAGTTCCGTCTCGGGATGAATCCCCGAGCTAACTAATCCATCTTTAAAAAATCCAGACTGAGTTGGTTAAATGTCCCGGCTCGCTCAATATTGACCACATGCCCGCAGGTAGGTATCACTTCCAACTGTGCTGAGCTGTGGTCTGATACGATCTTTCGGACCGAAGGGAGGAACATATGATCCTGTTCGCCCATGATATAAAGTGTCGGAATACTTGGGTCCTTAAAGCGGAAAAGTGAAAGCAGCAGGTTGACCTCCACCGCCATTGCGAACCATTTCACGAATTCTTTTTGATAGAGCTTTTTGGCTTCTTCAATAAAAAAGTTTCTGGAGTCGCGGTGATTTTTGCGAGGCATGATCACAAAAGCAAATAGGCGATACAAGACCAAATAAGGAACCACTGATTTGAGCAGGACACCTAGGCGCATGAGCAATTGGCCACGGAAATTGATCTTCATGATGGCACCTCCCATGATCATGCTCAGGCATCGCTCTGGATGACGTTCGCTAATCTCGCGTATGATGACCGTACCAAGTGAAATGCCTACGAAGTGGCTTTTCTCGATCCGCAGATGGTCCAGCACTTCCAGCACATCATTTCCGATGGCCTCAAAGCTATAACGCTCCCAACGCTTCAACGGAATGCCCTCGGAGCGTCCATGTCCGCGCAGGTCGATCAATAATACATTGAAATGTTCCTTGAATGCACGGAGCTGTTTATACCAGATCGAACTACTTCCACCGGCACCGTGTATGAAGGTCACCCAAGGGGTGTTCTCATCTTTTCGATATATCGTATAACTCAGCAATGTCTGACCAACAACCAGGCCGAAATTACAACGAATATGGTTAGGAGTTGTTTTGGGTAAGTTTGGTGCTACCGCACCAGATAGATCACTTTACCATCACCTTCGAAGTACCCTTTCTCCAGGTTGCGGTAGCGATAGCGCACCAGATATGCTCCGATCAATGCCTCCTTCCCGAGATAATTTCCATCCCATCCAATATCGGGATCATTGGAAGTAAAGATCTTCTCACCCCAGCGGTTATAGACGTAGAATTCGTAGTCAGTCACGTTCTTGAAGTGAACGGGTTTGTATACGTCATTCAAACCATCACCATTCGGACTGAAAACGTCCGGCAGATGGATCGTGGTGCGACAATCGTCGGTGATCTCCATTTGTCCGAAGGACATACACCCTTCATTGTTGGTCACAGTCACGGCATAAACCGTTTGCTCAGTCGCGATGATCTGTTGAGTGACTTCTCCGGTGCTCCAGTTGTAGGTTAATCCCGGATTTCCTGCATCGAGCAAGTATTCGATCTCGCCGCACACCGGGGTATCAGGCCCGAGATCCACGATCGGAGATGTGGAAAGGATGATCGTAGAGGAGTCGGTGATCTCTGCGCATGCGTTAGAGATCAGAACCACATAAGTTCCGGGTGAATTTGCTGTGAGCGTCTTGCTGCGCTCTCCGGTCGACCAGGAATAGTTTTCTGCATTTGCATCCATGCCTACAATGAGGTCAGTGGGTTCGATCGCATCACAGAAAATGTACTCCGGTTGCAAACTTCGAACCGGTGTTTTCAAGAATTGGACATCGATGCTTCGTTGTTGATCGGTGCACAGATTCTTCACAGTTACGCTATAGGATCCGTCTTGGGTTATTGAGACCTCTGGGGTAGTAGGTCCGTGTGCCCAGAAGTATTCGTTATTCACACCGGGTATGGTCACATCCAGATCAAGCGCCGTTTCATCACAAACCACCGTGTCTGAAGGTAGAGAAACTACCGTGGTATAATACAGGCTCAGTTCGATCGTGTCTGCGTCGGAGCCGCATTTATTGGTTGCAACAGCCCAATAGGAGCCCGGATCTTTGACTTGTATCCCGGAAGTAGTGTCTCCGGTGGACCAGCGGTATTGTTCACCGTTTTGGGCTTGACCGATGTTCATCGTTTCAGAAAGACTATCGCACACATAGGAATCTGCTCCAAGGTCAACGACGGGTATCGTATAGCCCGTCAAGGTGAAGGTGTCGGCGTAGTTCCCACAGTAATTGCTGATCTCGGCGATATACTGCCCCGCATCGAATATGGAGACTGAATCTGCGAGCGAGAGTATGCTTTGACGCACAGGATCTCTCCAGGTGTATGAGTTTCCGGTCGTGCCCGAAACCAACTTCTGTTCATGTTGGAACGGTATGCAGAGTATGCTGTCAAGGATCGGTTCTGCGGTTGGAGTATTCCATTGGATGATCTCCGTGTATGCCGTATCTACACCACACTTGTTCCGTGCTTCTATCCAGTACGTTCCGAGAGTGTCTACTTCAAGATCGAGAAGGGTGTCAGTGGTGCTCCATAGGAATTGTAGTTCATCACCCGTTGTATCCGGCTGCAGCACTACTCGCACCGAGTCACAAAACGAGTCCTTTGCCTGGAGGGAAACTTCGGGCGAACGGATCACACGGACCAGAAAACTATCGACGTCCTGTCCACAGGCATTTTTCGCACTCACCACATACATGCCTTTGCCATTGATGAAAATGGCGGAATCGCTGGTACCACTTTGCCAAACAAATGGAGCTTCGCCGCCTTGGTTGACCGGCTTGATATAGGCGTTTAGTCCAACTGAATCACAGAAGGCAGTATCCTTTGGCAGGAGCAGATCAGGAGCTTTTGCTACAAACGAATACATGACCGTATCCGACATCAAACAGCCCTGATTGGTCTCTACATTCATGATATAGGTTCCGGATGTATCGGTAAAAATGAATGGGTCCGTGGAGCCTGTATTCCATAAATAGGAGGCAAATGGAGTATTCAAGTCACCTACACGCTGCTTGTTGCTGCTACAAAAGCTCGAATCACGTCCCAAGTTTGGCTTTGGAGTAGGAAAATAGATGATGTCCGTGGTGTCTCGTGAGATACATGTACTGTCGTGATACACCGTAAGGATGAAGCGTCCTTTCTTATCTGTGTTGACTTCACCAGTTGTTTCTCCCGTATTCCAGGAATACTTGAAGAAGGATTGTTTGGTGCCGATCTTGACCACTTTCTCCGGGCATTTTTCGATCGTGTCGATCAAGCCCAGCACGTCCGGAACCTCGTTGTTCGGATAATTATAGACCGTCATCGTGTCGGTGAAAAAACATCCTTTCCCTTCATATGCCTTGATCCAGTACACTCCCGCAATAGAGGTTCTTATACCTGCGATCGTGTCGCTTGTGCTCCAGACTTGTTTGAGGTAGTTCGTATCATTCGCCAGTTTAATGTCGACGGAATCATCACGGCATTTAAAAATATCTTCACCGATCATTCGGTAGGTGCCTAGATAGTCTTTGATGGAGACCACGGCGGATAAGGTGTCCACACCTGCTCCGTGGTAGATCAATGTGGTCACTTCGTATTGCCCCGGACTCGTAAAAATATGCCTTGGTGAAAAGGAGGTTGCGGTGTTCATTTTGCCGGAGGCAGTATCACCGAAATTCCAGACAGCGGAATCCAGTTTCAATGAATCAGTAATGTGAAATGGCGTAGGTTCTCCGAAGCAGATACCTTTCGAGATCAGACTCGGATTCAGTAGCGACTGCAGGAATGTTGGCAACCCCAGCAGGGCTCTTCGTCCATTCAGGTCAATACTGTCGGCATATACGGTGCATGCACTATCCTTCTTGTCGGGATAGTTGATGAAGCTCATTTTGGTTGAGGATGTGTGGCTTCGGTAATAGATCTTACCATCCGGACCCAGTTGCAGAGAAGCGCGTATGGTTCCGGTTTCGAAATTGTAGGCAGAGTTTACGATCAATGCGGAGTCAAATGTCGACACGTCGTATTGATTTCCATTTGAACAATAGAGGAATTTTGATTCAGGAGAGAATTCTACGCCGTAGTAGTTCCAGGATGACCCCTTGTCGATCAAAAAGCTATTACTGAATCTGCCTGAAGTTGGGTCAAATTTACTGAGGGTTAATCCATATCCTGCTATCGCCACAGCCATCATGGTATTGTCCGATGAAAACTTCATGTAGTGCGACATGGTACTTGTCGCGCTATAATTCTTCAGACGGGAACGGACAGGTGTCAGATTGATCCCTTTTGATGTGACATTGTAGGCAAGAATGGTAGCATTGGTATCGACATAACATACCCAATAACTTCTCCCATTGGCACTTGGAGTTGCGCCGATGGATTCAAAGGGATAATTGTGATTAAAGATGACCTGATTTTTTAAAGTGACCTCTCCCAATCCTGCGCTCTTCGTCATATCTACAATGTTGTAGTATCCCCCTTTTCTGGAACCCGTAGAGCCATCAACTGTAAAAATGTAGTATTGATTTACGTTGGACGGGTGAGGCACGATCACCGCAGATTGCGTAGAGGAGTTGTGTCCATTCAAACCGGTACCGTTGGTCATCACACTATCGCGTTTATTCCAGACTGTGAGACCATCAGTATAAAACAGGATATCACCTTTGGCGTCGCATATACTCGCACAACCTTCCAATGCGCTGAGCGAACTATTGGTTATAGCTTTTGGTGGAGTAAAATTGAAATCCAGACCTGCATTCGAACCGAAATGCCAGATATTGGCTTGCTTTTGGGCTTGCACCGATGGAATTACCGACAAAAGCACCACAATCACTGCAGCGACACTTTGGAAGATATTGGTACGACGGGAATTCAAAGCGGCTCTTACTATGCTAGACCCATATTGAGGGCAATCTGTTGCAAGGTCGAGAAACTGTCTGTCAAATCCCATTATCTGTGGGAGATATGACATCGAAAGTCAGTAGTGTATAATTAAAACTGCGGTGACAACGGCCATAAACGCCAGCATCAGTCCAGAATTCCGTGAGTTGGTAATGTCGTAGAATGATTAAATTCGGGTGAACCAATTAAAACACAAGATGCGAGAGACATTATTGATTTTTCACTTTATCGGTCTGGTCATGGGGCTTGGAACAAGCTTTGGCTTCATGTTCCTGGGAATGGCAGCTGCTAAACTTCCGGAGGAAGAGCGGCCTAAATTCATGGTCAATGCACTCGGATTAAGCAGGATGGGGCACATAGGGCTTACATTGCTGGTGATCAGTGGGTTATTTCTCATGGATGGAAGATGGGGTATGTTACCCGGAAACACGTTGCTGCTGACCAAATTGATCCTTGTAGTGGTGCTTGGGGCCTTGATCGGGATCATGACCTCGGCAGGCAAGAAGGCCCAGCAAGGGGATTTCAGTCAACTCCAGAAGATCGGTAAGCTTGGACGAATTGCTTTACCGGTAGGATTGGCCATTTTGATATTGGCTGTGCTGGTATTCAAGTGATCGAATTATCCTCCTGAGCGAAAAAGCCTCATCGTGTTGATGAGGCTTTTTTTTAAATCAATCCGGTGGAGTCGGTGGCGGTTCAGAAAATCAATTGAAGCCTAAAAAGCCAAATCGAGTTCGAGAAAGTCGTCAGTTTGCTATTCGTGTGATAAATCTGTGTTCTATCTGGCCTTTTCCTTCTATGGAATAGGCCTAATTCTTACTTTTGCGCCGACTTTTTGGATGACGAATTGTTAATCCTGAGGTCAGAACCAAACACAGATCATTGAAATGGCGAAAAAACGAATCACAGTAGCAAAAGGAGACGGTATCGGTCCGGAGATCATGGACGCAACTCTTCGTATCATCGAAGCAGCGGGAGCGGAACTGGAATATGATTTCATCGATGTTGGAGAGAAAGTCTATTTGTCGGGTAACACAGCCGGGATCACGAATGAATCCTGGGATACCCTTCGAAGGAATAAGATCTTTCTCAAAGCACCGATCACCACCCCACAGGGCGGTGGCTACAAGAGCTTGAATGTGACCATTCGCAAGAGCCTTGGGCTATTTGCAAATATTCGTCCCTGTAAGAGCCATGCTCCGTTCATTGATTCCAAGCATCCGCTTATGGATACTGTCATTGTTCGGGAAAATGAAGAGGACCTTTATGCCGGGATTGAGCACCGTCAGACCACTGACGTATTCCAATGCCTGAAACTGATCAGTATCCCAGGAACGCGCAAGATTATACGTTACGCCTTCGAGTATGCCAAAGTATACAATCGCCGAAAAGTGACCTGTATGGTGAAAGATAATATCATGAAGCTCAGTGATGGATTGTTCAGCAATGTATTCCGCGAGATCGCAGCAGAGTATCCGGACATTGAGTCGGAGATCCGCATCATCGATATCGGAGCGGCTTTGCTTGCTGACCACCCAGAGAAATTCGATGTGGTTGTCACATTGAACCTGTACGGAGACATCATCTCTGATATTGCTGCGCAGCTCACAGGATCTGTTGGGTTTGGTGGATCGTCGAATATCGGCGACGGATTCGCCATGTTCGAAGCGGTGCACGGTTCTGCTCCGGATATTGCCGGACAGAACATCGCCAACCCAAGCGGTCTTTTGGCCGGAGCTGAACTGATGCTGCAGCATCTCGGTCAACTTGAAGCTGCGGAACGCGTTTCTAATGCCTGGAGGACTACCATCGAAGATGGCATTCATACCGGAGATATCTACAACCCTCAGAACAGCAAGATGCAAGTGTGTACTAAAGAATTTGCCGATGCTGTGATCGAACGAATGGGGAAAACACCTCGTCAATTTGCAACTGTGGAGTACGACAAAGACAGCTACCATGTGATCGATTTCGAGAAGTACGATCGTCCGACCGCTGCAAAAACATTGGTGGGATCTGACCTCTTCATCGATGATTCTACCTGCACACCGGATGAGTTGGGACAGAAACTTGAATCTCTTACCGATGGAGAGTTGAAGCTCAAAATGATCACCAACCGGGGAGTGAAAGTATATCCAAATGGTCTTCCTGAGACATTTTGCACTGATCACTGGAGATGTCGATTTGTGCACAAGGAAAATCCGAAGGATGTGAAGCAGATGAAGGAAGTATCCAGGACGTCTGTTTCCGAATTGCTGTCAAAGCTTCTCAACAATGGGGTGGACGTAGTTAAGACGGAAAACCTCTATTACTTCGACGGAGAACTTGGCTTCTCGCTTGGACAAGGAGAATAAGGATTTAGGAGAAAGTTATTAGGGGAAAGGTTTAGGAGATTGGGTTACGGTCCTAATTCGACAGCAATTCTCAGCGAACAGCCATCAGTTTGTGGCATTTAGCCAAGAGCCAATAGCTAATGGCCAATCCGTTATTTTTGTTCGCTTCATGAGAAAGCGGATATTTATATCACTTCTGGCAAGTTTTTTAGCATGTACGGCGTGGTCGCAAGTGCGCATGAGCACGGAGACCGAGTTGTTGCTTGATCAATATTTGAATTCCTCCCAAGTTTCTGCTGTTGCGCGTGATTTCTCACCCATCAAACCGGAGGTCACCAGAGTGGAGCAGATAGACGGGGAGTCTTACATTCCCTTGCTTGCTGTCAAAAAATCAGGAGCAGAGCTGAGTGAACTGAACGAACTAGGTGCGATCGTTACCTGGTCTTCGGAAACACATTTGAACATGCTCTTCCCGTTACATGAGCTACATGTGATACGGGACCTTTCGTGCTTGAAATACATAGAAACTCCCGGACATATCTATCCTGATCTTGACAGAGCGGTTTATGATATGAGAGCAGATAGCGTTCACCGAGGTGTCGGATTGGATATGGGCTACACAGGCAAGGACGTGATCATCGGGGTGATCGACTGGGGATTTGATTATACCCATCCGATGTTCTATGACACACTCCTCGAGAACTACCGAATACTAGCTGCCTGGGATCAATTCAAAAAGAGCGGACCTGCACCCACGGGTTACAGCTATGGTACAGCTTATTACGGAAAGGATGATCTGATCGCTGCTGGTTCAGACACTTCGGGCCACAGCTCGGGATACGACACCCATGGTACTCATGTTACAGGAATTGCCGCAGGTAGCGGAGCAGGTAAGAAATACCGTGGAGTGGCATATGATGCTGAATTGCTGTTCGCCTCCCCTGACAGGGATGTGAGCGCGTATATCGATGCCATACAGTGGATGAAGTCGATCGCAGACCGGGAAGGAAAAAGACTCGTAGTGAACATGAGTTTCGGGAATTACCATAAAGCCACTATGGATGGCAACTCCATAGGTAGCGAAGCGATCAAAGAGATGATGGACGCAGGTGTGGTCATGGTTACCTCAGCGGGGAATAATGGCAACCGCAGGATGCACATTCAGCACGAATTCGACAATGACACGATCCGTAGTGGGATCAGTTTCCTCGGTTTCGTGAGCACGGAAGAGCTTTGGGGCCAAACTGTGATCATGTGGGGATCGCAGCAAAGCGATTTTGGGGTCCAATATCTGGTATACGATGCCGGAAGGAACTTGATCGAAAGCAGTCGGTTCTACCATACATCTGTCGACGGTACGGACAAAGGATTTTATACAGATGGGACAGACACCTTCTTCTTTAAGATGACGGCTGACTCGGCACATCCTGTGAATGATAGAGCGCATATGGTGATGAAATTCCGTTTGACGAATCAACGCTGGGATGTGGCAATAGCAGCAACATCGGATGACTCCGAAGTGCATTTTTGGAATGTCGTGGAAGGGGAACGATCCACGAAGAACTGGGGACGTCCGTTCGTTGGAATGTTCCCGGGATGGCTTTCGGGGAACGATAGCTTTACGGTCAGTGATCCGGGCACCACGGAGGCAGTGATCACCGTTGGCGCACATATTTCCGAGATCAGGGTCCCGAATATCGATCCGATCCCAGGCGACATCGCCGGATTTTCCAGTCATGGTCCCGTGATGGGCCGCACATATGTCAAACCAGATCTTTCAGCTCCGGGTGTGGGTGTCGCATCTTCCATTTCTTCATTCACCACCGATGATTTCGAGATGATCGAGGAAGTCTCGTTTCAAGGACGATCATATCCGTTTGCCCGATTCTCAGGGACGTCCATGTCTTCACCGGCATTGACCGGTGTGGCAGCTCTAGTCCTTCAGGCAAATCCTTCTTTATCTGCTTATCAGGTCAAGGAAATATTGAAGGCGACAACCCGCGAGGATGTCAAAACCCAGGAGTTCGAAACAGGAGGTAACTCCATCTGGGGAACGGGTAAGACCACAGCGTACCGTGCTATACAGTTAGCACTGGCTACCGAAGGTGAAATGGTCGCTGAAACCTATGTCGTGCTATTCCCGAATCCAACGACGAGCAGACTTTACTACGCTGATTCTGAAGATACTCCAACGCAAGACTGCGAGGTGTTCAATGAACTTGGACAAGTCGTCTTGATGGGAAGGATCGATTCAAAGATCGGTTTGGACGTCAGTGCTTTGGTGCAAGGGCTTTACCTGTTGAGATTACATGAGAGCGGGAGGGTCTTTCGATTCGTGAAGTTGTGATCTTTACCGGATCACCTGAATGGTTCCATTCTTAAAATGACGGACATTCTTGTAATCGGTAAAGGTCATCTGGTAGATATAGATCCCCGATTGCACTTTTTCACCCATATAGGTTCCGTCCCATGAGGAGAAGTCTTCTTCGTCGAGTAGTTTCTCGCCCCAGCGATTGTAGATCTGACAACGCACATTGGTAAACCCAACTCCAGATACTTTGAACACATCATTGAGATTGTCGTCGTTATCAGGCGAGAAGGAAGTCGGAATGAATACGACCAGATTATCCCTTACGGCTACGGTCATATCAGTGCTGTCCATACAGCCGTTGTCACCGGATTTGTGGCTTATGTGCTGATTATCAGATTATAAACCAAGATCGTCGACGATCTCATTGATCTTCTTCTCTGTGTCCGTGAGTTTTCCTGAACAGAATTTTAAAAGTACAGATGCTCTTTCTACCTTGTTTGCTAGGTCGTCCACAGAGATGGTGTCATCCTCCAATTCTGCAAGAATGGACTCTAGCTCTTTTGCGGCTTTTTCGTAAGTAAGGTCTTTAGTTTCTGCCATTCCGGTTCTTCATTTAAAAATTGTGCGTAGATCTTTCTTTTGTAAAGTTCGATCTCCAAAAGATCGCCATCTTTTAATTTGGTGTTTTCGGTGATCGCCTTATTTGATTTTCGCACCACACTGAATCCTCTCTGAAGGATCCGATCAGGATGCGCATTGTTCAGCAGAACTTCATTCTTCTGAATGAAGCTCTTTGACTCATGTAATATATGAAAACTCTTGCTCACTAACACCTCTTTTTGGATCGACAGCTTCGCTCGATTTTCGGAAAGTATCTTTCCGGAGCGCCCTAAGATGATCTGCTCAGTTAGTCGATCCCTGCTTTTTCGTTCTCGCAACAGATCCAGTGGTTTGTTCACCAGGATATCTCTTCGCAGATCGATCTTTCCCGATTCTGAGGAGACCTTGGTTCGTGCAAATCGGATCACTCTATTTCCCTGACGTTGTAACGCACTACGTTGGATTTGAACGGCATGTACGGCTTTCTGATTTACCTGCTTACTTGAATTTTGAATGAACGACTTCGAGTTATGGAGCTTCAATTCGTATCGATGCAGGATCTCGTAGAAATCAGATCCGATCTTTCTCAGGAACTCGGCTGCCCGATCAATGAGGAATGCGGCAGCAGCGGTAGGCGTTTTCAGACTCATATGCGCCACTATATCAGCTACCGAAACGTCGGTCTCGTGGCCAATTCCCGTGATCACCGGGAGGTCGTGGATGGCAATGCGTTTTGCGATCTCATAGCTGTTAAAGGTTTCTAGATCCAATTTGGATCCACCACCCCGGATCATCACGATCACATCGAAATCGCTTCCCATCAATTGATCTAGTCGCTCACAGATCTCCGACTCTGAACCCACTCCTTGCACACTGGCATGAAAATGCTCAATGTCCAATTTGATCTTGTATGGATTCTCGCGAACCTGCTTCAAGAAATCCTGTTGTCCGCTGCTTCCATCAGAGGAAATGACCGCGATCTTTTGAGCGACCAAAGGCATTGGAAGCTGGGAATTCAATTCCAGTAATTCCTCTTTCTCCAGCTGATCGATGGTTTCCTGTTTTTTACGCTCGAGTTCACCTAATGCGAATCGACTATCCACTCGATGAACAGAGATCGATAAACCGTATACAGCGTGGAAATTGACTGTGGCTTGTATAAGCACTTCCTTTCCTCTGGCGAGGATATTGTCCGTGTCCGAGCCCAGTTCGAAACGGATGTTTGAGAGGGCCGACCTCCAGATCGTGGCTCGTGCTTTTGCTACAATATTTTGGCCCGAATGTTCGACCAACTCGAGGTAACAATGACCGGAGCGGTGGAAGTTGATCTGGGATATCTCCGCCTTTAACCAAAAGGCACCCTCGAATGCATTTTGAAGAACATCTTCGATGTAGGCGTTCAATTGCCTGAGAGATAAATATGCTTGTTCCTGGTCCATCTAGCGGAGAACCTGCAAGGTACCACTCTTACTGATGAATTGGTGGTGAGTGTCGCTGTAAACTCGTCTCACTTTGATCTCGTACAAATAAACACCCGGCATCACATCATTGCCCTGATAGGTACCATCCCAGGCACCGGTTCCTTCATAGAGTTTTTCTCCCCACCGATTAAAGATCCTCATAAAGACCAAGGTCTCGTTATCAACCAGTACCGGTCTGAACGTGTTGTTCAGGTTATCACCATTGTTTGGGGAAAAAGCGTTCTGCATGAACACATCCGGACGCTTGAGGACTTCGATCTCAGTGGTGACTTCATCGTAGCAGATGTCATTCTCTACCCTAATGGTGATCGCCTGAGAATTCAGTGATTCAAATAGCGGATCTGGGCAGTTTGAGCATCCAAGTTGGTCATCGGGCGTCCAGGTTATTAAACCGGTTGAAGGCAAATAATAATCGGCGGTGAGCCTGGTTTGTACTCTGTGAAAGATCTCCTGATAAGGAACTGCTTCCACGAATGGCATTTCCGAATAATAAGTATAGAAAGAACTGTCGCCACCTTGTAAGTTGACCATGGTGTGGTTGAATCCAACTCCTGCCTGACCCAAATTTCTGGGGAGAACATTCCATTGTGCTCCGTCCCATTTTGTCATTCTTTCAAAGTAAGGATCTGTTTCACTTTGAAGGGCAACATTGACTCCCGGATCCGAAGCGATGAACCAGAAATGGTCATTGAATATCCGGCATATACTATCAATGGACTGTGAAGCATCCAAACCATGAACGCTGGGTGTACCTTCGTAGAACCCTATTGAATGCGCACCCGAAATTGGGTTGTCCAACGCGGCATATCTGATCAATGGATTCGATCGATCATATGCAAATCGAATGGGATAGGGGTTAATGGATGCGGCATTGGCGTCGAGCACCAACTTGCCACCAAAATCTGTGTGAAAAACACCTCCTTTTTCGGCGATCGAGTACTGCGCATTAAACAAGGATAACTGTTTGGTATTCAGCTCGATCCATGCCCCGTCAATTCCAAGCTCATTGCCAACAGATGTGCTAGTCTGAACATCCTTGACATCAGAAAGTTGACCTAAGAAGTTAAGGTCATAAAAAGCACTGGAACTGCTTCCTCCAAGAACTTGAGAATTTCCATTGAAAATGACTTCACCTACACCACTTTGGAAGGAGCCGTCATTGTTCCAGTCTCCCGTTACGGAAAACAAACTGGGCTCACCCGTTACACTTTCCAATCGATCCCCATTGTCGAGGTTCCCGATCAACTCGATCTCTCCGGCATAGTACAGATCTCCTTCATTCTCGATGTCGCCGTTTTTTACATACAACAAGGCGTCTTGTCCAATGTCCATGACTGCATTGTCGCTGAGGTATAATTGTCCAAACAGATCGTGAGAACACAAACTCAGACACATCAGTGATATGACAGCGATAGCTCTCATTTGTCTTTCGATTCGATCTCGTCCAATCGCTTTTCAAGTAGTTCGATCGCTCTTTTTAAGTCACGGTTCTCTGTTTCCAGCTGCTCGACACGTGTCTTGAGCACAGAAGAGTTCGGGTTGAATGACTCGACCCCATTTCCGTAGATCAATTTTTCACCCGACAATTGCTCCACAATGCGTGTCATGCGCATCATGTCCACGTTGATCGCAGACTTTCCGCGTTCGGAATAAAACGCCCAAGCCATAGGTTCGGATGCGCCACCCGGAATGAAGCTGAAGTTATGCGGACTGATCGTTGTGATGTTATTTGCCTCGTCCTTCACTCTTAACTCTACCGTTCCGCTGACATCATCAGCAAAGATCGCTGCCATGTCGGTCCCGGCAAGACTCGGTCCGTTTTGTGTGGTTTCATGGAAATACAGAGTCCTGTTGCCAGTGGTCAGACCAGCCTCATTACCACCGATGAATACATTCGAATTCTTTAACACGGTCAAGGCATTTGCTCGACTTGCTGCTGAGGTCCCATTACCCAGTACAAACAATCTGTCGGAAGAAGAGTAGGCATTCCGGGAAAATGAAGTCACCGAGTCGGCATAAAGACCAAGAACTGTTTCCCCATACGCATTGGAAATATTATAGATTCCACCGGCGATTCCGGCAGATCCTCTGACCCTGTTGTAGTATCCAAGGGCGGTTGCGTAATTTCCATCCACTTCGTGGAAATATCCCATAGAGCTGGCATAGGCGCTTGAAATGTCATTGGATCTTCCGGTGCTGAAGGAATAATCTCCGTTTACTTCGTTTTGTATACCAAATACGGTGGCGTAATCGGCATCGACATCGTGGTT
>VMDK01000031.1 GCA_008080835.1 Sphingobacteriia bacterium | reverse complement strand
GGAGACGAAGGCTTTGTGGTCACGGCGAAGGTCAGAGCCATACTCGGATCGGAGCGATTGCTCTTGAACTGCATGCAGCGATTGAGCGGTGTGGCAACCTATACGAGCAGTCTGGTCAAAATGATCGAGCATACCAATACTCGCATACTTGACACACGAAAGACCACACCCGGTTTGCGGTTCCTTGAGAAATGGGCCGTTACAGTGGGTGGTGGGATGAATCATCGAGCGGGTCTGAACGACATGGTCATGTTGAAGGACAATCATATTGATTACGCAGGTGGGATCCGAGAGGCCGTGGAAATGAGTCGTGCCTACTTAAAGGACAAAGGACTGGATCTCAAGATCGAAGTGGAAACACGCGACCTGGATGAAGTTCGCGAGACCCTAACTTGTGATGGAGTCGATCGCATCATGTTAGACAACTTCACCCCGGGAGAACTACGTGAGGCACTGGTGATGATAGATGGGAAATGTGAAACCGAAGCAAGCGGAGGGATCACGGAAGAGAACCTGGTTTCATATGCAGAAACTGGTGTCGATTTTGTGAGCATAGGTGCACTTACACATAGTGTGAAGAGTTTAGATATCAGTTTGAAACATACCGATTGAATGTCAGACGGAAGAAGCTTTAAAATCTCATTGATCGCAGCAGTAGCAGATGACCGGGCGATCGGTCGCGATAATGATCTGATCTGGAAACTGCGCGATGATCTGGCATTGTTCAAACGGGTTACTGTGGAGCACGCAGTGGTGATGGGGCGAAAGAGTTTCGAAGCGATCGGTAAACCTTTACCTAAGCGCAGGAATATTGTAGTCACCCGTCGTGATGACTATTCGATCGAAGGTGCGGAAGTGGTTTCCTCGCTCGATGAAGTCTACGCACTATTCGCTGATAGTGACGAGGAGGTCTTCATCCTGGGAGGAGGGGAGATCTACCGACAGACGCTTTCCGACGCCGACTATTTGTACATCTCTCACGTGCACTCAGAATTTCCCGATGCGGATACGCACTTCCCCGAAGTTGACTGGAATGAATGGGAAGTTTCAGAGGAAGAATCCTTCCCTCAAAACGAACGCAACGAATTTGCGTTCACCTTCAAAAAATATTCTCGAAAAGGCTAACACCCGAATCCCGAACCCGACACCCGAAACCCTCTCTACGGTTCGAGTCGTCCGTACATTCTAGGGAACGGAATCGTTTCACGTACGTGTGACAACTTACAGATCCATGCTACCAGACGCTCAAGTCCAAGCCCGAAACCGGCATGAGGTACAGAACCGAATCGACGCAGATCCAGATACCACTCGAATTCGCTCATAGGCAATTCGTGCTCGATGATCTTCTCCTTGAGCCATTCCTCGTTTGTCTCACGTTCACCACCACCGACGATCTCGCCATATCCTTCAGGAGCCAACAAGTCCACTCCGCGAGCGAATTCCGGATGTTCCGGATTACGCTTCAGGTAGAATGCTTTCACGGCATGCGGCCAGTCGTATACCATCACCGGAACATCGAACATGCGCGTTAGAACCGTTTCATCGGATCCTCCGAAATCACTTCCGTATTTGAAGTTCTCGGCAGATTCTATCCATTGGGGAAGGTTCCGTAGATCCTCTTCGATCTGTTTGATGCGCTGTTTGTTCTTATCGATCGTGCTTTGGTGATAGGCTACCTTGCCTTTTTTCATTCCCCCTTTGTCGAGCAGAGCCTGGCGTTCTTCTATATCCGCTTCAAGTTCGGACTTCTCCGCCTCTCGATCAGCTATATCTGCTTTTAGTGTTTCGATGGTCGTTTTGCCGTCTACATCTTTCTCTCCTTTAATGATCGCGACTGCATCGTCATAGTTCAGGCGGATGAATTCTCCACAGGCTTTTTCCAATGCTTCTACATCACGCTCGAGTATCTCGAGTTCATCTTTGTTCTCCGCGAGTACTGCTTGTACAACTGCTTTGATGAAGTCTTCGATCAAATCCATATTGTCAAAGATGTCATAGTAAGCCATCTCCGGTTCGATCATCCAGAATTCGGATAAATGGCGTCTTGTTTTCGACTTTTCGGAACGGAAAGTCGGACCGAACGTATAGATCTTACCCATGGCCATTGCCATCGCCTCACCATAGAGTTGTCCGCTCTGCGACAAATATGCAGGACGGCCGTAAAAGTCGGTCTCGAACAGATCCGTAGTCCCTTCACAGGCATTACCCGTGAAGATGGGTGCATCCATTTGAACGAATCCTTCTTTCTGGAAGAACCTGTGGATGGCGAAGATGATCGTGTTTCGGACACGCATTATCGCCCATTGACGACGGGACCGCAACCAAAGGTGACGATTGTCCATCAGGAACTCGATACCATGCTCCTTTTTCGAGATCGGATAGTCAGCCACATTCTGGATCACTTCAACAGCATTCACGTGCAGTTCAACTCCACCATGCTGACGGGTATCTTCTACCACCTTTCCGGTGATCCGAACAGAACTTTCCAGGCCAAGGGAAGAAACTTCGGCAAAACTGTTTTCGCCGATATCGTCCTGTGCAATGATGCATTGCACGATGCCCGAACCGTCTCTCAGGATCAGAAATATGAGCGCTTTGCTTTCCCGCTTATTATAAACCCATCCTTGCAGGGTCACTTCCTCACCTATACATGTCGATAAATCTTGGATGTAGCGCTTCATTTTTTATGGGCGGTATTATATAAATTTGGCAAAAATAAAGGTTAATCCTTACACGAACAGACAATACTAAACGCCTTGTAAATGCTCAAGCAGACCCTCAGTCAAAAGATGCTCCAAAAGCTGTCTCCGCAGCAGATACAGTTTATCAAACTGTTGGAGTTGAATTCGCTCAATTTTGAAGAGCGGGTAGAGGAGGAACTCATTGACAATCCGGCGCTTGAGAAAGGGAAGGATGAAGACGTTGACGATGACCGTTTGTCTGATGACACGCGGGATTCAGGGGATGACGATGATTACATGTCGGACAGTATGGACGACGATCTGTTCGACCTTTCCGAATATACCAACGACGATTACGGTGGCGTTCGACTGAACGATTCATACAACGACGATGACGAAAGAGGTCCGATCCCTGTCGTCAGTGTGCAATCTTTTCGTGAAAATCTGCTGGAGCAGCTAGCATCCACTTTGAGCACGGAGCATGACGAGATCCTGGCTGAACAGATCATTGGAACCATCGACGATGATGGATACCTGAGACGACCTCTCAAATCCATTGCCAACGATCTTTTATTCTCTCAAAATGTGAAGACGGACGAAGAGGAATTGTCGAAGGTGCTCAAGCGGATCCAGCAATGTGACCCTGCCGGTATCGGAGCGAGAGACCTGAGAGAGTGCCTGCTGATCCAATTGGAGAAAAAGGCGAGAAAAGCCAATACGCCGATCATCAAGTTATCGAGGGATATTCTCACGGACCACATGGAGGACTTCTCCAAGAAGCACTATAAGAAGTTGCTCAAGAAGCTCGATGTGAATGAATCCTATTTGAAGGAAGCGATAGATTTTATTACTACTCTGAATCCTAAACCTGCCGGAACAGGCATGGAGACAAGAAAGACGGAGTACATCATCCCCGATTTCATAGTACGAGAAGAAGACGGAAACCTTGAAGTGAGCCTAAATAGTCCGAACATGCCTGAACTCAGGGTGTCACAGCGCTATCTCGAGACACTCCGGGGATATGAGAAATCGAAGAAACCCGACAAGTCTGCAAAGGAGGCTGTGCAGTTCATCAAGCAAAAACTCGACTCAGCGAAGTGGTTCGTGGATTCAGTCCGTCAGCGACAGCAGACACTTTTACTCACGATGAATGCCATTGTGAATTATCAAAGGGAGTTTTTCCTCACCGGAGAGGAAACCGATTTGCGCCCAATGATCCTGAAGGACATCGCCGAAAAGGTGAATCTCGATATTTCTACGATAAGCCGGGTGGCAAGCAGTAAGTACGTCGAAACCGGCTTTGGAATATTCCCGCTCAAATACTTCTTCTCAGAAGGTATCACCACTCAGAGTGGGGAAGAGGTCAGTAATAAGGAAGTGAAAAAGATCCTCAAGGAGTCCATCGACGCCGAGGATAAATCATCACCACTCACCGATGGGAAATTGATGGAGATCCTCAAAGAGAAAGGCTATCCGATAGCACGCAGGACCGTAGCGAAGTACCGGGAACAGCTCAATATTCCGGTGGCTCGATTGAGAAAGGAACTGTAGTCAGGTTTGACCAGAACGATCGCAAACATATTGTCATATGCCGGGCATCCGGTATTCCTTGCTTTTTATGGTCTTTGGACCGGAGTACAGTTTCACTATGTCATCTCGTCCAAACTCAATGAGCGATCGGAGACCTTTTTTTTGATCATTTTCTTTCTAAGTCTGGTTTTGGTTCCTGTGTTTGGGTTGATGCTCCTGCTCCGCAAATACCGTCCCTCGGAGTTGGCTTCCCTCAGTGGTAAGGAACGGAGAGTCAGCCTGTTGGTCATGACGGTGTTGTACTTCTTCATGGCATTTAGCTTTAACGCACTTTTCATAGAGCCGATCCTGCGCGTGTACTTACTCTCCATTGGAGTCTGTACCGCCGTGGGTTTCGTGATCACCAGATACCGCAACGTGAGTTTACACATGCTGGCATGGGGCGGGATCACACCATACCTGATCGTACTTTCGGGCTACAGTGTGGTGAATATGGACCTGGTCGTAGTGGGCTCTGTGGTCCTGGCCGGACTGATAGGAGTCAGTAGATTAGCACTCAACGCTCACCGTCCAAGTGAATTATATTTAGGATATTCGGCGGGATTTTTGGCGACAGCCTTATGTTACCTTTTATACTATGGATTTTAACAGCATCAAATACGAGAAGCAGGGTAAGCGACTGACGATCTCATTGAATCGTCCTGACGTGTTCAATGCATTCAATGACGAGCAGAGTTATGAATTGCAGGCAGCACTTAAAGCGGCTAAGAAGGATCCGGAAGTTCGTGTGATCGTGTTGACCGGTAAGGGCAAGGCTTTTTGCAGCGGACAGGATCTCAAGGCAATTGCCGGTGCCGAGAAGCGCAGTCTGAGTGATTCACTGTACAAAAGGTACAATCCGATCATTCGCAGCATGCGCAACATGCCCAAACCGATCGTGTGCCGACTCAATGGTGTTGCTGCCGGTGCAGGGTGTTCTTTGGCTCTGGCGTGTGATATTATTGTTGCCTCAGAGCGAGCAAGTCTGATCGAGGTTTTTGTGAATGTGGGATTGGTCCTGGACTCAGGATCTTCGTACTTCCTGCCCAGACTGGTGGGAAGCGCCCGGGCATTTGAAATGTCGACCATGGGAACGAAGGTGAAAGCGCAACAGGCTTTCGAGTGGGGAATGGTGAATCGGGTCTGTTCGGAGGAAGATCTGGATAAAACCGTGGACGAATACTGCAACTATTACGAGAATGCTCCGACTAAAGCAATAGCGCTCATGAAAAGTATGCTCAACCGATCAGGGACTTCTGATCTGGAGGAAATGTTGCAATACGAAGCA
This sequence comes from Sphingobacteriia bacterium, assembly GCA_008080835.1. Lineage (GTDB taxonomy): Bacteria > Bacteroidota > Bacteroidia > NS11-12g > UBA9320 > VMDK01. The sequence continues at coordinate 46,428 of VMDK01000031.1, read as the reverse complement.
TATTGTCAGGAGATCGCAGGTAACTCTGCAGATTACAAGGAAGGTGTGGCTGCTTTCAATGAAAAAAGGCCACCGGAATTCAAGGGAGAGTAAAAATGGTATTCCCTTTACAAGCAACTTTGATCAATTTGATGTTAAACTTCGGATGAGAAAAATTTTACCCTTGTTCATAGTTCTCTTGATGGGAGCGATCACACAAGCCCAGGAGATCATACCGTGCGGTACGGTAGATTACCTCCGCCAATTGGAGGAAGAGATCCCGGGACTCAATGAGACGCTTGATCAGAATTACCGAGAGAGTGCCGCTCACGCTCAGGAAAAGACCCTCCAAAAGACGGCACCGCTTGACACCTTGTATGAGATCACAGTGGTGTGGCACGTGGTGTGGAACACACCTATCCAGAATATCTCTGACAGCCTGATCATGTCGCAAATGGAAGCACTGAATGAGTGTTTCAATCGGGAAAATGCCGATACGGTCAAAACACGAGATATCTTCAAACCGGTTGCAGGAAAGGCGCGCATTCGATTCAAATTGGCAGAGCAAGATCCGGATGGAAATGCAACAAATGGTATCAATAGGGTAAATACTAGTTTGGCTTCGTTCTATTCCGGAGGGAACACCTTGAACAACGATTATGTGAAGAAAAGTGTAGCAGGCGGTGTCAACGCCTGGGACCCCAACCGATACCTGAACATATGGGTATGTAATCTGTCATTTCAGGGGATCACGACTTTGTTAGGATACGCATTCCCACCACCGGGTGCCAATTTCTGGACAAGTCAGTCATACGTAGAGAACTATCGTCAAGGTGTGGTATTGCACTACACAGCGGTCGGAAGGAATAATCCGTACCATACCAGTCCGAGCTTCAATACCGCTGAGAAAACAGCGGTTCATGAATTTGGCCACTTCCTGGGACTAAGACATACCTGGGGAGATGCAAGAACCGGTCAGGATGGTTGTCAAATAGATGATTACCTCAGCGATACTCCGATGGAGCGCACATCCGCTCAGGGGAGTATTTGTCTGTACGGAAGAAACACATGTGTGGAGTCTCCCAATGATCTGCCCGATCAGGTGGAGAATTACATGGATTATTCGAACGGTCCGTGTACGAATATGTTCACCAAACAGCAAGTCGAAGTGATGAGATACAATCTCCATAACCTTCGTGCCGAATTGCCCATCCGAACATTTGTAGAGGTGCCTCATCGCGATTTTGACAACACAAGTGTGTATCCGAATCCGACTCCGGGAAAAATGACCTTCGTGATCGACGAACCAATGGAAGACGAACCTGTTCATGTGGTTATGACAGATCTGCTTGGAAGGGTGGTGATGGAGCACGATGCGATCAGCGATTTTGAGATCACTGTAGATGCATCCTGGTTGGCAGCAGGAGTCTATAAAGTTCGTATGACGTCAGACCTCCGCGGAGAGTTGATGAATACTACGGTCGTCAAGTACGACTAGCCCCCGATACCTATCTGGTTTTTTTCTCGCTGAAAGGTGCAGGATCGCTTCGAAAAATGAGCGAAATCACTACTTTTGCACCCTCTAAATAAGCGTGAAATATGGCATTTGATCTCGACCTCATTAAGAATTACTACTCTGAACTTCCGGGCAAGATAGAAAAGGCCCGAAACGTGCTCGGCCGACAACTCACTCTCACGGAAAAGATCCTCTACGCTCACCTTTGGGATAGCAATAGCAGTGATGCTCATGAACGTGGTGTGAGTTACGTGGATTTTGCGCCGGATCGCGTGGCGATGCAGGATGCAACTGCGCAAATGGCGTTGCTTCAGTTCATGCAGAGCGGAAAAGAAAAGGTCGCTGTGCCTTCAACTGTTCACTGTGATCACTTGATCCAGGCGAAATCAGGCGCAGATGAAGATCTGGAAACAGCCAACGAAACCAACAAAGAGGTTTACGATTTCCTCGCTTCTGTTTCAAACAAATACGGAATTGGATTCTGGAAACCGGGTGCAGGTATCATTCACCAGGTGGTTCTTGAAAACTATGCTTTCCCTGGTGGAATGATGATCGGAACGGATTCACACACTCCAAATGCAGGTGGTCTTGGAATGATCGCAATTGGTGTTGGTGGCGCGGATGCAGTGGATGTCATGGCCGGAATGCCTTGGGAATTGAAATTCCCGAAACTCATTGGTGTTAAGCTCACAGGTAAGTTGAGTGGTTGGACTTCCGCAAAAGACGTGATCCTGAAAGTGGCCGGTATCCTCACGGTAAAAGGTGGAACAGGTTGCATCGTGGAATACTTCGGTGACGGAGCTGATGCTATCTCATGTACCGGAAAAGGTACCATCTGTAACATGGGTGCGGAGATCGGAGCAACAACATCACTCTTTGCCTATGGTGAAAAGATGGGACAATACCTGCGTGGTACGGGACGTGAAGCCGTTGCCGACCTTGCAGATGGAATCATGGAACACTTGCGAGGAGACAACGATGTTTATGAGAATCCGGAGAAATACTACGATCAGGTGATCGAGATCGACCTGAGTACTCTGGAGCCGCATATTAACGGACCTTTCACTCCGGACCTGGCAACTCCTATCAGCCAGTTCTCAGCTGCTGTAAAGGAAAACGGATGGCCGGAAAAACTCGAAGTTGGGTTGATCGGTTCTTGTACGAACTCTTCTTATGAAGACATCACCAGAGCAGCATCTGTGGCTCAACAGGCTCTGGATAAGAATTTGAAAGTACAATCGGAGTACACCGTAACTCCGGGTTCGGAACTGGTTCGCTACACAGTGTATCGCGATGGATATCTGGATGTGTTCGAAAAGATCGGTGGTGTGGTTCTCGCAAATGCGTGTGGACCTTGTATCGGTCAATGGGCACGTCATGGTGCTGAGAAAAAAGAGAAGAACTCCATCATCACAAGTTTCAACCGGAACTTTGCCAAGCGAAACGATGGAAACCCAAATACACACGGATTCGTGGCTTCGCCTGAGATCGTAACGGCCATGGCCATTGCAGGGGATCTCAACTTCAATCCACTCACAGACACTTTGACCAATGAGAATGGTGAGCAAGTCAAGCTTGCTGAACCTCAGGGGATCGACTTCCCACCGAATGGATTTGCTGTAGAGGACAATGGTTACCAGGCTCCTGCTGCCGACGGTTCAGGAGTTCAAGTTGTGGTAGACCCTAGCTCAAATCGCTTGCAATTACTCGAAGGTTTTGCACCATGGGACGGAAACGACCTCAAAGGATTGAAGCTTTTGATCAAAGCCAAAGGAAAATGTACTACTGATCATATATCTATGGCCGGTCCATGGCTGAAGTTCAGAGGACATTTGGACAATATCTCCAATAACCTGCTTACCGGTGCGATCAATGCATTTAATGAGCAGGCTGATTCTGTAAGAAACCTACTTACAGGAAATTACGAGAGCGTACCTAAAGTAGCCCGTGATATCAAGGGCGCCGGAGAATATTCGATCGTAGTAGGTGAGGAGAACTACGGTGAAGGTAGCTCACGCGAACACGCTGCGATGGAACCACGCCACCTGGCGGTTCGAGTAGTTTTAGTGAAATCATTCGCCCGTATTCACGAAACCAATCTCAAGAAGCAGGGAATGCTCGGATTGACCTTTGTTAATCCATCCGACTATGACCTGATCAGGGAGGATGACACTTTTGACGTAGAAGGTTTGACCGACTTCAGAGAAGGTCAGAATATCTGGATCACGGCGAATCACAGCGACGGTTCTTCCGACAAGATCGAGACGCAACACACATACAATGATGCGCAGATCGAGTGGTTCAAGGCAGGAAGTGCACTGAACCTGATCAAAGCGCAGAATTCCTAAGGATTCAGCAGGAATAGGGAAATTTTAAATAAGAGCGGATTTACGTATAAAAACGTAAATTTGAACAAATCTGAAATCTATCATTTTTGAAAGCAGAAAAACGAGATAAACGGAGTAGGATTCTTTTGATATCGATCATCACAGGATTATTCCTGTTGAATGGTTGGTTGATCGTGAGTCTTATCAACAAGGACAAGCGGTTGACAGAGTCGACCGAAAAGAACGTTGTACTCATCGAAGAGAAGGAGCGGTTGAGCGAAATGCTCAATGATGCGGAAGAAGAGTTGGAAGAGTACCGCGGGGAGACCGAACGTCTCGACAGCATCGTAGATGTGAGAGATCGCGTCATTGCCAACAAAGTAGCACAGATCAGAGCTCTGCTCAAAGGAGATAAACTCACAAAGAACCAACTCCGCGAAGCAGAGAATCAGATTCGTACACTGAACAGTGAAATTGCCTCGTACAAGGCGCAACTGGACTCGCTGCGTACCAAGAATGAATTCCTGCAGGAGGAAGTTCGTACCAAAGACGACGAACTCGAGAATCGTGCCGAGCGCATCGATGAGCTGGAAACGGACTACAACGAAGCCCTCGAAACCATCAAGATCGCTTCCCGATTGGAAGCCGTTGACTTGGAGGCCAGCGGAATACGCATGAACTGGCAGGATAAGGAAAAAGAAACAGCTCGCTTAGGTCGTGCCGAAAAGATCCGCGTATCTTTCAAGCTCGCGAAGAACGAGACCACCAAGAAAGGTAGTAAAACAGTTTACCTGAAGATCATAACCCCTTCCAAGGCAACCCTACACAACGAAGAAAGAGGTTCAGGAACCTTCACCTACAAAGGGGAAGAATCGCTTTACACTGCCAAGCAGCGCTTCAACTTCAACAACGACAATGAGGAGTTGGCTTTCTACTGGGACAAGTCACCTTCTATGATCGCGGGAGACTACGAGGCATACCTGTTCTGCGAAGACCACATCATTGGCCAAGCGTCCTGCAATTTGAGATAGACCTCATAACTTCTTCTTGTGAAAACCATCCCTTTAAGAGAACAGAAGAAGGAGTTTTTCACATCAGTATTTAAAACGGTAATCGACGGGATCATCCTGATCGATACCCGCGGTGTCATCCGTGACATCAACCCCAGCGCCCTCCAATATTTCGGGTATGACTATGATGAGCTTCTCGGTCAGAATATCAATGCTTTGATGTCTGAACCGGATCATTCGGCTCATCAGGGATATATCGAGCGGTATTTGCATACTGGAGTGGGCCACATTATTGAGAAAGGCCGACAAGTATCAGGAAAAAGGAAGGATGGTTCGAGTTTCCCATTTCGTCTTGCGGTCAGCGAATTCGAGCTCGACGGTGAGAAATTTTTCACCGGTATCATTCACGACCTCAGTGAGGAGGTTCGTGCAAAAGAAGCGCTGAAAGAACATGCCGAAACGCTCGAGCGTCAAGTGAAGGAGCGTACCCACGATCTGGAAGATGCGAACCGACAATTGCAGAAAGAGATCCGTAGCAAAAAACGATCGGATCAGGCGCTGCAAGAAAGCCAGAAGCTTTATAAACGGATCGCACAGAACTTCCCGAATGGAACGATCAACGTGTTCGACACGGATCTGAATTACGTCTTTGTCGAAGGAAAGGGTCTTCTCGAAATGGGGATTGAGACGGAGGACCTTATCGGTTCAAGCTTCATAGAGCGAATTGACGAGGATCTGCGAGAGACAGTCCGGGAGAAACTCCTTCAGGTGTTTGAGGGGAACCCGACCAACTTTGAGATCAATACCAAGGGAAACGTCTATTTCATGCGAGCGGAACCTCTGTTCAAAGTGAGTGGTGAAGTAGAGCAGATCCTTGTGGTGGAAACCAATATCACTCAGCGGAAAAGAGCCGAAGAGGAAATGGCCAGAGCATTGGCCAAAGAGATCGAACTCAATGAGCTCAAATCGCGCTTTGTGTCCATGGCCTCTCATGAATTCCGAACGCCTCTGAGTGCGATCCTTAGTTCAGCCACACTCATTTCCAAATACACCGAAGGCGAACAGCAAGAAAAGAGGACAAAGCATGTGAACAGGATCCAGAGCAATGTCGAGAATCTCAATTCCATATTGGAGGATTTTCTCTCGCTTGAAAAACTGAATGCCGGAAAACTCACGTTCAATCCGGTTCAGATCGAACTTGCTCCCTTCGTGAAAGAATGTATAGAAGAAACCGAAGGCATACTGAAATCCGGACAAAGTGTAGATCTGCAAGTCTCGGGAAAGGCCAGACCGGTCATGCTGGATAAGGTGGTCTTTAAGAATATCCTGGTAAACCTGCTTTCAAATGCTTCGAAATACTCTCCTGAACACAGCCCGATCGAAGTGAGGATCGAATTTCGCCCTCAATCGATCGATTTGGAAGTTCAGGATCATGGAATAGGAATTCCCGAATCCGATCAGGCCAAGTTGTTCGGACGGTTCTACAGAGCCTCCAATGCAGGTAATATTCAGGGAACCGGTCTGGGTTTGCATATTGTGAAAAGCTACGTAGATTTGATAGGCGGTAGCATACGGTGTGAGAGTGTGGAGGGTGAAGGAACATGTATGAAACTCAAGTTGGCTTTAAAATCAGAAAATGAAGAAAGTTCTCATAATTGACGATAACACGGATGTGCGTGAAAACATCGCGGAGATCCTTGAACTCGCGAATTACGAAGTGCACACAGCGGAAGACGGGAAGCGGGGTGTGCAGCTGGCGAAAGAGGTTTTGCCGGATATCATCTTGTGTGATATAATGATGCCGAATTTGGATGGATACGGAGTACTACAGATCCTGAGTAATGATCCCAAAACGGCGCGGATCCCTTTCATTTATTTATCCGCCAAGACCGAACAAAGTGATATAAGAAAAGGGATGAATCTCGGAGCGGATGACTACATAACCAAACCATTCGAAGAGACCGATCTGTTGCAAGCCCTCGAGGCAAGGATCCAAAGAAGTGAAAAGTTGCACCAGGCATCGGCTGACTCCTCCAATGTGGAGGAATTCATTGCAACTGCAAGAGGATTGGCGTCCCTTAATGATCTTTCGAATGATCGAAAGGTCAAACAATACCCCAAGAAGAACATCATATTCTCCAATGACGATTCACCGCGATACTTGTACGTGCTGAAGCAGGGTAAAGTGCGGATCTTCCAGGTGAACAACGATGGAAAGGAAATGACCGGCACCTTGTTGAAACCGGGTGACTATTTTGGATACGAAGCAATTCTGAGAGATACGAATTACTTTGATTCTGCAGAGGCCTTGGAGGATAGCGAGGTTATCCTGATCCCAAAGGAAGATTTCCTGAAACTCATAACGAGGAACCGGGAGGTTGCTGCGTCCTTCATCCAAATGATGTCCAACAACTTGGAAGAAAAGGAGAAACAATTGCTCGATCTGGCTTATAAGACTGTCAGAAAAAGAGTGGCTGATGCCTTGGTTGCCTTACACGATAAATACCGAAAGGAAGGACAGCCATTTGAGATGGCGATCAGTCGCGAAGATCTGGCGAGTATTGTAGGCACAAGCACAGAAAGCGCAATACGCATGCTTTCGGAATTCAAAGCATCAGGATTGGTGGAGATACATGGCAGCGCCATCAAGGTGTTGAAGCCGGATGTACTGCGCAAGGCGCCTTACTGATCGAAAATATTATAGAATGAGGGCTGATAAATGTCAACTAAATGCTTGACATGAATAATGAGTCTCATATAATTTCAAAAAGTACATTTGAATAGTTGAAAACATGAAAAAGATCCTCTTTCCAACCGATTTCTCAGATAATGCGATGAACGCACTGAGATATACAGCACAGCTGGCTCAAGAAGCCGATGCTGAGTTGATCATTCTACACGCTATGCACATCCCTGCGATCGATGGCAATACACCGGTTGACAGCAGTGCAGAGATCATCGAGGATCAGAAGAATCTGTGTAAAAGCAAATTGGATGATCTTGCCAATGTTGTAAGACAAGAGGTAGGCTCCGAGCCGACCGTCATTACAGATTTTGGATTTGCTGTAGACCTGATTTGTTCAACGGCTAAGGAGATGAACGTCGACCTTGTAGCCATGGGCACCAAAGGTGCGGGAAATATCCTCGAACAACTTTTGGGAAGTGTTACGGCAGGTGTTGCGAAAAAGTCTTCACGCCCGGTGATGGCTATCCCTGTGGGTACAAAATTCAGCACTCCAAAGATCGTGGCCTTTGCTACAGATCTTTCCGATAATGACGCAGAGGAGATAAGAGCTTTCAGCGACTTGCTCGAGCATTTTGACCCGGAGCTACATGTGGTACACGTGGAGGTCAATGAGAAACTGGCTCAGCTGCCGGGACATCATCACGTGTCGAAGGTGGTGGACGAGTACGATCGAATCAAGCGAGTAGAATTAAAAGCAGATGATGTAGAACATGCGCTCGAGGATTATGTGATCCGCGACAAGGTCGACATCATGGCGGTGAAGCGCCACAATAGAGGATTTTTTGAGAACCTCTTTCACAGCAGTATCACCAGCAAAATGGCATACCACACGCACGTGCCACTTGTGATTTATCACGACTAAATCAAAGAACGAAATATGCAACTAACCATCAATAATGACCAGACCATCAGTCAGATCCAAAGCGAATTCTCCAATGCCTTTCCCGGCTTGAAGATCGAATTCGTAAAGCACGCTCATGGAGAAGGAGAAGGTTCCAGCAAATCGGACATCATCAAAGATGACATGACCGTCAAGGAACTCAGCGGAGAAGGAGAAGAAGTGAGCCTGGACATCACAAAAGACCAAACAGTGGGGGAGGTTGAAACGCGCTTCCGTGATCATCTTGGACTGAATGTGCAGGTGTTTCGCAAGGCTGGACTGAATTGGATCGAAACGGTGAATACGGATCATTGGACGATCGCACAGCAGCTCGACTCAGTACGATAAGTTATGTATAATATCCTCATACCTACCGACTTCTCAGAGAATGCCCGAAAGGCAGTGAATTATGCCATTTGGCTTTTTCAAGGCACCGATGTGAGCCTGTTCATCTACAATGCCTATGGCACCAACCGTTCAGACGGAAGTATGCTCATATCTATCGATGATATTCTGAAGAAAGAAGCAGATGAGAAAATGGCCAAGGAAATGGCTCGGATCGAGGATCTGAAAAGTACGGAGATGAAAGTGAACGGCTTCGTGCGAAACTGTACGCTAACGAGTTACATTCATGAGGTGATCAATGATTGGGATATTGACCTCATCATCATGGGTACCAAAGGCGAAACCGGGATCAAAGGCAAGTTGATGGGTAGCAACGCATCCAGTGTGATACGCAAAGTGGACATACCGATCATCACAGTTCCTGGTACTACAGTGCTGGACGATGGCGGAGAATTCAATATTGCTTTTGGCACTGACCTCAAACCATTCAAGGGCCGCGATCAAATTGCTAAAATGATCGATGCAATGAATACAGATACCCGCAAAGTCCATCTGGAATTATTCTACATTTCTCCCGAGAAAACAGAGATCAGAGAGGAGTCACGCAACTACATGGATCAATTATGCAGTTCTGGGAACTGTCAATACATGAATATCGTGGACGACAGCATCGAGAAAGGGCTCGAGCATTACATCGACACGAAGAAACCCGATCTGCTCATGCTCGTCCAACGCAGAGATTCTTTCATCAATCGTATTCTGGGCAATAGTATTTCCCATTCCATGCTCATGAAGGCAGAGCTCCCAATGATCGTCCTTCACGACGTCAATTCGTGAGGTAAGAGGAAGTTGTCTAGCTTTGCACATCGAGGCACGCAAGCATTGAAAATTCAAGAAACGATCTGGATCACCGGCGCAAGTTCCGGGATAGGAGAGGCATTGGCCATTGAGTATGCCGCACCGGGAGTTAGACTCATCTTGAGTGGTCGAAGCGAAGACAAGCTCCGATCTGTCGCAGATAAATGTCAGGAAAGAGGCGCCGAGGCACTTGTCTTTCCGTTGGACATTTCCGTTACGGACCAGCTCCAGGCCAAAGTAGAAACTCTACGCGAGAAAGTGGATCGCGTGGATGTGCTCGTCAACAATGCCGGTATCAGTCAGCGATCCAAAGTTCTGGAGACAAGCTTGAGTACGCACCGAAAGCTCATGGAGATCAACTATTTCGGTACTATAGAATTAGCCAGACTGGTACTTGAATGGATGATCGAGAAAGGCGGAGGCACCATGGTCGTGATGAGCAGCATCACTGGACGATTTGGTTTCCCGCTCAGGTCCTCGTACTCCGCAAGCAAGCATGCCATACTCGGCTTCTTTGGAGCCATGGATCTCGAATACAGCAAGCAAGGCATCAAAGTGTGCATGATCTTGCCGGGAAGGATAAACACTCCTATCAGTTTGAGTGCCCTGAAAGGCGATGGCTCTCAGAAAGGCACAATGGATAAAGGGCTGGCCGGTGGAATGGATGTCCGCAAATGTGCCCGAAAGATCAAAAGAGCCGTTCGCAAAGGCAAATACATCACCTACATCACCCGCAAGGAGATCATTCTTGTTTGGATCTATAAATTCTTTCCTTCAGTCTTTAGATTGATTGCCAGACGCATAAATCCTGAATAGCGTCACATCATACCTGATGGCGCAAAAAATTGCCCTGACAAGGCTATTTTCGCGACATGTCAACACACATCAGCGGAATTCAGCAAGTCGGGATAGGTATTCCTAACGTTCATGAAGCTTGGGCATGGTATCGCAAACATCTTGGTATGGATGTGCCCATCTTCGAGGAAGCAGCCACGGCCGACCTGATGTTACCGTACACCGGAGGGAAACCTCATGACCGTCATGCAATTCTTGCGCTTAGCATGCAGGGTGGAGGTGGATTCGAGATCTGGCAATACACCAGTCGTGCTCCCGAACCTCCTACGTTCCTGCCGGATCTGGGTGATCTTGGGATCTTCATTTGCAGAATGAAGAGCAATAACATCAAGAAGGCTTTTGACAAGTTGAATGCTGAGGGAATGGTGATGTCAGACGGAATCCAAAAGGCTCCCGACGGGAGGGAACATTTCATTATCAAGGATCCCTTCAACAACTATTTTGATATCGTTGAATTCGATGATTTTTTCCGTACGACCGACCAACCTTCAGGAGGTGTTTCCGGAGTTGCTATTGGTGTGAGTGAAATGGATAAATCCGTAAAATTCTATTCCGACATACTTGGGTACGATCAAGTGGTATATGATGAGACCGGCATCTTCAATGACCTGGGCGGGGTTCATGGCGGGGAGAAGGAATTCCGACGTGTATTATTACGTCACAGCAAGCCACGCCAAGGGGCATTCAGCAAGATGCTCGGGCATACCGAGATCGAGCTGTTCCAACTCGTGGAGGGCGGAGGAAGAAAGTTGTTCAAGGACAGATTCTGGGGAGACCTTGGCTATATACATCTGTGTTTTGACGTGACCAACATGGCCGCACTCAAAGAAGAATGTGAAGCGGGAGGACATATGTTCACGGTTGACAGCGCCAATTCATTTGACATGGGCGAAGCGGCAGGTCATTTTACCTATACAGAGGACCCTGATGGAACGCTGATCGAATTTGTCGAAACACATAAGATACCCATCCTGAAAAAGATCGGATGGTACCTGGATCTTCGCAAGAGGGATTCTAAGAAATCACTACCGAATTGGATGCTGCGATCTCTGTCACTGAACAGAAAGAAAGATTGATCGTTATTCATAGGTAACTCAAACGAATTCATGAAATTACTCAAGACACTAACCGCATTACTTGTCGTAACGGCAACGGTATATTTTTCAGCCTCAACTGACGACGATCAATCGGCAGAATTGACTGAACATCCTGGCTACTTTGCACAGTACATGGAGATGAAAGCCAATTCCAATGGCGAGATCCCAGCAGGGCTTCGCTCCAGGTGGAACGAGCAAAACAAATTAATGAAGGCCGGAAACGGACTTTTAGAAAACATTGAGCAAGTTGAAGGACCAATAAAGACAAACGGAGGGATCTCATTCGGTGGAAGAACGAGAGCCATTCTCATTGATCAGCGAAATCCCAACACGATCTGGGCAGCCGCTATCTCAGGAGGCCTTTGGAAAAGCAAAGACGGAGGATCAACATGGAATCCGGTCAACGACTACAGTTCGAGTTTGGCTGTAACCTGTTTGGCTCAGAACCCTTTCAACCCACAAGAGATCGTTTATGGAACGGGAGAAGGGCGTGGAAATTCGGCAGGAGTGCCGGGTGAAGGTGTTTTTATCTCTAGGGATGGCGGTGAAACTTTTGAGAGAATGTCATCAACGGAAGGCGGCACATTCGAATACATATGGGACGTTGAATATTCTAAAACTGAGCCTGATGCATTCTACATAGCGACTAATGCTGCTAATCCGACAAATACTCAAAACAAATATGGCTTGTACAAGCGTCTTCCCGGAATGGATTCCGTGGTCCGGGTCTTCTCTTCGTCGCGTCGTTTATATAGAGTGAAAACTTTACCTGATAGCACCATTTTCTTCACGCGTGAACAACATGGTGTTTATCGGGGAAATGAATCAGATCCGGGTGTCTTCACTCGTCTGACAAACGGACTACCGACCACTTCAATTGGTCGATGTAATATTGATTATTGCAAAGCAGTGGATAGCACGCTTTACCTTTCATTGTACCATGCCAGCAGCGATGAGATCATTGGGATCTATCGAACTGATGACAGAGGAGAAACATGGAGCGAACTAACGAATCCTGATCGATCCTTGACTACTTCATTTCGTTTTGGTTGGTATGCTCACTTATTGGATGTGAGCCCCATCGATCCGGATATTGTGATCACCGGATATCAATATGCTGCATACACAGTCGATGGCGGACAGACTTGGCGAACGCTATCAAACTCGCATGCTGACTATCATATTGCCACTTTTTACCCGAACACGAGTAATGCCTTGGTGGGAAACGATGGTGGCGTTTTTAGATATACATATAACAATTCTTCACGCTCTTTCAGTTATACCAGTCTGAATGACCAGTATAATACTTTTCAGTACTATGCCGGGACCTACTACCCGGAAGGAGAGAATATAGTGGGTGGAACCCAGGATAATGGTACCTGGGGAGGAATGAATGACAACGACTTCTATGTGAAGCACAATGGGGGTGACGGTGCGTACTGTGAAGTCGACGCCTTAGCGGAAAGACTATACTACTCTTCACAAAACGGAGTGTTGGGGAGGAAGAACCTCACGACCAACGGTAAAACTAGCTTGTACCGAAACCTTAATGGATCTACCGGAACTAGTGATTTTTGGTTCATCAATCCATTCACGATCAATAGGAAGGATGGGGCTCAATTGTACTTCCCAACAAAAAATTATGTAGCACGAACTACGGATGCAGGAAACACGTTTCAGTTGATAACTGAAAGGACAATAGGGAACACATACGCCATCGCAGCTTCGGAAACGGATGATCCGATCTTATATTTCGGTGGAGCGTCCGGTACCCTATATAGGCTAGATGGAGCCAAAACTGCGGTGGCAGGAGACGAGACACGCCTTGATAACGGGATAGCGCCATCTCAGGCCAGAGGCTTCATAGCAAACATAGAGATCGACCCGAATGAGGATTCGACGATATATCTTGCCATGAGCAATACAAGCGTTTTTTCGAGTATCTGGAAAGTCACTCGTACTCATACATCAACTCCTGTATGGGAAGCCATTGGAAGTAATCTTCCGGAACAATTACCGGTCAACTGGATAGAGGTAGACCCATTGAACTCTGACCACATCATTGCAGCTACCGATTTCGGTTTGTATACAACCGTCAACGGCGGTGGATGGTGGGAAAAGGTTGAGGGAATTCCCAATGTGTCTATCCACATGATAAAGCTTCGAAATTCAGATCGAAAGTTGTTCATTTATACGCATGGTCGTGGAGCATGGACTGCAGATCTTTCAAATCAGGTGACTTCCAGTCCAACAGTTCGCAAAGAGGAGGGTATTTCACTCTATCCGAATCCGGTGGTCGATTTTCTAAATATCGAAGGGGTTAACCGGGGCACGGCTCTATTGCATGATCTGACCGGTAGAGTGGTCAAGGAAGCGAAAGTTGAAGCGGGTCAAGTTGATCTAAGCGCGCTCGGCAACGGCACCTATCTCATACATGTGCAAGGGGAAAGCCTGGACTTTGTTCGCAAGATCGTCGTGAATCGCTAGACGCTTATTCGCCATCGCCGTCTTCTTCTACTATCTCAAGATCAGCCAAGTATTCTTTCAATGTGCTGATCATCGGGACTTCCATTAAGGGAGCATCCAGTTCATTTGCCATCATTACCGACACCCAATCCAGTCGGTAGATGATGTCATAGATCGTGAACAGATCGTAGTTTGGGATCAACAGTGGTAATACCTTGTTGTTGTCCATCTCAAGGTGTCCCACCAGGAAATCGAAACGCGCAGCCACACGTGGATTTTCCTCACAGTATAGGAAAATGAAGTTTGTATCGAGCTTTTCTGTATAGGATTCCAGAACGTTGTGATTCGTTTCCGGCAGAGCGTGAACGAATGCCTCGAGCTTTGAATTCTCGTTGAGCTGTTGGGAGAATCGAACTGCACTTGCATGGAAAAATCGATCCGCAACGATCACGAATTTGCTATTGAGCTTGTTCTTGAAGAATTGGAAGATCGTATTGGCTGAATCGATCTGTCGCTCTTGCTTCTCTTCCAGATCATCTGCGATCTGAGCGATCTCTTCCTTCAAGTCTGTTCCCATCAAGTCACTCAAGATGAGAAGCAGATAACTCAACCCATAACCAATGGTCATGCGAGGTTGAAAACCCGTCTCAATGCGATATAACGGCAGGCCATGTTGCTCCGCCAATTCAGTGATCTTTCCACCTGAAGAGAGGACAATGATCTTAGCACCTGTTCCGATGGCTTCCTCAAACATTTGAAGAGCCTCTTCCGTATTTCCGGAGTAGGAATTAAGGATCACCAACGAGCGCTCATTCACATAAGCCGGCAAATGGTAATCGTTCACCGTTTCGATAGGGAGCTCCATCTTGTCGAAGAACCAGTTCTTGGCAATGGCTGCACCGATACCCGATCCACCTAATCCACCGAGTACTACATTGTTGAAATCACCGGAACGTAATCCGTGATCCGTATAGTTATTCACCACAAAACGTAGTTGAGATGAATAATCGTGAAGAGAGCTTTCGTGTGTTATCATCGCTATTGGTTTAATTTTGGTCGCAAATTTAAAATTTCCTCGTCGTCGACTGATTATCACAAAGTAAAATGCCTGAACTGCCGTACGTACTTCACGAATTCATAGCCGACAAAGGGCAAACGCCGTTGCGCATCGATAAGTTCATTGTGGATCGCATCGAAAAAATATCTCGTGCCAAAGTGCAAGCAGCTATTAGCAATGAAAAGGTATTTGTGAATGGAGAAGTGGTAAAGGCTAACTACAAGGTTAGGCCGGAAGACAAGATCCAGATCCGAGTAGAAGAGGAACCGAAGGTCTTTGAGGTAGTCCCTGAAGACATCCCGATCGATATTTTCTACGAAGACGACGAACTGATCATAGTCAATAAAGCCCCCGGAATGCCGGTGCATCCAGGTCATGGTAATTATACAGGAACCATGAGCAACGCCCTGGCATTTCATTTTGCCAAGTACATGGAGCTTGAGACACATTGGCCTTATCTGGCTCATCGGATCGACAAGGATACGAGCGGGTTGCTGGTAGTTGCCAAGAATGCACAATCGCTTGCCGGACTGGCCAAACAATTTAAAGACCATACGATCAAGCGCCGTTACTGGGCGTTGGTGTGGGGTGTGTTCGAGGAACCCTCCGGAACGATCGAAGGAAATATCACACGGAGTCATCGGGACAGACGAGTATACACCGTGACTGATGATCCAGAGGTGGGCAAACATGCGATCACGCATTATGATGTGCTGGAAAATCTCAGCTATACGAGCTTGGTGGAGTGCAGGTTAGAGACTGGGCGTACCCACCAGATCCGTGTGCATATGAAGCACCTGGGTCATCCGATCTTTTCAGATGAGAAATATGGAGGAGACAGGATCCGAAAAGGGGTGGTGTTTTCCAAGTACAAGCAATTCGTGGACAATTGTTTCAAGATCATGCCGCGCCAGGCCTTACATGCAAAATCCATTGGATTCATTCATCCTGCAACGGGTAAAGAGGTCCATTTCGAATCAGAACTCCCCAATGATTTTCAAACCGTTCTTGATAAATGGAGAGGTGTAAATGAGAACTATACGTTCTCGGAGTGATTTTGCTGCCTCACCGCTTCGTAGATGACCACTGCGGCTGCAGTACTCACATTCATTGAATCGACCTGCCCATTCATAGGTATTTTGATACATTTCTCTGCTGAGTGCACCCAAAACTCCGTGACTCCTTCTGCTTCGCTTCCAAGAACTAGTGCAGTTCGACCGCTCATGTCCACGTCATAGTGGGGAACGCTGCCTTCAAGGTAAGTAGTGAAAACGCTGAAATCATTCGAACTCAGGAATTGCTCGGCTTCCTCATTACTACACACGTAAAATGGCGTTGAGAAAATGCTGCCCAAACTGGCACGTATTACATTCGGATGGTAGATGTCTGTGCGCTGATTGCTGATGAGTACCGCATCAACACCCGCAGCATCACACGTACGAAATATGGCCCCGAGATTGCCCGGTTTTTCAACCGCTTCCAGAACTACGATAAGTCGGGGATCTGACTCGGTCAATGAGCTTAGGTCTTTAGGTTCGATCGTGGCGATCGCAACCACATTAGATACACGATCTCGGTATGCGATCTTACTGAAGATCTCGTCGGTAAAATGGTAATGCACGACCTGATCCGATGCTGAAAATTGCTCTGGAATACCTTCGTCAATAGCTTTGGAATTGAAGATCAACTCGCGTATTTCGACCCCCGATTGCATGGCGAGTTGCACTTCGCGAATCCCTTCGATCAAAAATGAATTTGACTTCTCCCGATTGCGTTTTTTATCGAGCTTAACGACGGATTTGAAGGTGGCGTTCTGTATGCTGCTGATCTCCTTCATGGCCCGTGCATTGGATCATTTTTCCGTATAGACCATATTGCCGAAACTCCCGTTTACGCCTGTGAATTCATCGTTATTGGTCTTGAACTGGAATGTTCCGGTCACAGTTTTATTAGCTGCGTCATGAGCAGTGATGGTCACCTGTGATGTCTTCAGAAATGGATTCTGGATCTGTCCGTCCTTCTTGTAGGTATAACCGACAATGCCATCGAATTCCATATTATCTGTATTGAACTTGTAAACTCCCGGTTCGATCCCTGAGACGGCCAAAGTGATCTGGCTGCCGTCAAGTGCTGTTCCCGCAATGTCGAGGATGTCTCCTAGCTGTGGATCTTTGGTGTAAATACAAACAATGGAATTTTGCTGAGCTTGCCAGCCATCGCCGTTGATCTGCACACTCAGGAAGCCGGGCTTGTTGGTTCCGTTGTTGTTATCGTTTGTAGCATTCGGACTATCATCGGAGCATGACGTGAGGATAAAAGCCAGAATGGCACCGAACATTAGGATCTTTTTCATGGTCTTATTTGGTGGTAAAGATACCTCTCTGCTTGGCAATGCGCAACCCGATCGTCAATCTCGATAGCGCTCCAGAAATCGCTTTTCTTCGTCCGATAATGATTCGGTACCGAAGCGGTTGATCTTATCGAGGATCCGGTTGAGTTCTCCGCGCTCCCAGTTCTCCGTATCGCGCAGACCCGGTCGGTCGTTTTGCGTATTTCGACTGATAGCTCCTCGTGTAAGCCACTTCGGATGTTTGACCAGGATGTACAGAAAGATCACCGTTGGAAGTAGTAGGCCTGCAACCAGAAGTGGTGCGATCGTTGCGATCTTCGGGTAGATCGCCAGGGTGATCAGCAAACCACCAACTGCACCTCCCAGGTGCGCTTCGTGACCAATATTGTCTGATTTTTTCTGGATCCCAAAAATGGTGTAGAGGATGTAGAGTATCCCGAAAACCCATGCCGGAAATGAGAAGAAAGGTAGCAGTGCTAGCATGAGCTGACTGTTAGGCATCAGGAGGATACTGGCATATACTACCCCACTCACTGCACCCGATGCTCCAACCGCCCGGTAACCCTCATTGTTCCTTTGAATGAACAAGGCGAGCAGATTGCCCGCGAGCAAACTCCCGACATACACGAGGATGAATTGAAAAGGCGTGAAGAATTGATGAAGGGCCACCGAAAAGCTCCAAAAGACATACATGTTCAACCCCAAATGGAGGTAATCGACATGCAGGAATGCAGAAGAGATCAAGCGGACATACTCTCGATCACGGAGGATCGAACCGACTTGAAATGAATACTTATCGAAGAGAGCTCGATTGTTGAATCCCTGAATGGAGAAGATCACATTCAAGGCGATGATAATGATGTCGATAGTGCCCATCAGGCATCAACATTCTGCTCGATGAAATCAATGAGTGAGTGGATCACCTTGATGTGGATCTCCTGCGCGCGATCTGCCCAATCCGATTTGGGTGCACGGATCTCCACATCGCACAGCTCAGCCATCTTTCCACCTGTTTTCCCGGTTAGTCCGACCACCATCATACCCTTAGCTCTGGCGCTGTTGATCGCGTTAATGACATTTTCGGAATTTCCGCTTGTACTGATCGCCAGCAGCACATCTTCTTCGCGTCCGACCGATTCTACAAAACGAGAGAACACATATTCGTATCCGTAATCATTAGCGATACATGCCATATGGCTTGCGTCAGAAACAGCTACTGCGGCCAGTGGTGGGCGATTCTGGCGATAACGACCCGTCATTTCTTCCGCAAAGTGCATGGCATCACACAGGCTTCCACCATTTCCGCAGGAAATGACCTTGCCACCTGCGCGTAACGCTTCGCACATAAGGTTACCGGCTCGCTCTATGTTGTCAAAATTCTTTGGATCAGCTAGGAACTGTTCCAGAATGGATTTTGCTTCTTCGAAATGTGCTCGTACTCCCATGCCACAAATAACAGAAGAAAACTGTGGTCATGAAAAAAAATTCTTTCGATATTCGGACTGACCGGACATGATGTGTGTTCCAAACTTTGTGAGCTTTGTGCCTTTGTGGTTCAATTCCCTATTCACTCACACTCCCGCCAGAGGCGGGCAAGCTCTGTGGTTCATTTGCCAACAGCCAAAAGCTACTAGCTAACAGCCATAGCCAAAAGCTAATAAACAACATTCACCGTTCCCTTCAGAGCGTGCTTCTCGTTGTTCAGATCGAGGATCTCGATATAATAGATGTAAGTGCCGGATGGAACGAGTTCTCCGTCATAAGTGCCGTCCCAAGTATCGTTGATGTCCTTACTTTCAAAAAGTACACCTCCCCAACGATTCAGGATGATCATGTGATATTCCGCCACGAAAGCGATACCTGTCACTCCAAAGTCTTCGTTCAGGGCGTCCTTGTTCGGGCTGAAGCTCCCCGGAACATACATCTCACTTTCGGGGAACACGAAAATCGTTCGGCTGACCGTGTCTTCGCAGCCGTCACTATTGGAAACCTTCAGTCGGATATTCATAGTCCCCGTATCAGCGAATGTGACCAGCGGATCCGATTCTATAGCTGCGCCGGCGATCCCTAGAGACCAATTCCAACGAACGACATCAGCACTCGATGCATTTGTGAACTGGATATCCGTTTCGTGTTCCCAACTTCGCGCTTTACTCCACGTGAATTCCGCAGCCGGAAGAGCAAATACAACTGCCTGTCCCATTTTGACAAGGGAATCAGAGCATCCTTGGTCGGATGATGCAACGAGCTTGACGTCGTAACTTCCTGGAGATGCATACACATGCGCTGGAGCAGAGCCTGAACCTGAACTTCCATCCCCGAAGTCCCAATTTAGAGCAGTGATACTGCCAGTTGGGATGCTGCTCAGATCAGTGAACTGCGTTGAATCACCCAGACATACCTCCGTTGCACTGAAATCGATACTTGGACTCGGGCGGACATCCACTGTTCGGGTGGTCGTATCGCGGCATCCTTTGTCGGAGCTTACGATCAACTCTATGGTATATGTGCCGGTGGCTCCATAGGAATGTGCTGCTGGATTTGCACCGGTAGTTGTGTTCCCATTACCAAGATCCCAGTTGAAGACGTTAAGTGTCCCAGATGAGATCGAACTATTGTCAGTGAGCTCGAAGGAATTGCCAACCAAACATTGGATATCCCCATTCAAAGTGAAATCTGCGGTGGGATCAGGATCGATGGTTATTGCGGCCAAGGTTATGGTATCTCTACAGCCCTGGTTTGACACTTCAATGAGCACCGGAGTATATGTGCCCGAAGCAGAGTACGCATATCCGCTGAGGACATTTCCTGAATAGCTGGATCCATCACCTGGGTAGATCTCCGAGTTGGCTATGCTTCCGGTTAAAATGGTCGACGTGCCAACAAAATCATGTTCGTTCAATGAAAGGCAAAGCGAGCTGTTCACTGCCTGATTCGTGTGATCGAACATTTGGTCGATCTGAGGGTATACACGAACCTCTCGATTGATCGTGTCCCGACATGAGTTCGACCCTTCAGCAATCAATCGCACGCTGTACGATCCCGCATTTAAGTACTGATGTGAAGGTGAGTTGGCCATTGAGCTATTTCCATCACCAAGATCCCAGCTCAGATTCAAAGTTCCATTGAAAGACGAAGCGTCAGAGAAAGTGAATGAATTGCCTTTCAAACAAGTGGAATCATAGTTGCTGGTGAATGCAGCATTCGGACTTTCGAGGATAGACAGTATGTCTTCGGCTGTATCTGCGCAATTTCTGTCACTGGTTACGATCAAACGAACAGAGTAGGATCCTGTATCGCTGAACGTATGCGTTGGTGACATTGAATTGCTCGTGCCATCTCCGCCCATATCCCACGAGTGGGTGAGAGTTCCTGAGCTGACGGTGGAGCTATTGATGAACGCCACAGAGTTTTCTGCTTCGCAAAACTCCGACATTGGATCTTTTGAAAAATTCGCTGTCGGTTTTGGGTGGACCGTTACTTTGATATTGTCGCTCGTGTCCGAACATCCATTGTTCGAAGTCACGACAGTATATGAACCAGAATCCGAAAGTGCTACCGGATCCATTGACAATATGGAGCGGTCTGTATTGCTATTATCGGTTGATCGAATGACTCCATCTTTCCACCAGACATAGCTTCGACCCACATTTGCGTTATCCCTGGCACGAAGCTGTACGGTTCTTTCCTCACATCCGGTTGTGTCACCTACCGGGACATCAAGAGTAAGGCTGGGAATAGAACTGACATACACGAAGCTATCCACAGTTTTTACAACCTGACCATTGTTGAGATCCAATGTAAGACTGTAGAAACCAGGTTGAGGGAGTGTCCAGATCTGGTCTCCCGATGTAAATGATGAATCTGACCAGCTGCCGTTACTGATCACCCATCGGTAGGAAGAGATCTCCCCGAAAGATGTATCAAAAACAGTGACTGGATCAAACTGACAAATGCTATCCTGCAGTGTATAGAATCCGGGGATCGGGATACGTGGAATGAAGATCAATCCATAATCTTCTACTTGTCCATATTTGATGGTGTCGCAAGGATCATCTGGAATAGTGTCGTAGTCGGACATCACTCGCATGCGCAGTAACTGATAGATTTCCGGACGCTGAGGTATATGTATCGTGTCTTCGTGAAGAGGCTTTTGCTTGGGTGTACTGAAAACCAATTCACCGGTGTCGCTGAGGTCACCGTTGTTGTTGAAGTCGATGTAGATCTTCACATTTTCGTTATACGATGTTCCCGTGGTTATCTGCGTGAAATATCCTGTATCAGTCTTAAGCGTGATGATATCCGTACACGCCATATCGAGGTAGCCGCCATCCGCATACGAGCTTCCGGTAATTTTCTCGAACGAGTCGATCTTTACCTTTTGGATCCCAATGCCGTAGTTGCCCAAATTGGTTGTTTGGCTTACACAGGGGGCTGGATTGATAGCGCCCAATATTTCGATCAAGTCCACTTTGGTAATGCTATCTTCTCCACTGCAATTCTCAGCGAGTAACTTGACGGTATACATCCCTTTGGCATTGAATTTTACTTCGGGAAACTGGCTGCAGCTGTCGGTTCCGTTGAGATAGGTCACTGTTGCGGGGGAAATGGTCCAGGTCCATCTCGTTGGATTCCGCAATGACAGATCCTCGAGTTTCACCACCTCATTCGCACACACTTTGCGCTGCTCTGCAGCAAATTCAGCCACAGGTGGAAGTTGTTCTTCGTCGTACAGTGGCGAGCGCCAGTTACCACGGCCGTATGTTCCGGCGATCACGTGACTTTTGTCCCGTCCCGACGGATCATAGTAGATCTCTACATCTCTGACCCTGGTATTTATAGGCATTCCGGTATTGTACCATATCCAACTGCTCATGCTGCTGTCGCGGTAGAATACACCCATGTATGTTCCAAGGTAGAGTCCTTCTTTTTCAGAACTGGAGTCATGCACCACGCACAGGACAGGTATGTTCGGCAGTCCGGTGGAGATGTTGGTCCAACTCGATCCTGCGTTATCGGATCGGTAGATCTTGTTTGACTGGCAGATCCATAAGACGTCTTTGTTCGTATAATGAGACTCGATCCATAGCACATCTGCATTATTCGGTAAGCTTGATGTGAGATCGGTCCAAGTCGGACTTCCCGCATTGGCATTGTCAGTGCGGAACAGTTTATTATCGACCCGACTCATGAACAAACGCGCTGGATCGGCCGGTGCATTTTCCAAGTGGAGGATGTTCTGATTATTCTTACCAGCCAGATTGTTGGAGACTCTCGTCCAGGAAACACTTCCGGCACTGGCATTCCGTATATTGGTTGATCGCCAAACGTTCTTGTAACCTATGAACATGGTCGAAGGCGTACCTTCCTGCAGTATGAATGGCGTCACCCAACCTCCAGATTCATTGATCCCATTCGTGCCATTGGCGGCGATCTTCCCTGAATAACTACCGTTGGTATATCGGCGAACGTCTCCGTAGTACAGATCGCTGTACCCGTATTTAGGATCGGCAGGATCGATCTCGCAATCCATGCCATCACCTCCAAGAACCGTATACCAGGAGCCGCTTTCCATCATGCCTGTTCCATTGTCCTGATAGCCATTTAGTACATGATCGCGAGCACTTGCTCCCTGACTCAGGCGATATATTTGGGCAATACCAATACCCGTGGAGATGTCAGTCCAGGAAGATCCTCCATTTCGGGTGTGATAGATACCTCCGTCATTTCCGACGAACAATGTGTTGGTGCCTGGCTGATACTCCAGAACGTGTTGATCGGCGTGAATAGCAGGAGCACCGCCACTTCCAACCCAATGCGCATTGATCTTCCAGGTTTTTCCTTTATCGGTTGACTTGAAAATATTCACCCCGCCGACATAGATCACGTCGCGATCCGTAGGATCTGCAGCGATATCGAGGTCATACCACGCCTGACCGCTGCTTCCCGAACCAAGATGACTGTAATCCATGATATTCGGGGTGTTGCTCATTCGCGTGAAATTCACGCCCCGGTCCGTGCTGAGGTACAACCCTTCAAATGTTCTTGTATTGGTGACAATGGCGTACACATAATTCGAATCATCCGGTGTCACCGCAATAGCTATTCGTCTCTTGTTGGTCGGGATGCCACTCGAGATCAGTGTCCAGGTCTGCCCGTTGTCAGTGGACCGATAAAAACGTCCGCTGTTGTACCTCGCCGCATACACATAATTGGCGTTTACAGCATCAAAGACCACATCGCGGAAGTTACCACCTTGTACGCTGGTCCAACTCGAACCGTAGTTGGTAGATCGGTATATGCCTCCTGCAGTAGCCGCGATAAGTATAGAAGGATCGTTGGGATTGATGATCAACCTTCCGACGGTCTGATTACCCATTCCCGAATTTGACAAATGCCAGGTCTGTCCACCATCAAAGCTTCGGATCACTCCTCGACCATAGGCATCACCCGCGTCACGGTCTCCGGTACCGAGATAGATCGTGTCTGGGCTTACAGGGTCAATGGCGATAGTTGAGACACCAAGTGTTGCCAAAGTATCTGTATTCGACTGCCAGGTCTGTCCACCATCCTCTGTCCACCACATACCACCGGCAGGAGCGCCGATGAAGATGCGCAAACTGTCCGTCGGGTGGAATGCAAGGCCGTTGATCCGGCCAAGACCATTTGGTTGGCTTGTGCGGTTTCCGGATAACTTATCCGGACCAATATCGATCCATTTTCCGCTGGTCAAGCACGTAGCTGGTCCCGTTCCATTGATCGTAAAACCACTGGAACCTCCGAATCCGGGAGGAGCATAGGCCTGGATATAATCTTCGACGCGTTTCTCGAGAACCCCCGGTTGCGGGATGTTTCCGTATTGATCAATAATCTCTGATTTTGCGAATTCCCAACGTTTGAAAACCTTATAACCGCTGCCTTTCTCGATCTCACGACCGTCC
The DNA here is from genome assembly GCA_008080835.1 of Sphingobacteriia bacterium. Taxonomy (GTDB): domain Bacteria; phylum Bacteroidota; class Bacteroidia; order NS11-12g; family UBA9320; genus VMDK01. Next base: position 22,001 of record VMDK01000031.1, on the reverse strand, counting down.
CAATACAAGTTAAATGCACGTTGAGTGGCAAAGAAATTTGCCTCAGGATCCTCCATCATGTCGACCCAATACGGATAATTGGCCGTATCTCGGATGGAGTTGGGTTCCTGAGCAAAAGAGAATAGACTACAACTCAGGAGTAGCGCAAACAGCGTAGGTTTCATGATTCCTTCAAAGATACAACAGCACAAGTCATGATTGGTTCAAATTCCGTAACTTGAAATCCGCCGTCCGGCAACCAACTTTATAGCTATGGTTTTTAGCCATTCACCTATCTTTGGCGGCATGTCGGCTTATGCTCTAATAATAGCTGGTTCGGTCGCCATCGTGCTGTCTTATGTCTACGGCGAGCTTGCGAAACGAACCAACATTCCATCCGTCCTGATGCTCATCTTAACAGGTATCGTTGTAGGACGTGTATATCCGGTTGACCAATCGAGTCTCTTCCAGCCATTGGAGGTGCTCGGCATTATTGGATTGATCATGATCGTGCTGGAAGGAGCGCTCGACCTGGAACTCAGTCGGGAGAAGCTGCCCCTAATCAAGCGATCGCTTTGGGTAGCAGCCCTTGGGATCGTTGGTTGCATGGTGATCATTGGTTTCTCATTGTACTACATCTTTGAGATGTCGGTCGAGCAGAGCTTGATCTATGCGGCACCATTGGCCGTGATCAGCAGTGCTGTGGTAATACCCAGTGTAGAGAACCTTAAAGGAGATGATAAGGAATTTCTGATCTACGAGAGCTGTCTGAGTGATATACTTGGTATCATGTTCTTTTACTTTGTCATCGGACTGGCCGAGAATTCGAATAAAGCCAATGCAGTTGCGGATTTCACTATCAACCTTATTGCCACGATCGTGATCTCATTGATAGCGGGTTTTGGATTGGTTATCTTGTTCAAGTACATCCGAACCAATGTGAAGATCTTCCTTTTCATTGCGATCCTAATACTTCTTTACGGAGTGCAGAAACTCCTTCATTTGAGTCCGCTTATTCTGATCCTTTTCTTTGGTCTCATCCTGAAGAATCACGAACTCGTGTTCCGAGGTCGACTGGCAAATTTGGCGACAAGAATGGAACTCAAATTAATGGAACGCAATTTCCATATCATCACCCGTGAAACCGCTTTCGTGCTCCGCACCTTCTTCTTCATTGTGTTCGGTCTGTCGATGGTATTGGAGTCGCTATTAGATCTACAAGCACTCGCCTTGAGTGTGGTGATCACTGGGTCGATATACTTCGTGAGACATACGCTCCTGAAGTCATTCAACAAGAAGTGTAGGAACATCAATGTCCTGACGATAATGGCACCTCGTGGATTGATAACTGTGCTTCTTTTTTACAATATCCCACCGGAGCTTACAACCGATAAATTCCCGGAGAGTATTATTCTTTTCATCATTCTTTTTACAAGCCTGGTGATGTCAGCAGGACTTATCCGAGGTGGAAGAAGAGCGAATGCGGAAGAGGGATTGCCTTCGGTCGGGTGAGTTGGGTTGTGGCCGTTTGCTATTAGCACGCATCTCTCTGTGCCTCCCGCCAGAGGCGGACAAGCTCCGTGGTTCAATTGGGCTTTAATCTTTGGTCTTTTGCCATTGGGTGTGATCCCGAATGCCGAAACTTAACACCCTTACGCTGTGGTGTTCTCATTATGTTAATTCCTTCGTGCCTCCGTGGTTCTTATTAAATCAGTCAAAAATTGAATACCAATTTCCCAATAGTGGTAAGCCCGATCAGCAGGATGAATGCCAGCGACATCCTCCTGAACCGCGATTGAGGGATAAAGGCCAGTATCTTTTTCCCAAGAAAAGAACCCAATAGTCCGATCACCAAGAGGAAAGGCACATATTTCAGATCATGCCCATGAAGGTATCCGTTTTGATAGTAGACGAAGGTTCGCGACGAATCGATCATGAGATCTATGAATGCCGAAGTTGCGATGAAAACGCTCTTGTCGAGATTGAACGCCGCCATGGTCAATCCGCGTATAGCGCCTCCGGTACCAAGCAACCCGGCCGAAAAGCCCGACAAGGATCCACCAAGTATGGCATTCCGCTTGTTCGGTGCGATCTCCAAATTTCTCCGGATGATGAAGAGCAGACTGAAACCGACCAGGAATACGCCCAGAATGATCTCGAGGTACGTGGTCTGGATCGTTTTCGACAGCAACCCACCGACGATCACAAATACCACCGAAGGCAATCCGATATTTACCAAAAGCTTCTTGTCAAGACCTTTTTTGAACAAAAAGATCTTGCTCAGATTGCTCGACAAGTGAAAGAGTGCCGTAAGTCCCAATACCGAGTGGAAGTCGAAGTAGAAATTCCCCAACGGCACAAAGAACACCGAGGAGCCAAAGCCGCCGATCGTGCCGATGATCTCAGCGATCAGTGCAAGTATCAGGAATATGACGTTCAGGTCTTTCATGGTGCAGATCGCAATTTAGTGGATCGATGCTCCAAAATCTCTGGTATCATGCTCGTTGATCAGATGAGCTTGAGTTATTGATTATAGTTTTTTCGATGAGATCATTATCTGTCCGACTCAACACGTGTTTGGAGTTGTCGAACAACCTGCTTTCGGCTAACGACGGGAATATCTTTCGGGCTCGATTGATGATCTTTTTACCGGGGAATAGCAGGTCATTGCCTGCACCGTAAAGATGGATCGGCGTGGTAATGCGATTGGCGTTTTGGGATCTGATGACCGGTACCGGACTGAAATCCATGCTGAAATGCCGGAACACCTTGGGCAAATAATTCAATGCGAACTCATCCTCTTCGGAAAAGAGTCGGGACAGGAACTTATGCACGTATTTCATGTTGTGCGTACGCATGTACTTCCGCATCGGTATGAACATTTGGAAAAGCGCAAGCAGCGGATTGCCATTGGCGATATAAGCCGGCGCGGCCAAATGGACTTCCTTGACCTTGCTCACATCCTGCTCCAGAGTCTTGAGGATGACCAATCCACCAAAAGAAAATCCCACCATGGTGACTTTTTCAATATTCAATGCACGGATCACTTCATTCATCCAGATACCGTATGACTCGTCTTTCATGCTCGGTCTAGTCTCACTGCTCTTGTTCGGTTGAGCCGGAACATCCACGGCATATACCCTGAACTTCTCACTCAGGTTTGGGTACGTCTCCAATGCGATCCGGGCGCAACCATTGGAGCCGTGGACGAGGATAATTGGCGGTGCATCTTGTGGTCCGGTTGCAATGACGTGGGCATGCCCGAAGCTGGTATCAACTTCCATGCTTTCCCATGAAATATTGAGCTCCTCGAGTTTTTGATCGTAGAGGTCCAGGATCTCACGTTTGGCTTCCGGGGAACTGTAGAGGGAGGTCATAGTTGGTGCTCATTTGAGTGCTGCAAAGAAAGACTGATTTACATGGATGCCAATCATCAGATCCGCTTTCGTTTCAGTCCCCAAATCCTGAAATAGATTATGACGGTTTTGGCTATTCCAGCGCCGTCCCCCGGATCACATTAAACCCTAAATAGCCTTCTGATCTCATGATCGTCACGTACTTCGCCGTTTGCACCGCTCCGGTTTCAGAAGGCGGGAATACAAGCTCCTTCTTCGTGCTGTCAATCATGATATAGACCAAGGGTTGTCGCTCCGATTTGCGGTCGCCCGACATGGACGACTTCTCGATGATCTGGTACTTGTCGAGATAGATATCCTTGGAAGCGAATTCGTAGTTGGTATACAGCACTGCCCAACTCGCAATACCACCAAAACTGACTACCAGGAAGAAAATTCGGTAATACCATTGCGGTAAAAAATGCCGGGTCTTTCGACCAACGCCGATATAAGCCAACAAGCCCACACCACCATAAATGCCCAGGGAGATCGGGAGCTCAATGGCCGTCTTGCGGTAGTAGTTGATCGCGTAGATCTGGGCGATCAGGCCAACAAAGAACAATACCATCCAAAGCGCACCACCCCGGCTTTTGGTTTGAACTTGCTCTTTATCGAAGTTGTTGCGGACCTTTTGCGAAGAGTTCTCCAGAAAAGCATCAATGCGTTCCTGCCAACGGGCATTGTCCTCATCATCTTCTGTTGATTCGACCAGGTAATAATCCAGCACCTCCAGCAGAGCGATCTTTAGTTTGTCAGGTTGCCGGTCCGACAATGAATCGAGCAGATATTCGATGATCTTGCGGTACGCGTCATTCTCCTTCTCCTAGATGTCGCCCATCTCGATATCCGTAAGGACTTCCGTCAGATCCGGATCGATCTCGTGGTCCAGTGCCAGTTGAACTACCCGCTTGATCTCGGAGAAAAGGAATTCGGTGAATTGAAATGAGTACGTCGATAGTCCTTCATAGATCAAACTCAGCGACGAGAACTCGGTGGGTTTCAGGTCAGAGCAATAGTCCTTCAGTTCGTCACGGTGCGATTCGAAGTATTTCGCCAGTGCACGTAAAAATGCAGTTTGATCTTTTTCCTCGAGGTCGTACCAGTGTTCCAACTGGTCTTGTTCATGGTGTTGGAGGAGGGTGATCAATTGTTGGTTGTTAAGGAGTGTATTCCGAATCAGCTTGCGATTGGTCGAAAGCCCAAATATATATCTTTAGGCTTTCCCGGTGCTTCGAGGTTAGATCAGCCAGCTCTTTAAAGGGGCACCCCGAAAGAATTCGTATGTCTGTCTTGAGTTCAACTTGTGACTTCTTCAGGCTATGGCAAATGCAAAAGTCCTACTCTTTAATATTGACCAACGCCGCCAAATGTCCCATCAACATCAATGGTACCACAACACCCGGTAATAGGGTGAATGGGAAATAGAACACTCCAATGTTCGGTTGGTCGAAGGCGAATTGCTGAAATGGCGTTGGCACACTCAAGATGGCCGTGATGACCACATTGAGTAATAAGATCAAGCATACAACATTCCAGATGAGGAACAATTTCTTTTTGTCGGGTCGGAGTTTGCCATCCTTGAAAGCTATATACGCCACAACTGGAGCAGTGATCCCACTCAGGATGTCCCAATTCGTGCCTTCCAAGGTCATTAGTATGGATACCATGCCGAGTCCGTACAAGGCATAAAGTACCAATTCCACCCCGATGCGGATCGTATGCATATAAGTGGTGATTCGCAAATTCCAACTGCGCAGCCAGCGCCTCCCACGCGGCGTGAGGAGAAGGATGATATTGGTGGCGAGTCCAGGGCCGATGACCATAGGAATGCGCTCTGGATGTTCAGCCGGGAAGATGAAGAATTCCAGGAATGAAGCCACGCTCAACACGATGCTCCAGGCGATCAGTATGATGAGAAATGATCTGCTGCCTGAGGCTCGGTAAGCCATGTTTACCGTGATCGCGGCTATGATCAGGAACCCGAATTCCAGCCAGGCGGGCATTCCGTAAAAATTAAGTAGCATCATTTTGTAATATGAATGCGCTGATGGAAAATCTGTTTCTCTGTTTCACATCGAAGGACATACGTACCTGGCGCCAGTGAACTCAAGTTGAGCTCCTTTTCATTGAAACGAATAACCACCCTGCCGTTCAAATCCAGAATTCTACCATCAAATTTGTGATTGCCTCCGATTTCGACATTCAAGATCTGATCGGCTGGCTGCGGATAAACCTTGATCGTCCCGGGAACTCTGTCCTTCAAACTACCGGTGGCACATTCCAATTCGCTCAATCGGCGCCACAGCTGGTCGTCGAAGCTGCTCTTAGCAAACAGACTTCCACCTGCATCATTGCCCATACGCACCACGACTAACCCTTGGGAGGGAACCACGTAGACCTTTTGGTCGTTCTTGCCTAAGCCAGCAAACATATCGGCAGGTGCGTTTGGAATGATGCTTCCGGTGAATTTGAACTGTGTACCCGGGAGCATGTGCGTTTCCTGTCCGTTCAGCCACCACAAGTAGCCATAGCTTTTGTTCAGATCCTGACTTCTTGTGGTCATGGCTTTGAAGTAATTGGTATCGGCCAAGACCGGTTGAACACCCCAGTCTCCACCATTCAACATGAGCAACCCGAAACGGGCCATAGATCGTGCTGTGCTTAAGAAAAGGGTGTTATATCCACTTGGAGCCCAAAATCCATCCATACCGGTAAGATTTAGGACGCGTGTTCTGGTGAACTGATTCAGTGATTCGTCCGTTGCGCTTTCAAGGACATTCCGTGTAAGGTTATACGGACCATTGTGATAGGCCCAGCGTGTGCCGGCATTTGCCAAATAACGCAAACAGGTATCATCCGTACAATAAGGATCAGCTACGCGGTCATCCAGTCCGCTGGTCATGGTAAGCAGATGCTGCACTTGAACGAGGTTTTCCTTATCCAGGCAGCAATTGGTCCAGCCGGTATCAATGTGCTGACTCACTTTGTCGTTGAGCGAGAGCGCCCCTTCCCGTTGAGCGATGCCCACCAATGTGGCTCGGAGTGTCTTGCCCGCTGAAGCCCAATACCAAAAACTATCCGGACCGAAACTGTCGAAGTATTTTTCGAGAACGATCTTACCGTCCTCCAAGACAATGAATGCCTTGCTATTCTTTTCCTCCAGGAAATTATAAAGTGCATTGATGGAGTCGGAACACCAGTTCAGACTTTCAGGAGAGGTGGTTTCCCAATCCTCCGAGTTCTTTGGTGGAAAGTAAAGTTGTGCAAAAACGGATGAGGCCGCCGTGCACAGAACCAACAGCGATAGAATTACAGAGCGAAGCAGGTTAGCCATAGTTCCAAATTAGTCGAAAACTTGGAGAAAAGGCTGCGTGGGCTCCTTCATTTTTTCTTCGATTTAGGCAATCGGCCGTGTTCCCGCAAGGCTTCGTGAATGATCCACTCGATCTGTCCGTTCACCGAACGGAATTCATCGGCCGCCCATTTCTCCAAAGCCTTGTAGGTCTCGGTATCGGTGCGCAGTACGAAGGATTTCTTCTGTGCCATTATTGATAGAGGGTGCCGGTATTCACAACCGGACTCGCATCTTTATCGCCACACAGAACGACCATCAGGTTACTCACCATAGCCGCTTTTTTCTCTTCGTCGAGTTCCACGATATGTTTTTCGTTGAGCATCTCCAAGGCCATGTCCACCATGCCTACGGCACCTTCGACGATCTTCTCACGCGCAGCAACGATCGCTACGGCCTGCTGACGGCGTAGCATCGCGTTGGCGATCTCCGGAGCATAGGCCAGATAGCCGATGCGCGCTTCATGCACTTCGATCCCGGCAATGTCGAGTCGCTCTCGCAACTCTTCTTCCAATGCTTCGTTCACTTCGTGGAGACCCGAACGGAGTGTTACCTCTTTTTGCTCATCATCGAAATTGTCATAACTGTACGAACCCGCTAGTTTTCGCACGGCAGCGTCTGTCTGTACGCGGACGAAGTTGGTATATTCATCTACTTCAAAAGCAGCTTTGTACTTGTCTTCCACGCGCCAAACCAGAATCACGCTGATTATGATCGGATTACCCAGTTTGTCGTTCACTTTTACTCGCTCACTATCGAAGTTGCGGGCACGAAGCGAGATCGATTTCTTGATGTAGAAAGGATTGGCCCAGTAGAAGCCATTCTCCTTCACAGTACCCTTATAACTCCCGAATAGGGTGATCACTTTTGAAGTGTTCGGGTATACCAGGAAGAATCCCGGTAAGCACAACAAAGCGAGAAAAATAGGTAGTACTCCGATCGGGTTTTCATCGGCGATCAATATGAACATAGAGAAAGCGATGATGACGAGCAAGAGGAGTAATCCCAGAAAGCCGGACGGTGGTTTGATGAATTTTTCGTTTGACATGATATTAAAAAGATATCACTAAGATATTAATTCCCCGGAGGTGTACAAATTCGATTCGACGAACGATATCATCCGCGGCATGAGTATTCAATTGCCTACATTTGGATTATGCACAAACGCGAATTCCTGAAGAAGGCTGCAACATTCGGACTCACCGTACCATTTGCCTGGGATGCCTTCGCCCGAAGTTTTGATGAAGTGTCTAATCTCGGACCAGCTGAACTGGCCTCCGAAGATGCTTTCTGGGAAAATATCAGGAACAACTATCTGCTTACTCCTGAATATATCAATCTCGAAAGCGGCTACTACTGCATGCTTCCCGAGCCCTTGTTGGAAAAATACATTTCCCACATCCATCGAGTTAACCGGGAACATTCGCACTACATGCGAAAAAGTCTGAACAAGGAGAAGAAACAGATCATCGATCGACTCGCGATCGAGTCAGGTTGTTCGCCGGACGAGCTCGCCATCACGCGCAACACCACAGAATCGTTGGATCTTGTGATCAATGGAATACACTGGAAAAAAGGTGATGAAGCGGTCATGGCCTTGCAGGATTATGGGGCCATGCTCAATATGTTCCGACTCATGGAAGAGCGGTATGGCATCACGTTGCGCAAGGTGAGTCTTCCAAACGATCCACAAAGCGACGACGAGATCGTGGATCTCTACCGATCTCAGATCAACGAGAAGACCAAATTGCTCATGGTCTGTCATATGGTCAACATTACAGGACAAGTATTGCCGGTCCGCAAGATCTGCGATATGGCACATGGTCTCGGAGTGCAGGTCATGGTAGATGGCGCCCATTCATTCGCGCACGTACGCACTTCTGTGCGCGACCTAGACTGTGATTATTACGGTACCAGTCTGCATAAATGGCTGAGTGCCCCACTTGGAAATGGCCTGTTGTATGTAAAAAAAGAGCGCATTCCTGAACTCTGGCCACTGTTGGCCGAGGACAAGAAAGAACCCGGCGATATCAAACGACTGAGTCATACCGGAACCACACCGGTGCATACCATGATGGGTATCGTTGACGCGATCGATCACTTTCACATGATCGGGGCTCAGCGAAAAACCGAACGACTTCGGTATTTACAGAGATACTGGTCTGATAGGGTCCGTGATCTACCCAAGGTGATCATGAATACTCCAAGAGATCCTGACCGTTCCTGCGCAATAGCCAACGTAGGCATCGAGGGTATCCCACCGAAACAACTGGCCCAAAGTCTCATGGATGAATTCAATATCTGGACTGTAGGCATAGACCGACCGGGCGTGAAGGGATGCAGGATCACTCCAAATGTGTATACCACCACGTCAGAACTAGAGGCATTGGTGGATGCGATCACTAAACTATCGCACGGCTAATCTCGTTATTTATTGAACACTACGCATGTCTATAGTCTCTCGCTTCTTCTTCATTCTGCTTGCACTAACAGGAATCCTGTCGTGCAAAGGAGTAGACAAACTCACCCAGTTTGAGATCGAATATCATTCTACGGCAATCATCCCGTCGTCCTCTGCCATAAACTTACCTTTCAACGTATTCACTCCGGATATTGAATCGAACTCAGCCACGAATTATGAGTTGAACGACACGCGAAAAGACCGCATCGAGCAAGTGATTCTTCAACGGGGAGAATTGGAGCTCACGAGTCCGGAAAATTCCGATTTTGGCTTCCTAAAGGCGTTGCGGGTTTTTCTTTCAGCAGAGGGATTGGATGAGAAAATGATCGCATCGATCGAGGATATTCCCGAGGATATCGGAAAAAAGCTTGTCCTCGAGACTACCGGTGAGAACGTCAAGAAGTACATGGATAAAGAGACCTTTCAGCTGCGGCTGGAAACTGTCACCGATGAATTGATCACTCGCGATCATGAGGTCAATGTGTTTGCCAAATTCTTTGTTGATGCCGAGCTGGTAGGACAATAGAATTGTACACTCCCTTTCGCACCGGCGGTACTTTGTAGAGAACTACCATTTCCTTGAACGTGCAAGCTTGTGTATGTTTGACATGCACAACAGCAACTCTATGGCGGCTTCGCACAAATTTCTCATCACACTGATCATCGGCCTGTTATTCCTGCCGTCTTGTTTGAAGAACTCCACCAACGATCATTTCGGGCCTCTTCCGGTGCCATCAAAACGGTTCATGGAACAGCGAGATACCATGCTTGAGGTAACGCTGAATTATTTGAACAAATACTATTCACCGATGGATCGCAAGATCCTTCAGATCTATCCCGATTGCGACAGTTGTATATGTGATTGGGAACGCGAATACGAGGAGGGAATCAAGTATCGATACTACGATTGCGACGAAGTCGGCTATCAAGTGCGCATCGATTTTATGTTGGAAGATATCACGAAGTCGGATGTATTTCAATTTGTGAATCATCTCTTCGAGGATCCCAACAATCGGTGGAATGCAGACAGTACCACTTACGAACCCGCTGATGGAGGGAAAGGTGCTTATTACACCATCGTCCAACAAGAAGACCGCATATTATTAAAGTATTTTCAATCATTACGCTAACATGTACGCTGCCATTTACCTGTTCCGAACTCATCCGGAAACGGAGAACGAATTCGTCAAAGCCTGGGAAGACCTCACGCTGATGATCCGGAAGTACGAGGGTAGTTTGGGCTCAAGACTGCACCGATCAGAAGCCGATGTCCGGGAATTCTTTGCCTACGCATTGTGGCCCGATGGGAAGACTTACCAAGAAGCAGGAAATAATATGCCACCGGAAGTGGAGGACATCCGAAAGCGGATGCGAGAGGCGTGTGAGAAGATCGAGACAAAATTTACCGGAGATGTGGGAGAGGATCATATCATCGCGGAACCGGAATCTTAATTACCAAGTTCAATACATTTGCTTGAGAAATGAGCAGTCCACAAAAGAAGAAAGCCACGGGTAAGGCAGTCAAGCAGAAACGGTCAAATAAAAGACCGACCCCGCAGAAGAGTGTTGCTCGCGTTTCCAGCAAACTCATGCCAGTGCTCATGCTCGTGCTCTTCGCCGAAGCATTCCTACTGTACTTCAATACCCGAAACCACGAATACGTGCTCGACGACATGTCGGTGATCGAAAGCAATTGGGTCGTGAAACGCGGTACGGAAGGCATCCCGATCATTTGGAAAACCTCGTATCGCTACGGATACTGGAATAATCAGGGATCGCTCTACCGTCCTTTGTCTCTGGTCATGTTCGCTGTGGAATGGGAACTTTCTCCGAACAACCCGTCCATACACCATTGGGTGAATATTTTACTCTATGGTGCCTTGGCGGTCTTGATGTTTCTCTTCCTCCAGGCAATGTTCAGGGAGCGAAAGCCGTTTCTCGCATTCATCATCACCGCGTTATATATCGCTCACCCTATTCATACGGAGGTGGTAGCGAATATCAAGAGTCGGGATGAGTTATTGAGCTTCGTCCTGCTCGTTGGCAGTTTATTGCTCATGCTGCGCTATGTAGATAGGGGAGGCGTCGTGCGATTGGTCAGTTCTGTGCTGGTCTACTTCCTGGCTTTTCTTGCCAAAGAGAGTGCCATCACATTTTTAGCGGTCATTCCGCTGACCTTATGGTTCTTCAGAGATCTTCCAATTAAGAAAGTAGTCACGACTACTTTGATGTATGTCCCTGCTGCTTTAGCCTACATCGGGATCCGTAGTAGCATCATCGGCAAGGTAGGAGGCATTGACTTTGTCGATCCGATCGACAATTTTCTTGTAAAACTAGAGGGAGCAGAGCGATTTGCCACAGCGATAAAGATCGTTGGACTCTATATGTGGAAGCTCATTTTCCCGCATCCACTCTCCAATGATTATTCACTGGCGCAGATCGATGTTGCCGGAGTTTCAGACCCTAAATTCCTTTTGAGTATTCTGGTCATAGCCGGGCTTGGTTATCTGGCTTATCGCGGTTGGAAAAGCAAAAGTGTTTATAGTTATGCGATCTTATTCTTCGCCGCGAGCATTTCCCTTTATACCAACCTGATCATCACCATTGGAACCAACTTCGGAGAGCGACTGCTCTTTGTGCCATCGTTCGCATTTGCATTGGTGATCGGTGTTTTGTTGATGAAGTATCTCAAGGCGAAAGAAGGGCAGGCGAAGGACATCAAGGACTTTTTGGGGAACAGCCGACAGACTACAACTATCGTTACTGTATTGGTTGTCCTCATTTATGGCTACAAAACCATAGATCGAAACAAAGCCTGGGCAGAGAACATGGTCTTGTATACGACTGACGTGAAGACCTCTTCGAACAGTGCTCGGTCGCATTATTACTACGGCTTGGGAACCATGAAACAGGCCGTTCGACTCGAAGATCAGAATGAAAAGCTCAAAGGGCTCCAGGAGTCGGTGGTGGCATTTGAGCGAGCCATTGAGATCTATCCTCGATACGGCGATGCTCTCGGAGCATTGGGACTGGCATATTATCGCTTGAATGATCACGACAAGGCATTGGAATACTATCAAAAGGCCAGAGAGCTAACCGGTGGAACTGCGATCATGCTGAACAACATGGCTGTCATCTATTTCAACCGAGGTCAGCGAAAAAAGGCTCTGGAGATCTATAAGGAAGTCATTCAGAAAGATCCTCGTTATGTCGACGGATTGCGTGGGATCGCATCCTGCTATGGCACGCTTGGCGACCATGAAAAGGCCGTGATGTATTTCAAGGAGGCGATCAAGTACGCCCCAAATAGTGGGGATCTCTACTACTATCTTGGCTTGACTTACAACAATATGGGAAACCGGGTTGAAGCGAAAAAGGCTTATGACAAAGCCAAGGAGTTGAATCCGAACATCAAAACTCCATTCTGATGAAGCTTACTCCGGTCGATATTGCCGAAAAGCTTGACAAGATCAATGAGCATTGGTCACCGCATATAGTGGGCGAACTCAATGGTCAGCATGTAAAACTAGCCAAGCTTAAAGGTGAATTCATCTGGCATGATCACCAGGAAGAAGATGAGTTGTTCTACGTGGTCAAAGGAACCTTGATCATGGAACTGCGCGATCCGGATGAACGCACGGTCACGATCGGTCCGGGTGAATTCATTGTGGTCCCACGCGGGGTCATGCACAGACCAATAGCACCGGAAGAAGTACATGTCATGCTGTTCGAACCTGCAAGCACGGTCAACACCGGGAACATCGACCACGATCTGACCAAAAAGGATCTACCAAGGATTTAAAAAATCCGGAGAATATTCCCAACGCGATACATTCTTCTCCCTTCGCAAACCCTCTTCAAATTGTGCCCGGTATACTTGTATCAGGGAGTTATCACTATGCAAAACTGAAAGTGCATGGATGGCTTTTCGAACATTAAATCTCATCAGAACGTGGACAGAGAAACGATCGAAGCGTATGAACGTCTTATATTAGTCGCCCGGGCCGAAAGGAAGTGGCTTAGGAAAGAATTGAAGCTCATGCGCATTGACAGGAAGATCGCTGCACAGATACGAAGGATCGATACAGAAGAGATCACTGAAGAGTTCTGGGAGGAGGTTCCTTTGACGGATGTAGAACTGCTTGAATACTTTGTTGCGGTCTATTTACAGTTGAATTATCCCGAAGGCAGGGAGCGGTTGTTGCAACGTGCAGTGCAGATAGAAGAGTGGAATCAGGATACTTTTGACCTGGCATTGCTTGCCATTCGGGATAAGTACGCCCACTTGAAGACCTATGGTTTTACCCAATTCGCGAAGTACCGAGACAAGATGGCCCTGAAGGAGATCAAACCGGTGTTCATGAGCCACCAGTTGCGCGCCCGCAAGGAGGCTGAGCGGTGCGACCGTGTGATCCGTTCCGGTGGTCGGTTTCGTCCGTACGCAGGGAAACATGCCGGCTTCAGAGGCTGGTGGAAGCATTATTTCGGGTGAGCGTAGCAGCTGCGAACGAATCACTAGATTTGTCGTTCAAGGTTGAATATGCATTCACACAACAGGGAACAGATTTTTGCCGACAGAGCTAAATTGATCGCCCGATTGGGATTTGGAGGAATGATGATCCCTCATGGTTACAGTAAACTCATGAAGTTGTTCGCTCCGGGAGACATCAGCTTTGCTGACCCGATCTGGCTCGGACCGGATATTTCATTGTACCTGACCATTTTTGCGGAGCTGGTTTGTGCAGTCTTGTTGATCGTAGGCTTCAAAACCCGATGGGCAGTGATCCCACCCATCATCACCATGATGGTGGCAGCATTCATCGTGCATGGCGACGATCCTTGGGGAAAGAAAGAATTTGCCCTGCTATATCTGGTGGGCTATATGGTCATCATGCTCCTTGGTCCGGGTAAGTACTCCCTGGATCATTACCTCAATTCTCGGAAACGATGAGTGGAGAGCTCAGCATTCAAGATGCGCTCAAGAGAGCCAATGTCTTTCTCAAATGGCTGCCGCTGGCAATATTCGCCGGATCCATCGGCATAGCCTACGTGTTATTTCAAAGTTTTTCCGGAGACATGGCCGTAATCTCTGCAATTGTTTCCGTGGTGATCGGGATCTTTCTAAGCACCTGGCTATGGGGTGTTCAAGCAGTCAAATGGAGACTGTGGGCCTATCCCAAAGTGAGCGATTATCGATTACTCGAGCAAAAAGCGATCAATCGTCAGCTCATTTGGCCCAGACATCACATATTCACCCGCTGGGAAATGGTTTCACGATCCCAGAAAGATCGATTACAGCAGCTGTACATTGTCCTCGATAACAAAGCGACCACCTTAGAGGAGGTCGACGACCGGAAGTATCCCGACAGGACTGAGTACAAACAGGGAAACACGAACTTCATCGCGTACGCGATCGGATTGGTTATCTCCCTCTATTTGATGATCGAAACCCCAAAAGCCGGAATTGCGGCTTTGATATTCTTCGTGCTGGCTTTCCTCGAGTGGAAAAAACTCAGAAGCAAGTCAAAGTTGCTGGTCATTGATGACAAAGGTGTCGAATGGCAGGGGGTGCTTTACAGATGGGATCAGATAAAGAACTATCAGGTCAAGGCTCTGACTATGCAACAAAAGTTGTTCGAGCTCCTTCTGGATGTGGAACTGGAGATGGATATCCCGGATGCACTCGATGACGAAGATCCCGAAACTTTCATGACACGGATCGACATAGATCTGGAAGATCTTACGGAGGATCCATTCTCATTGGAAGCAACGCTCGACGCATACAAGTATCGCTACGAGAAAAAGCGCACTATCCGATGAGTAAGGCTGTGCAGATCAGAAAAACTCAAGTTTCAGATGCTCCGGCGATTTGTCAATTGTGTGCAGACACCGTGCGAAGAGTGAACAACAGAGATTATTCGTCAGAACAAGTGGAGAAATGGTCAGGCCGACTGGAATTGGTCGACCGGATGGAAACTCGCTTGGCGGAGCAAAGTGGCCTGGTAGCTACCAAAGGTGATGACATCGCTGGAGTGGTGACCTGGACTGAAAATGGATATCTCGTTCTATTCTATATCCATGCTGACCATCAGGGTCAAGGCATCGGTAGCCAGCTGATGCAACATCTCATCGAAGGTCTATCACAAGGTGAAGAAATGGCCAGCGATGTGAGTATCACCGCACGCCCATTTTTCGAGAGATTCGGTTTTAAACTAGTAGTGGAACAAACAGTGAGTATAGATGGCGTGGCTTTCACAAACTATTCAATGAAACTCAAGACCAAATAACTATGAATAAAATTCTCCTTCTGCATGGTGCATTGGGTTCTGATCATCAAACCCAGAAGATGTATGAGAGCCTTCGAATGGATCACGATGTCATACGTATGGAATTCCAAGGTCATGGAAATAAAGCGTCCGACGACTGCGCATTCGATCTTGATATTTTAGCCGATCAACTTCTGGAATTCATTCGGGAGCATGACTTGAATGGAGTGGATATATTCGGTTACAGCATGGGAGGATATGTAGCCACCATCGCAGCTGGCAAACAACCGGAGATTATCGGTAAGATCATTACTCTTGGAACCAAATGGCACTGGGATCCTGAGTCGACGGACGCTGAGATCAGCAAATTGGATCCGGACATTATCAGCGATAAGGTGCCCAATTTTGCCAACCACCTCAGCATGCAACATGGGGAAAGTAACTGGAAAGCATTGCTTCAAGCCACTGCTGATATGATGATCGGACTAGGGAAGCAAGGTCGCGCACTTGTCGATGAAGACCTCAACAACATCACTACTCCATTCCTGGTTCTGCGGGGAGAAAATGATAACATGGTGAGTCGTGAAGAAAGCATTTGGGCCACTGAGTGTCTTGGTAGCGCTGAATATCGGGAAGTCACGGCTCAACCGCATCCATTGGAAAAATTGGATCCCGACACGGTGAGGCCGATCATTAATGAATTCTTAAATCGTTAAATGACATTTCTAAAAGACAAGTAGTAACCTATAATTACTATTTTTCCCCACTTAATCAGACAAAATGAACAAACTACGAGCAACCCTATTTTCGATCTTCTTCATCGCTTTTGCAGCGGTCAACTCAATGGCCCAATCGCCCGAAGGGATCAACTATCAAGCAGTCATCACTGACAATACAGGAGATGCCCTGGCAAATACATCAGTCACCATGCGCGTTGGAGTATACAGTGGCGTAAGCGGTACTGTGAAAGAATACGAAGAGACTCATGTACTATCAACATCGGATAACAGACATGTGAGTCTGGTGGTCGGACAAGGATCGGTTCTCTCCGGTTCCTTTGGCTCTATTAATTGGGGCGGAAGCAATCACTTTGTGAAAGTAGAAGTCGACAAGGGAGATGGATATGTGAACATGGGACTCGTGCAG
Organism: Sphingobacteriia bacterium; assembly: GCA_008080835.1. Taxonomy (GTDB): domain Bacteria; phylum Bacteroidota; class Bacteroidia; order NS11-12g; family UBA9320; genus VMDK01. The sequence continues at coordinate 5,402 of VMDK01000031.1, read as the reverse complement.
TTGCAAAGTGTGCCTTACTCGCTTTACAGTAAGAAAGCAATGGAAGTTGAGCAACTTCCTTCCATCAATCTGAACGATCTGAGTGATGTGAACACGAGCGGTGCGTCAAACAATGCCGTTTTGAAATTCGATGGAACCAACTGGGTTGTCGGAACAGATAATACAGGAAGCAGCTACACTGAGGGAGCGGGTATCGATATCAACGGAACAGAGATCGCTGCCGAGAACGACAACAACATCTGGAATGCTTCAAAAATTTAAGGAAGAGATGTCACTACTTCAACTCCTTCCAACGCAAGCATTTTGAAATGGAACGGTTCCAATTGGGGATTGGCCAATGATGATATGAATTCATACAATGCGGGGTCAGGGTTGTCTTTGAATGGCACCACATTCTCTGCAAATTCCTCAACACCGATGTGGAATGCATCGAGCATCCAGGGGAACAGCGTAACCGGAGTAAGTCCGAGCAATGGTGAGATCTTGAAATGGAACGGATCCACATGGGCATTGTCCACTGACGATAACACCAGCTATTCATCAGGTACAGGCATATCCATTGCATCGGGAACGATCAGCGCGAGTAGCAATTCTGCTATTTGGAATGCCAATCAGATCCAGGGACGTAACGTGAGCAGCACTGCACCGACCAGCGGACAAGTTCTGAAATGGAACGGAAGCAACTGGGCACCGGCTAACGACTCTTCCGGAGGAGGAAGTAGTTCGTCTGTATGGAGCAAGTCCGGAAATAACATTTACTCAGGCGCAAACGACAACGTGGGTATCAACCGAACCAGTCCAACTTCCCGACTTCATGTTTGGGATTCGCTTACCAGCGGAAGTGGTGTGAACATTTTGGCTGACTACAGACTCTATCCAAGTCCGGCTTCAAATGCAGGCGGTTGGGTCGTGCGCGAAGTAGGAGACATCAATTCCAGCGCCGAGGTGATTGGCAATCTTGCAGTGACTACCGGTAGCAGTACCGTGAATGGTGCGACCAGTTACGGTGTCCTTGCGATCGCTGGATCGGAAGCCGATAACTCATACGGTCTATATACCCTGGCCGAAGAATCTGATGTACGGAACTATGGAGTATACAGCTACAGTAACGGTACGGGAACATTTAACATCGGTGGATTCTTCCTGGCATTGAGAAATTCGTCGAACAGTAACTATGGTGTATACGCCGTTGCCGATAGTGCATCAACTGCAGTTGCCGGGTATTTCGATGGAGACCTGACCTATACAGGTACGCTTACCGGTCCTTCAGATCAGTTCTTGAAAAAAGACATCGAAACCATGCCAACAGCTTTGAACAAGGTAATGCAACTTCAGCCTAAGACCTATTCTTTCGACAAGTCGCAGACCACAATGAATTTGCCGGAAGGCGAGCAATTCGGTTTCCTTGCACAGGACCTTGAGGAAGTTTTCCCGAATCTCGTTCACAAACAAAAGCATATTGAGAACCCGACTGAAAAGAAGGAGGATATCATCACTAAAGAGTACAATTCAGTAGATTACATGTCTCTCATTCCTGTTCTTACCAAAGCCTTGCAAGAGCAGCAGGTGATGATCGAGGAACTGAAGAAAGAAGTAGAAGAACTTAAATCGCAGAAATAATGAGGATCGTAAAGAAGATCATTCTACCGGTCCTGTTGTGCGCTGCGATCCACACCGAGGCGCAGCAGATCGATAGGTCGGTTGTTGCCACCGCAGGGAGTGTTCGAACAGCGGGTGGAATCACCGTTAGCCATACGATAGGAGAGAACGTGGTGATGCTGAAGCAAGCCGGTTCCCTTCAAATGAGGCAAGGATTTCAACAATCGGCCAAGAAGGATGATGTTGGAGTTCGCGTATTGCCGATCACGCATTTGTCGGTATCACCTAACCCTTTTACGACTGAGTTGAAGGTGAATGCAGATGAAGGGCAGACCATCAGTTCGATCAGGATCTATTCAGTGGATGGTCGAAAGGTTTTGGAACGTTCGTATTCGAATAGTAACTTGGCTACAATTTCAACTTCGGATATTGCCAAAGGGCTCTACACCATCGAGGTGTCCTTGAGCAACGACGGCGTGTTCCGACGCTCAATTGTCAAACCATGATAAAGAAAATACTGTTGGTGTTGCTCGTGGTCCTGGTGATCATGCAATTCTTCAGGATCGACAAAACGAATCCTGCATATCCTGCTGAGCAGGACTTTTTAACCGTAGAGAATGTGGACCATGAAGTAGGAGAGATCATCAAGCAAGCGTGCTACGACTGCCATTCCTTCGAGACGATCTATCCGTGGTATTCCAATTTCGCTCCGGCGAGCTGGATCATTAAGGATCATATCGACGAAGGCAGAGAAGAGATGAATTTTTCCGAGTGGTCAACCTATAAGGAGAAACGCAAGAAACACAAATTTGAAGAATGTTATGAGCTGGTGAGTGAGGGTGAAATGCCGCTGAAAGGGTATGCGATCATGCACTCCAAAGCGAATTTATCCGATGATCAGCGCAAGCTGCTCGTGGAGTGGTTCAAGAACGCATCCAAACACTAGGAAAACCTGCATAAAGAAAAAGGGAGCTCAATGGCTCCCTTTTTTTATGTCTTCCTGGTTCCGATCAATGATCGTGATCATGATCGTGTGAACCGTGATCGTGACCTGTTTCTTCGGCTTCCTCTTCGTCTTCTTTTTCCTTCTTCATGATAAAGCCTCCGTAACCCATGTCGATGGTCATGGTCTCACCGTTAAAACCGGAGATCTGCATTTTTTTAGAGTCTCCTCGTCCGTTGGTGATCGTGATGGAATTATCGTCATTCAATTCCCAGGTTCCTGATTCCACGGTGCCCATGATCTTGGCCGAGTACGTCATATCCTTTTTGAATTCGATGTACATGTCCTGAAAGAACTGATCGACCTTGGCTTTTTTCTCAGGGCGAAGGTTCACGTCGAATTCTGTGTAGTTCCATTTTCCGACATAATCCTTGATGTCGCCGGCAACAGCGCTAACGGCAAAAGTCAGAAGCAATGTGAGCGAAAGAAGTGTTTTCATAGTTTGATTCAAATTATATGCAAGTATACGTATTAAAGATGCTCTATATTTTTGAGCGGATCAGTTAATATTTAACAAATCCCGTTCCACTTATGGGATCCACTTGATGTCCTTGAAGTTTGGTTTGCGTTTTTCAAGGAAGGCGTTGCGTCCTTCTTTGGCCTCGCCGGTCATGTACGCAAGTCGGGTCGCCTCACCGGCAAATACCTGCTGACCTACCATTCCGTCATCGGTGAGGTTGAAGGCAAACTTGAGCATCTTGATCGAGGTCGGTGATTTCGCCAGTACCTCTTGTGCCCATTCGAAAGCCGTGGCTTCCAGTTCTTCGTGAGGTACCACCGCGTTGACCATTCCCATCTCGTGAGCCTCTTGTGCACTATAGTTTCGACCGAGGAAAAAGATCTCGCGGGCTCGTTTTTGGCCAACCATCTTGGCTAGATATGCTGAGCCATAACCGCCATCAAAGCTGGTCACATCGGCATCGGTTTGTTTGAAAATGGCGTGCTCCTTGCTTGCCAGGGTCATGTCGCATACTACGTGCAGACTATGTCCACCGCCAACAGCCCATCCCGGAACCACTGCAATGACCACCTTGGGCATAAAGCGGATCAGGCGTTGTACCTCGAGGATATTCAATCGAGGCATTCCGTCGTCATCGACATAGCCCTGGTGTCCTCTTGTTCGCTGGTCACCTCCGCTGCAAAAAGAGTACACTCCGTCTTTCGGTGATGGCCCTTCAGCCGAAAACAGGACTACCCCAATGGAGGTGTCTTCTCGTGCATCCAGGAACGCTTTGTACAGTTCTCCAACTGTCTTGGGTCGGAACGCATTCCGCACTTCCGGTCTGTTGAATGCGATGCGTGCAACGCCGTTACATTTTTTATAGGTGATATCTTCAAAACCACCGATCTCCTGCCAATTGATATCGCTCATACCTCGTTGATCTATGCCGCAAATATCCAAACTTCTGGACGAACAAAAGGTTTGTTCTTCTGTCCTATCTTCGTTGCTCGAAAATCAAAGGCGATCCATGGCATCGGTTACTGAGGAGAATTATCTGAAAGCACTGTTCAATCTGCAGGACGACAAGGGCCAAGTGTCCATGTCGGATCTCAGCGGTGCCTTGCAGGTAAGCAGTCCGACCAGTAACTCCATGATCAAGAACTTGCATGCGCAGGGCTTTGTGAAATACGAAAAGTACAAACCCATCAAACTCACGAAGAAAGGCGCGAAGAAAGCAGCCCTGATCGTTAGGAAGCACCGCCTGACCGAGATGTTCCTCGTAGAGCAAATGGGCTTTGGATGGGAAGAAGTGCACGACGTAGCCGAACAGATCGAGCATATACAATCGCAGCGCTTCTTCGACCGTATGGATGAACTGCTGGGTTCTCCCACGCTCGACCCGCACGGGTCCCCTATCCCCGACAAAAAGGGGAATGTAGTTCAACGGGAATTACTAGTACTCACCGAGTGCAAACCAGGAACTACTGTTCGTCTTTCCGCCTTAAAATCCACTCCAGAAGAACTGCTCTTGTATCTTGACGGTCGTGATATTCGCATCGGTACCCGCTTGAAGCTGCTAAGCGTAGAATCTTTCGATAATTCGGTACACGTGAGTTACGGTAGCCGACAAAATGAGGTGCTGAGCCAGAAGGTAGCGGAGAATTTGCTGGTGCAGGCGGTAAGTTGACTTAACCAATCCCGAATCATGCAAAGACTAAGAAACCAATTCGAAAATTATGATCCTGGTTTCAGTTCTGATCTTCGCAATTTGATGTCGTCCAAGTTCGACAATGGACAGCTTTTTCCTCCTTATGTCCCATTTGTAGGTAATAAATTCTCGGAAGGCGGGCTTATGCTCTATTCTACTGCGCAGAACATTTCGTTCACAGGTGGAATACGTGAAATGTATCAGGGAAATCCAAATAAGCTGGTCGACCGATTGTATTATGATTTCAAAATGAATACAAAGTATCCTTCAGGTTCATTTTCGTTTCACAATGTTCAGGTAGAGCCATTCAAGAGGGGAGTAACTGCCGCATTAGCAGGATTGGCTCTCTATATAAGAAATGGATTGAAGATCCCATTGGATGAGGTTCACCACTACGTGGCAGTTACCAATTTCTATAAATACTCCCTCAATCAGGGACAAAAGGACATACATCCCGAAGGTGGGCTAGCTTGGAATTTAAAAGGTGAATACTATCAAGCAACCCGAGAGCTTGTTGAGTTAGAGCTGCGGCATCTGAAGCCAGCTTTTATTCTTACCTTTAAGGGAGATATGTGTGAACTCCTGGGTGAGATTCAGGATCAACTGGGCTTTGGGTTGCAAAGGATCAATGACCCGTCATGGATCTTACA